>JBIIGE010000004.1:0-49278 GCA_044236555.1 Aquirufa sp.
CAGATACTTTTTTATTAATACTCAAAAGATTTTCCTGTTGTGCAATACCGATAGTAGAAGCGACTAATGTTTTCCCGGCACTATTCCACTCCCAGGTTGTTGTAGCATTATGGCCATTAAAATATTCCTCCATTACGATTCGCCCATTGACAAGCACCATAAATGATTTTGTCCCTTTTTGATTCAGGAAATCTTTCAATGGCTGAACTGCATTTTGATTCCAGCCTAAACTAGAAATGGATATAGTCTCCCACGAATTAGTAGATGGGAAATACATCGTATCAGGAACCGATGGTGTGATCTCGGCCTCCTTTTTTTTACAACTGCTTGACAATAACAAGATCATCAAGAAGTGGGCAAAAATTCTCATAGGTACTAGGGAAAAAGTCGAAAAGCCCTCAGCGAGTACTCAGGGCCATTCAACATGTGTATCTTTCCAAGACTTTGTATTGGCTGATTCGATCACGGCTTCGCAGACCCTTTGTGTCTGTAATGCATCTCTAAATGTAGGGGCACAAGGCTTATTTTCTCCTATTGCTTTTAAAAAGTCAGCCGCTTGATGAACAAAACTATGCTCATACCCAATAATTAAACCAGGAACCCACCATTTGTCCATGTAAGGTTGATTGCCATCTGTCACCAATATGGTTTTCCATCCCCGGGTTAATCCATCATCTGCATGATCAAACATTTCTAAGCGATTTAAATCATGTAAATCCCAACGCAAGGAAGCATGCTCCCCATTGATTTCAAACGTATATAGGGCCTTGTGACCACGCGCATACCGCGTAGATTCAAAAAGGCCTAAAGAGCCATTGTCAAAGTGGCAATGGAAAATACAGGCATCATCAATGCCTACTTTTTTCACGGCACCACTACTAACGTGAACCCGTTCTTTAATAAAGGTTTCGGTCATCGCAGACACGTCTGTAATGCCGCCATTCAACCACATAGCCGTGTCAATACAGTGAGCTAATAAATCCCCCGTCACCCCAGAACCGGCCGCATCCACATCCAATCGCCAAGTGCCAGCACCTCCTTGTGGTAAATCAGGCGAAATGGTCCAATCTTGAAGGAAATTAGCTCGGTAGTGAAATATGCGTCCCAGTTTTCCTGAATCGATGATTTGCTTAGCTAAGGTAACCGCAGGTAAACGTCGGTAATTATACCAAACGGTATTCGCCACGCCAGCTTTCTCAATCGCGGCAACCATTTGCTCTCCTTCTGCTAAGGTGCGAGACAAGGGTTTCTCGCATAAAATCATTTTTCCTGCGGCAGCAGCGGCAATCGCGATTTCAGCATGCGTATCATTTGGTGTACAAATGTCCACCGCATCAATATCATCTCGGGCAATTAATTTCCGCCAATCGGTTTCATAAGAAGCATATCCCCATTGTTCGGCAAAAGCTTTCACACTGGCTTCATTTCGCGAGCAGACCGCTTGCAAAAAGGGCTTGCAGGTCAACTCTGGGAAAAAGTTTTGGATACGATTATATCCGTTGGAATGGGTTCTACCCATAAATCCGGTGCCAATTAATCCAATTCTAATCTGTTTCATAGGTTATAGGTTTATTATGACCAACCATGTGCCTTACGCACGTCGATCATGGCCGCTAAAATATCATTCCAGGTCTGCTGTTGCTCCATTACGGAGTTGCTGAACATGCAGCCGTCCCAACAAATATGCTTGAACGCTTTGGTTAATTGTCCATCTGCATCTCTTAACCAGAAACCAGCATCTTCAGCAATGTTCAATTTGCCATTCGGATCCGTCGCTTGGCAGTGACGGCCCGTCTTATCATGACTTCCTGTGCCATGCACGGTTCCATCATTTTGAGCTACGTGAAAATCGATTGTCCAAGGGCGCAAAGCAGCAGTCAATTCTTTCAACGAAGCTTTCAAAATCTCGCGATTTTCCCAGTTATAATCTACGGGTAAAATGCGGTCATCAGGGCAATTATATCCCATCGTGTAGAGTAAGGTATGGGACATGTCCGCTTGGAATCCAATGTTAGGACGATCTACGGACTCTAAGGTCTGAATCATATTGCGCCAAGAGTGCATGCCTCCCCAACAAATTTCTCCTTCAGCAGCTAATTTTTCACCGAAATCAGCGGCGACGTCGCAGGCTCTTTGGAATGTATCCACAATTAACTTAGAATTTCCTTTCGGGTCTTTGGCCCAATCTGCTACTCCCGCAGCCGAATCTATCCGGACAATGCCATTAGGACGAATGCCTAAATGGCGCAATTCCGCACCTATTTCACACGTTTTGCGCACCATATCCACAAAGGTATCGCGGGCATCTTTATCCCCCATCGCATTACCTGCCCAAATAGGAGCGACTAAACTCCCAATTTCTAAGCCATGAGCGGCCACTTTATCTGCTAGGGCTTTGGCGCCATCTTTCCCACTTTCAATATCAAAGTGAGGAGGCAGCAAACCAATATCCACGCCATCAAACTTAACGCCATTAACTTCGGCGGCGGCTGTCATGGCAAGCATTTTATCAAGTGAAATAACGGGCTCAGAATCGGGGCCTTTGCCTACAATTCCTGGCCAAGTTGCATTGTGTAATTTAGGATACGTATTCATGTTTGAAATAGGTTATAATTTTAAATCTGGGTTAGCTGGGCCAAAATGTTTCAACATAACAATCGGGTCCGTAGACGAGTAATTCGTGATTTCAACACCGGCTTTTGCAGTAGCCTCAGTGACAAAAAATTCATCGTTAGTCAATTGTCCGTACCGAATCATGGCCGGGGTCTCGATATTCCAAACGCCCATTTTACCATGTCCTTGCATCATGATTAAACCATAGGCGGCGGCATCGGTAATGGTAACAGTTTGGCCTGGGAATACTGTTAATTCCTTCGCGCTGAACGCATCTGATCGGTAGCATACCCATTTTTCGGAGTATCCTTCTGCCGCCATTTCGGCCTCATCCCGCACAGGAATCGGTTGCATAAAGCGCGTTTCTAATAAATTCGGGTTCGTATTTAACTCCCAATCGATGACCTCCATCAATTGATCATAATTTCCTATTTCCTCTTTGGGAGTACCATTCCACAATAACTCCTCTGGAATTACGGCTTCATTAACCAGCGACTGATACATCGCAAAAACATCGGATGCTTTTTGTGGCTCATAGGTACACATACTGCCCGGTGCGTGCAACATCCCCGGAGGAACATCCCAACCAGTGCCCGGAATCAACGGAAACGCCTGCGAATACATCGTAATTTTGTTATCACCTTTTGTGAAGTTCATCAAACACTCTTTGATTTGTTCCTTCGTCGTACCTGGAGCAATGCCAAAGAACGTATACGGGAAATCCCCTCCATGATTATTTAATTGTGGCGGGAAATAATAGGCCTCTGGCTTCCCCAATTGGCCTATTTTAGCCGCATGCTCATCATTGTGGTGAATGTGGTGCGGCAATGGCCCCATGTTATCAAAAAACTTCGAATACATCGGCCACGATTTGTATTCATTCCACAAACGGTCACCAATGATTTCGCCTTTCAATTCTTCAATAACATCGATCAACAGAATTTGCTCTTCTTTTCCACCTTCGGAATAAACAACGGCACTTAAGCCTTCGTTTTCTCCAGTCAATGGACCGTTTTTAGCCGGAGTCGTAGAAGATAACCAGCGCTCATCAATTCCACCTCGAACACCACCGAGCACATAATAATCATCTGGATGTAATTTTATTCTTCTACCAGGCACGCAAAAAGACCTGGGAACCCAAGTGGGCGCTAAACGTAAAATACCTTTTCCTTGCGCAAGCGCTTTAGCTGCATTATTGCTCATTTGTCATGGTGTTAAATGTTGTAAAAAATCTATATCCTTTTTTGACTTAGGTAAATTCGGTGCTAAAATAGTCAGCGTTAATGTTATCTCTTTTTTCTCCCCAGGCGCCAGACTCGTTAATGTGTTTGATTCTCGAGCGGCTTTTTGGCCAATGGGCGGGTTCGTGCCAGGTTCAATTCCTGTGACATATTCATGTTCAGCAAAATGGTGCCAGTTCGTCAAACAAGGTAATTCACGCTTATCAAATGTGATGCGCAGGCCAAGCTCTCTTTCTTTGTTCCAAAGTCCGCAATGAACTTTATGCTCTGCATCAGCCTCGGGATCAATGTAAATAACAGACTCTCCACTTCCTTGATGAATTTCGAGTGGCGGCGGGCACTTCTTGATGTCCTTTACGCCTAGTAGTTGAGGATCTGAAGCGACGCGGTGCGTCCCCTTCCAGATAATATCCGTGCCTTCATCTACCAATGGCCAACCAAAATTAAAATGATACAAAAGCATCAGCGGCGCAGCGGTATTTCCTTCGTTACTTATCTCGTCATGGATTTGTAAAGCCGCTTCGCCCAATCTACCTGAAATGGTACGTTTAAGCGTGAGACAGGGCCCAAAAATTTTATGTTGGCGTATAATCCCCGTAATCGACATATCCAGCGAGCCAATACGTAAATCAGGTTGAACGATGGATACGATTTCAGCCGGCAAATTTCCTATTTGACCATGAACTCCACGGTCCCCCGTTTCGTCAGCCTCGGGTCCGCCCACATGATCAAGTCCACAGGTAGCCAGCAAGCCACCACCAAAAGTTCTTAGCCAATCAATCCCATGATTCGACATAGGCTGAGGCGCCGTAATTCCCGCTGGGCTGATCCAAGCCAGGCTATGTTGGTTATAAAACGCCTCCGCAATGTCCATGGCACGATCAAGCACCACTTTATAACGGAAACCCGTTCCAGTATCAATCCAGGCAATTCGAACACCTCTACCTGCCCCATTGTCTAAAACGGACGTTTCGATGCCTCCTAATTGCTTGTGATTCGCTATTTTACCGGTCCAATCTGACATGTTTATTGCGCTTACTTCTTTTTAAATACCGCATTACTCTCACTTCCACCCGCCATTAAATAGGCCATTAAGTCCTTTAATTCTTCGGCATTTAGACTATTGATTAAACCGGGTAACATACTTGAAACAGGGGAGTATTTTAACGAAATGACATTTTTCTTCAAAATCTTCTCCACCTGATCCGGCGCATAAGGATTTTGAGAAACGTAATAAGCCATTTTATCCTGATTGGTTAATCGGCCTATCACCGAAGTTCCATTGCGCAGCATAAATTGTGTCGCGGCATATTGATCCGAAACGGTTTTGTTTGGATTGATGATGGCCTCTAACATATCTTTTTTCGAGAATCGCGTACCTAAATTCGTTAGATCTGGTCCTACGTTTCCGCCGCCTTCGCTTCCAATTGCATGGCAACGAACACAGGTGGTTGCAGCATACATCGATTTTCCGTTTTTGAAATCACGGTCTGTTAATGGAGCGTCAAATAAAGCTACCGCTTCCTCTAATTTCCATTGCTTACCTGGACCTTTCGGGCTATCGACATTCATCACATCATTCCCATTCGCAGATAATAAATCAGCGCCGCCTAATTTATCATAGTAAGTCCGCTTATTCTCAGCTACATTTTTCAAGGCTAATTTTCGTGCCCGATCAATGAATCCTACGTAACTGCGTCCACCAGAAAATTGGAATGAATTTTTAAACCACTTGAAATAACGCTCGTGTAATTCGGGAGTCCAATTATTTTTAGCGGCGGATAACATCGTTGCCATATAGGTTTGTTGGGCTGGCGGAATTTTCTCCAACATCTTCGCAATATCCGTTCCGTATTGCGGGTTACGCATAATTAAGTCCGCGGATGAAGTAGCAGATTCCACCCGGTATGCCGTTGCGCTAGCCGTATCCTTCGTTTCCATTATTTTTAAGGTCCGCTCGATTACTTTAGGGGCTTCTAATGGAATAAGTAAGCGACTTAATGCTCGGTCCATATTCATGCGGTTTGAGGGATATTTGGCATCAAACTTCGCAATGATTTTAGAGGACATCGATGCATCAGGCATCCCTAGTCGCAACATCGCTAATTCATAGGCGCGCAACACATCTAGCGTTTGAGATTCCGTCAATGCTTTGTTATCAATCGCTAATAAAGCGGTGTAGATTCCTGATTTAAACTCGGGCTTGCTTTGACGAATCAGGCCGATAAGTGCTTGAGTTGCGGCAATCGGATCTTTTTCTGATAGGGCTTTATCTTTCCACTCAGAAACCGGCTGGTGCTCTAAAGCCATGCGCGCTGCATACCGAATAAAACGGTCTGGGTGTTTTAAATATGGCCAAGCCATTGCTACTGCAGCAGGATTAGGACCTTGATGGAATTGCTCGATTTTGCGGCGTAATTCATTTAATGGGTTAGGTGTACCCACAATTGTTTTAGCGGAAGTTTCCTCCGGCCCTACGTAGGTTATGCGATATAAATCAGATTCAAGGCGACGACCACCCGTCAAGAAATACAAGTTGCCGTCTGGGCCAATCACCCCGTCAGTTAAAGGCAATGGAATACCCGAAAATAACTCTTCCCGATCCGCCAAAAACGTAGAACCCGAAGGCTTTAATTTAATGATGTGTCCGATGCCAAATGTCCAGTCGAAAGCCAATAGGGATTTCTTGTATTTAGCGGGGAATTTAGCATCCCGTAATGACAATAAACTCGTAGGCGACCCTTGCCCAATATTTAACACCGGAGGCAGGTTATCGGGGTAGGTGGTGGACCATTTACTATTACCCGTTCTCCAGCCATACTCACTACCACTGGTTACATGGCAAATACGCGTAGGTCTGTACCAAGGTAAACCAAAATCCCACTCCATATCGGCATCATACACGAATAAATCCCCAGTTTCATTAAAGGCAATATCAAATGCATTCCGATATCCCGCACTGACTAATTCCCACTTCTTACCTTCTGGGTCAATGTTTGCAATCCAACCACCTGGTGCGTAACGATCGTTAGCATGTCCGCGTGGATCTTTGATCAAAGGAAAAATATTGTCTTCTTGCCAATTTTTAGGCAAGCGATAGGCGTCCATTGGAGGGACATCGGTGTGATTTCCGGAAATTAAATAAATCGATTTTTTATCTGGCGATAGAATAATACTGTGCGGACCGTGCTCGCCTTCGCCTACAAATTCTTTCATCAACGTGATTTTGTCAAATTGATCATCCCCATCTAAATCTTGCACGCGATACAAACCGCTACCTCTGGGAGTAAAGCTAGAACCAGGGCCACGAACTGCCCCCGGTTTAGTTGCGCGCGCATTTACCATCACATACAAACTGTTGAATGCGTAAAGCATCCCGTGTGCGTTTCCGATTCCTAACGTATCCACGCCTTTACCAAATTTCAATTTCTCAATTTGTGGCTTCGAGCTTGCAGCACCTACAGCAGGAATCGTTAAGCGATACAAACCACCATATTGATCGGAGCAAATCATTCTGCCCTTATCATCAAATGTCATGGATACCCAAGATCCGATGTTTTCATCTGATGGGCTAAGTAAATGTTCGAGTTTAAACCCTGGCTGTAATCGGATTTTATCCAATTTTGGATTAGTTCCCTCTACGCGGGCAGGCTCAATTTTATACAAGCGGTTAAAGCCCAAACTCCCCAGGCTGAGCAACACGACACAGGCGATTAAATACTTACGGATTGCGTTCATGGTTATTTTAAATTTTTGATACGAATATTTTTAAACTCTACTTTCATGGGAGGCCCTACGTGTACTTGTACACCTAGCCAGCCAGAGGTTTTACCATTTACTTGATCTAAATCAGTCACGTCACTCATCAAAATTCCGTTTACAAAATGTTGTAGACGTTTGCCTTTGATAATTAAGTGAACCTCATTCCAATCTTCTGATTTAATAGTAGTTTTCAACGAATCTTTATTGCCTAAAGAGCCGGTAACTGTGCGGGGCAACCAAGCGTTATTTTGCGAAAATGCACGCAAATTTGTCTTCATCGACGGGTCTGTTTGTTCATTCACAGAGACAATTTCGCCTCGATAAGCTAAGGTAGTTCGACCCCTCTCCTCATAGTTTTGACCCGTGTATCTGATTTCGCCATCGATATCAGCTTGATATCCTTTTAGCGCGAAAGGCAAATCGGGCAGCAATTCCTCCGAACGATAATTGATACCTGTATTGCCCCCTTTTGAAATTTTAAACTCGGCTTTTAGCTCAAAGTCAGCCGGTTGGGCATCCCGATAAATTAAAAATGTATTCCGTTTTAGTATGGTTTGAGGCGTGATTTCGCCAATGATACTCCCATTTTCCACCCGCCAATAGGCAGGATCGCCGTCCCATCCCTGCAAGGATGTTCCGTTAAAAATGGACCTAAACCCCTTCTCTAGCTGTTTGTTCTGGCCAAAGCTGGGAGCTTGAATAGCCAGCAAAGACACAAACAGCCATATGAATTTAAGGAGATTAGTTTTCATTTTTAATAGGTTTAGAATTTTAAATTAGTTTAAAAAGATTGAAAAATGGTTTATCGGCTTGAATTTTTTCGTTAAAATTAAACTTCTAATCGTATTCCTCTATGAAAAACAGATCAGTGCTTTTGGTCCTATTTTTGTTAGCGCAGGTATCGCTAACTGCCCAAGATTTTATGGCTGGCGCTGCCATACGAACCATCAATCCAGATAAAGACTCATTATACCTAGCAGGAGGCAAACCTAATCGTCCATTTATTGACGTACATGATGACCTGTATGTCAAAGCTATAGTGCTAAGTAATAGCAAAAACAATATCACGCTACTTACCTTCGATTGCATCGGATTATTGTATCCTCAATTACAAGAAATCCGAGCTAGAATTAAATCCGAACTACCTTCAATTGATCCCGAGCACATTGTTATGTCCTCCACACATACCCATTCTGGCCCGGATGTTGTGGGTATTTGGGGTAAAGATTTAGCGCATTCAGGCGTTGTGGATAAACATATGAAGCTCATTGTTAATAGGGCTGTAGAAGCTATCAAGGAAGCTTTTAATGCCAAAAAGCCGGTAACTATATCCTATGGGAATGGTTCTTTTGGCGAGGATTGGGTAAAGAATATTTCAGAGCCTGGTGAGCTGGACAGGTCAGTAAGCGTCATTAAATTCAGCGACCTGAATGGAAAGAATATCGCTACCCTGACTAATTTTGCCTGCCATCCTACGATCATGGACGATACTAGCACGGCGGCAAGTTCGGATTATGTTTGGGGATATTATACGTATTTAGATGCAGCACAAGGTGGGGTGAATATGTTCCTCCAAGGTGCAATAGGGGGATGGGTTCAGCCAGAAGGCGTTCCCCATACCTACGATCAAGCAAAGTATTATGGAACGTCATTAGGAAAATATGTTTTTGAACTACCTAAAGGCAAGAACACGAGTAAAAACTTAAGCTTTGCTTCTGCTAAAGTGGACTTTCCATTAGCGAATCCAGGTTTTCAACTGTTGTCCAAATCGGGGGTCATTAAAAGAAACTTCGGAAAAACGGTGAGTTCGGAGATAGCTGTTTTTAGTATCGGAGATGCCTATTTTGCTACTCATCCTGGTGAAACCAGTCCAGCCCTTAGTCTTGCCACAAAGAAATTAATGAACAACAAGGGGCCTAAATTTGTCTTAGGTTTATCACAGGATGCCTTAGGCTATATCATCAAGCCTAGCTTTTTTGACTCGAGTAATAATATACCTCACAGTAAATATCTAACAGGTATGAGTATCGGTCCAGAAACGATGGATATCATTTATTCTACCTTGAATGCGCTGGTTAAAGGCATTAAATGATCCTCTTTTTAAAATTTATTTTACTGCCAAAACTCAAATAGCGGCCCATTTTCTCCAAAAATGGGATCTTTCTTTGGAATCGGAATATTCGCGATTTCTGCTAAAATAGATGGGCTATCTTCCTTTTTCAAACTGAATTTTAAGTTCCAATCTGCGCCATTCGGATAGCCTCCCACAAATTGATAATCCGTGGAATTGTCTACCGAATAATGTCCTACTCCGGCGGGCAAGATGATCACGTCCCCTTGTTCCACGTTGACAATTTCGCCTTTTCTTCCCCCTAGCATTAAGCGCGCCTGTCCACTTTTTAGACCCAAAACTTCATGAGTGTTGCTATGAAAATGGTCTTCAGTTAATATGATGTCTTGCCAATTATTTGCCCATCCATTTTGTAAAAATGTAGATTCAAAAATTTTATCTGTTAAGTATTGAAGGGCATTTTTGTAAATAATTACCGGGAGAATGTTGTTCGGAATATCTCCATCATTCTCGAAATAATAGGTGATAACGTTTTGTTTTTTCATGGTTTTAATAAGGATTATTTATCATGAAATTTCGATAAATAATTAATCTAAATTAATATTAATAATACCTTTGTCCTTTGTCATATGCAGGAATCAGGAAAAAATATTTTTGATTTTGGTAGAAAGCCAAATTTTGTGACCATTCTATGGTTCATAGCACCCCTCATTGCAGTCCTTGTATTAATTAGCCGAGGGGATTTGCACATCAATAATTATTTAATATTCAAAAATGTATTTTGGCATTCTGTTCAAGAGCAACACCTATATCATTTATATCCGACAGAGTATTCTGACAAAAATCACTACGGGCCATTTTTCAGTATGTTAATTGCCCCTTTTGCCTTGCTTCCTAACTATATGGGGGTCACTTTGTGGGCAATGGCAAACGCCGGGATTTTATTTTATTCGATTCAGAAATTACCTCTCACGTCTTGGTCTAAAAATGTCATTCTGTTAATTAGTTTAATTGAAACATTGACTTCGATTCAAAATGTACAATTTAACCCGATGCTTTGCAGCTGGGTTATTTTAACTTATGTGTTTATCAAGGAAGAAAAATTAGGTCTGGCAGCGATGTTAATCGTGGCCGGAACCTTGATTAAATTATACGGGATTGTGGGTATTTTATTTATCTTTTTTACAAAAAACCCCAAGAAATTAATCGCCCAATTATTCTTATGGGGAGCCGTATTTTTTTGTTTACCCATGCTTATTTCAAGTCCTGAATTTGTGTTAAAGTCGTATGTTGATTGGTACCATGTTTTGCTTGAAAAAAACCTACAAAACGTTTCGTCCTACCAAGATATGGGGATGACAGACATTTCTGCCATGGGATTCGTTAGAAGAGTTAGCGGAATGCACCACTTATCTAATTTGTTTTTTATTCTTCCTGCAGGCCTTTTAATGCTTTTGCCTTTAATGAGAATTTCAAAATGGGACGAGGTTTCTTTTCAATTAAGTTATTTAGCACAAGGCTTAATAGGAGTAGTTATTTTTAGCACTTCCGCGGAGTCCCCTACGTATGTCATTGCTGTGGTAGGCTTTGCTATTTGGTATGTTTTGTACGCGCCTACACATAGTAAGTGGATGTATTTTTTACTCTTATTTGTTTTTGTATTTACCGTATTATCTCCTACTGATATTTTCCCTAGATATTTACGCTTAGAATATGTCATCCGATATTCTTTAAAAGCCTTGCCTTGTTTTTTGGCTTGGTTGATCATTACCTACCAATTGCTTTTTTCTAACTTTGAAAAAAAGAGCCCACATGCAAACGAAGCTTGAAATCATATTGCCAGCTCATAACGAGGAGGGGAATATTCGTCCCATTTATGATGCAATTGTGCAGGTGCTAAGTTCCACAAATTATAGTTACACGATTTTATTTGTGGATGATGGAAGCACAGATCAAACACTTTCAAAGTTAAAGGAGCTAGCAAGTAAAGATTCTAAAGTAAAGTACATTGAACTTTCCCGAAATTTTGGCCATCAAAACGCCATCAAAGCTGGACTAGACGCCACACATGCGGATGTCGTAGTTATGATGGATTGCGACTTGCAGCACCCTCCGGGCTTATTAAATGAGCTGCTAAATAAATACGAACAAGGGTATGATATTGTTCGCACGAAACGGCTTGAAAATGAAACGGCAGGGTTTATCAAGAGGAAGGCATCTAATCTTTTTTATCAATTTCTTAACCAATTATCCGATATAACACTAGAACAAGGTTCTGCAGATTTTCGATTAATAAGTGGAAAAGCAATTGATTATTTGAGAGCGTTTAATGAGTATGATTTATTCTATCGAGGCCTGGTAAAATGGATTGGGTTTAAACAGATTAGTTTAGCCTACCAACCTGAGCAAAGGCTTAGCGGGGAGACCAAATATTCGTATAAAAAGATGATCAGTTTTGGGCTAAAAGGATTTACTTCTTTTAGCACGAAACCTTTATATTTTGCCGCCTACCTCGGGATGATTTTCTCTTTGTTGTCGACCTTAATTATACCCTATATTATCCACGCTTTTTATACAGGCTCCCAAGTGCCAGGATGGGCGTCTGTGATTGCGGCGATTGTTTTTTTTGGCGGATTAAACCTGATGATTCTAGGTATTATTGGGATTTACCTGAGTAAATTATTTACTCAAAGTAAAAGTAGGCCACACTACATTATCAAAGGCTCAAATTTATGATTCCTAAAATCTTATTGAGTTTTGATGTAGAAGAATTCGACATGCCATTAGAGTATGGATTTTCTATTTCCCCTGAACAGCAAATGCAAGTGGGCAAATTAGGTTTAGATAAATTGATGCCTCTTTTATCAGATCAGTCAATTCAATCTACGTTGTTTACGACGGCTAATTTTGCGAATCAGTATCCTGAAACTATCAAGCAATTATCACTGAAACACGAGATCGCCTCTCATACATTTTATCATTCCTCCTATACCACGGCGGACTTGAGCCGTTCGCGTGAACGATTATCCGAAATTATTGGCCAACAGGTTGTGGGATTACGTATGCCACGAATGAAACAGGTTCCTGTTTCAGATATTATTAATGCGGGTTATGGATATGACGCCTCGGTTCACCCCACGTGGTTACCAGGTAGATATAATAATCTCCACCTGCCTAAAAATCCTTATGTGGAGAATGGATTATTTCGAATTCCAGCTTCCGTAAGTACCATTTTCCGCATTCCTCTTTTTTGGCTTAGTTTTAAAAACTTTCCTTATTCCATATACCTTCAGCTGGCGATTCACTCATTGAAATCCCAGGGTTTTTTGAGCTTGTATTTTCACCCGTGGGAATTTGTGGATATTGAAGGATTTGGTCTGCCAAAGTACACGACAGCTGGTTGCCAATCCACACTTTTTGAACGATTAAATCAATTAGTCCAAGACCTAAAGCCGTATGGTGAATTTATAACGTATCAAGACTTTGTTTCGATTAGATCTAAACACTCGGGTGTGTAATAACAATTGCTGTTAGGTTTAGTGGGATTTTTGATCTGCCACCTTTCTCTGCTCTACATAAACTTATTCACCTCTAACCAGTGAATAAACGCATCAAACCATTTATTGCTCGTTCTGTTCGGATTGCCTAGGCCAAAGCCGTGTCCACCGTTTTGGTACAAGTGAAACTCCACCGGTCTTTTCGCTTTGAACCAGGAGTCAATCACCCCAAACTGGGAGTTAAACAGAAAGTCATCAGAGGCAATCACATTAAACATGGGTGGAGCATCTGCTGGCACTTTCACGGGGCCCATGCCTCCATAAATGGGGCCAATAAACGCGAGTTTCATGGTTTTCGAATTTAGCGTGGCGTGCATCGTTAAACCAGCACCTGCAGAGAAACCAATCATTCCGATTCGCTGTGTATCTACACTCCACATGGAAGCGTTTTTGATGATCATCGCATAAGCAGCTTCAGTATCAGTCAATTGATTAGACAGATCCATTTGAGCCATGGGATTCGTATTTTTAACCGTGCTATCGGTCTTTTGTGGGGCCTGACGTGGGCGGTTCATCCAAGCAGTAAAGTCGTCTAATTTTTCTGGGGTTGGGAATAAGCGGTATTTTAGAACGAAAGCGGTGATTCCTTTTTTGGCCAAAGCCTCAGCCACCTCCCAGCCCTCATTCCCCATCGAAAGCCAACGGTAACCCCCACCTGGAGCCACAATCACAGCCGCCCCATTTGCTTTGCCCTTTTCAGGAAAGAAAGGCGTCAAAGTAGCTTTGGAAATATTCCGAGCCATCGGATCGCCCCACTGACGAAACCACGTCTCAGGTGCCGGCTGGTCCTTCACAGACCCAGTGTTCAAGGGAATCGCATTAGGCTCTTTAGGCGCATCAAGTGGATAAATGGTTCCATCTTGTGCGATAGCGGTGAACGCGAGACAGGTTAGAAGGGCAAACAATAGCTTTTTCATAGTTTTAAGAGGTTTAGGTGGACAAGATAAACACTTTATGATGGATTTATTGTCATTGATTGTGGGTGTTTCATTTTTGTATTTTAAAGGAATCTACCTAAATTTCAATAAATATTTTCTTCTAAATACTACCCCTATGAAAAAGTGTATCGTACTATTCCTGTTGATTTTATCCAATATCACTTACGGACAAACCAAATCGAAAGAAGAACTCCTGAAATCAATTGTAGGTCAATATGAATTGAATGGGATTTCTGCAATAACAGGCGACAATCTGGTCGTGGATTATTTTAAATCTAAAGGTTTATGGAAGCTGACTTCTGCAATGAGTCTTACCCAGAAACCCGAAAGCTTAAAGATTGCTTCGGCAGATTTAATTAAACTAAAAACCACGAAAATCATTGTTAATAAGGACCTGTCTATTAAAGTGAGTTGCAATGATTTTACAATTGCAACAATCCCATTTAAGGCTGATGGAATGGTTTTTGAATTAAAAGGGACCTATGGCGAGGATAGTAGAGAAGAGTTAAGTCAACTTAAACCAGGTTTAATATTTAATGACGAAGTTCTGTTTCTTTATGCCAAAGATAATTTAGCAGAAGCTGAATTTCAGCCATATAACCTTGTTGAAATTTTGCCCAGTGCGATAATTATCAGTTATAATTTTAAGGAAAAAGAATTTCAAATGATGCTTTGTGAATCAGAAGGCATGGGATCCTCTACTTATACTTTTAGTAAGTCAGTTGTTATCAAAAAATAATTTTAAAATCCTTTAAAAACGCGCAATGAATTTAGGAAAAATAGTATCGTGGAGCTTTTTCATCAGCTTAGCTGCCTCGCTGGTAGGGGCGTTCATGAAGATATTACATCTACCTGGCGCAGACCAACTTTTGATGATAGGATTGGTGTCGAATGGGGTCTTTGTTGTGTCCGCTTTAACGGAAGTATGGCGCTCTGTAAGAATCGATAAAAACGAGAAAATTATGTGGACTATTGCCTTTGTTTTTATGGGATTCTTAGGGGCAGTAGCGGGGATTGTTTATTTATTATTGGGAAGAAAAAGGGTGGTCTTGCAGTAATTTCCTTTTCATTTAGATGAATGACTTTTACAAACAGCCAAAAGCATTAGTGTGGATTGAGTCCATTCTATTTCTTTTGGCTGGATTATTTTTGGCCATTTTTATTATCGAAATAGGCTACAATCAACCGCTCTACTATTTAGCCTTTGTTTTATACGTCCCGATTAGCCAATTTTTGTATACCCCTTTGTTTACTTTGAAGGGCGGTTATGCAATGACTCCTAGCTCTTTACCTACCTCCGTAAAGGCAGCTATCGCATGATCTAATTGCTCCCGGGTATGTCCTGCAGAAATTTGCACCCGAATTCGAGCTTGTCCTTTCGCTACCACCGGATAGTAAAAACCAATAACGTAAATTCCTTTTTCTAAGAGTTTTTCTGCCATTTTTTGGGAGATAACTGCATCATATAACATGATAGGGACAATCGGGTGTTCACCTGGTTTGACATCGAAACCAGCAGCGACAATGCGCTCTCTGAAATACGCTGTGTTTTCCTCCAGTTTATCGCGCAATTCCGTTGTTTTAGATAACAGATCAAAAACCGCAATCGATGCCCCGGTAATAGATGGTGCTAAGGTATTTGAAAACAAATAAGGTCTAGAACGTTGTCTTAATAGGTCGATAATTTCCTTGCGGCCTGAGGTAAATCCGCCTGATGCGCCGCCTAGTGCTTTTCCTAAGGTACCGGTAATGATATCAATCTTGCCCATTACCCCTTTTAGTTCGTGCACGCCACGTCCTGTCTTTCCCATAAAGCCAGAGGAATGACATTCGTCGATCATAATCATGGCTTCGTATTTTTCTGCTAAGGCCACGATTTTGTCTAATTGGGCAATGGTGCCATCCATAGAGAAAACGCTGTCTGTTACGATCATTTTTTGGACTGCCCCATCTGCAATCGCTTGCTTTAGCTTAGCCTCTAAATCGTCCATCGAATTGTGCTCATAACGGTAGCGCATCGACTTACATAATCGGATGCCGTCGATGATGGAGGCGTGGTTCAGCGCATCAGAAATGATGGCATCTTTTTCCCCTAACAAAGGCTCAAAAACTCCTCCGTTTGCATCAAAAGCTGCCGCATATAAGATGGTGTCTTCGGTTCCTAAATAGGTCGAAATTTTTTCTTCCAAGGTTTTGTGAATATCCTGTGTTCCACAAATAAAGCGAACAGAAGATAGCCCAAATCCATGGGTATCAATCGCGTCTTTTGCAGCCTGAATTACGGCAGGATGTGACGAAAGTCCTAAGTAGTTATTCGCACAAAAATTATATACTTTTTCGCCGCCCTGAATCGTAATTTCTGCCGCTTGTGGCGAGGTAATGACACGCTCTTTTTTGTATAATCCAGCCTCTTTAATGGACTCAATTTCTTTCGAGATGAATGGTTTATATTGTTCGTACATAAGGTTATATTTTTTGGATTTGGGAGGGCAATTTAGTGAGAATTTCAGCAGTCATTTCTGTAAGGCCAAAAGAGGCTTTCCATCCCCAGTCGTTTCTTGCGCAGTCGTCATTGATACTCGATGGCCACGAATCTGCGATTTTTTGTCTGAAATCTGGTGCGTAAGTAATGCTAAATTCGGGATAATGAGCACGAATACTTTCCGCTATTTCTTGTGGCGAAAAACTCATTCCTGAGAGATTATAGCTAGTTCTGACTTGGATGTTAGAAGCTGGAGCAGACATTAATTGTATGGTTGCTTGAACAGCATCCTCCATGTACATCATGGGAAGGGCTGTGTCCTCTTGTAGGAAGCAGGTAAATGGCTCCTTGTTTACGGCTTTGTAATAAATATCGACAGCATAATCGGTAGTGCCACCACCGGGCAATGATTTATAGCCAATTAGTCCCGGGAAACGTAAACTTCTAACATCTACACCGTAAGTATTGAAATAATATTCACACCAATGTTCGCCGGCTAGTTTGGAGATTCCATATACCGTGGTGGGATTTTTAAAGGCGTTCTGCGGGGTGTTTGATTTAGGGGAATTTGGACCAAAAACGGCAATAGAGCTGGGCCAAAACACTTTATCTAACTTAAATTCTTTCGCTAAATCCAATACATTTAATAAGCCTTGCATATTAATATCCCAGGCCTGAACGGGATTTTTCTCCCCATTAGCGGAAAGAATCGCGGCTAAATGATAGACCTGCGTAATCTTTTCTTCTTGTATCAAATTCGCAATAGCGTCTTTGTCTAATACATCAAGGGTTTGAAAGCGGCAATAGGTAAATTTAGATTTTACACTATCCTGAAAATCTGTTGCAATGACCGCATCGCTACCGTGTGTATTGACTAAGGCTTTGGTGAGCTCGGATCCAAGTTGGCCGCCCGCACCAATCACCAATAGTTTATTCATTTATAGTTTGTTTGTTGATAAGTCTATAAAATTACCAATGTTGAACGATTAATTCACCAATCTTCAACTCCTAATTTGCTTTTCATGGTGCTTCACATGATAAATGGTAAAATAAAGCATTTCCCGTAAGGTAAGTTTCCCTAGTATAGGATGTGGCAAAAGATAACAATCGAGGTCCTCTTCCGAAACTTTTTCAATGGACAAACACAAGTTCAGGACTTCGTTTTTTAGTTTTTCCTTTAATTTTTGGCCCTTTTTTAGGTCAACTTTATTAGGGACAAATGCACCTGAGGCTTTACTTCCATTCGCTAATTTAGCCTGATATCGCTCTATTAATTCATCATAGCTTCTTCCTTCTCTATTGGATTTACCCCAAATAAGTTTCAATAAGAACTTAGGCAAACGAAATCCCAAACCAACCGGTTTGACAGAAAGATAAATATGCTCTAGTTGTTGACCAGCTGTCCACTTTTCATTTTTGCTAACAATAAATTCTTCAGCTGAAATTTGATCTAGACAGGCGATAAATTCCAGGTGATTTTCAGTCAGATTTTTAATGAGGCCTTGTTTGTCCATTCTGTTATTATTAATCTATGGCTGTGATAAAAATGATTTTGAGTAGTTAATTTTCAGCGCATCCATCGCCGGCAAATGGCCGGTTAGTCGCTTTTTAAAATCCATATAATTTTTCGATTCTTTGGCCGACCACGCTATTTCGGAAAGCGCTAAGGCACGAGGATAGGTCATGTATTCCGCATAGGCAATGTTGTTTATGTATTCAGTCCAAACATTCGCTTGAATACCTACCACATGTTTCGCTTCTTCCGCAGTTAATTCTGGCAGATTCGGTTCAAAAGAATAGCACTTACTTAATGGCAAATTCCCTCCGATAGCAATCGGTTCGGTTTTCGGATCTGCTTGGTAGTAATCCAAATAGAAATAGGAGTTAGGCGACATCACCACATCATGGTTTTGCTTCGCAGCTTCTACGCCACCTGCTGTTCCACGCCAGGACATTACCATGGCATTAGGCGAAAGACCACCTTCTAGAATCTCGTCCCAGCCGAGCAATTTTTTGCCTTTTGAGGTGACGAATTTATCGATGCGACGGATGAAATAACTCTGCAATTCATGCTCGTCTTTTAAGCCTAATTTCTTGATTAAATCTTGGCAGAACCGGCTTTCTTTCCATTGGGTTTTTGGACATTCATCTCCCCCGATGTGTATGTATTGGCCGGGGAAAAGTGCCATCACCTCGGTTAATACATCTTCCAAAAAGGTGAAAGTTTCCTCCCGCGGAAACAATACATCTTCCGATACGCCCCACTTTGTTTTTACTTGATACAACTTATCGGCATTAGCCCCGAACTGCGGATAAGCAGCCAAAACTGCCTGCGAATGACCTGGCATTTCAATTTCCGGAATTACCTCAATGTATTTTTTCGTTGCATAGGCTACAATGTCTTTTACCTCCTCTTGGGTGTAAAATCCACCATGCGGTTTGCCGTCATATTTTTGGTCCCTGTAATGACCTAACATACTTTCTTTGCGAACAGAGGAAATGGAGGTCAACAATGGATACTTTTTGATTTCAATGCGCCAGCCTTGATCTTCTGTTAAGTGCCAATGAAATTTATTCATTTTATAAACGGCCATTAGATCGATGAAACGTTTCACCGATGCAACCGGAAAGTAATAGCGGCCCACATCTAACATCAACCCGCGATAGGAAAACCGAGGCTCATCTTTGATCTGCACGTTTGGAATGGATATCGTTTCTTGCATTTTTGTTCCTGCATACACTTGTGCCGGCATTAATTGCAATAAAGTTTGCAAAGCATAAAATGCGCCCTTGCCTGTTTTTGCTTGAATATTGATTTTAGAAGAATTGACGGAAAGCGTATATGCTTCTTCGCCTAACGTGTTGTTTTGCGAAAATTGAATTGACGCTGATTTAGCTGACTTTGCAGTGATTGGATATCCGCTGGCTCCTTGAAGATACTCCTGCAATAAATTCGCCACGGGAGCAAAATCGGCATGTGAAAAACCAATGGTCGTAGACTTTTTGACGTTAAATAGGCCTGTAGAAGGGGAAACTTCTTTAGGCAAAGGAATGAGGTTGTAGGTGTTTTGTGCGAGTCCTGTGAACGAGACAAAAACGAGAAGTGCAAAAATTTTCATACGAGATTGAATAGGTTTAGTAGAATCAAATTAACCAAAAATAGTTTACTAATTAAAATTACCCTCCCAGATTAATGGCACATTTGCATTGTTGATAGAATCCAATTAATATTGAAACTCAACTCAATTTCCATGGAACAACAAATTTTTAGAGATCTCCTTGAGCAAAACAAGTTAAGCTGCAGTTTTGCTTTCGACGAAGTGAATCAGGCAAATGCAGCGCTCAAGCTTAATGCGAACACATCGTCTGTCGGGTTTATGTACCGACATGTTGCAGAGACCATGCTGATGTTTGGGTATTTTTTCGGAATGCCGAGCGATGTGGCGAACACGACGATGGGCCAAACAGATACAGGGCAAGGTGCCGATGTGGAAACAACGAAAACCCTATTGGATAAAGGCTTTGCGATGCTTGAGCAATTGATTGAAAATATCCCCGCGGGTGGTTGGAGCGAGACAATTGATACACCATTCTTTGGCACCGTTTCGAAGGCTAAATTATTCGCACACATTCTGTATCATAATTCTTATCACGCAGGCCAAATAGGGTTGACACTAAAGCGCGCTTAAATTATTTCTTGATATACGCCAATAAATCTGCCATCGCTTGCACGCTGATATTCGCCTCTAGCCCATTCGGCATGGCCGAAACGCGCAAGTCTTTTTTAGATTTTATGTTCGATTTTGAGATGTTTTGAATAATTCCTCCCATTAGCTTTAGCGCGATGGTTTGATCATTCTCCGATGTAATGATGCCGTTCAGGCGCGTGCCATTCTTTAATTCGATGTCCCACTGGCCATATTTATCGGCAATGGAATTGTTAGGATTAATGATCTCGGTAATAATCGAAAGTGCGTTTCTACTCTTCAATGTATTTAAGTTAGGTCCGAAATCTACCCCCTTTAGATTTTTAATGGCATGGCACGAAGTACAATTTGCCTCAAAGACTTTTTGACCCATCGCCACATCTCCATTCTTCTCCGCCGCTGGCAGGTAATTTTGCAAAATAGCCTTTCTATCTTCTGCAATCGCTAGGACCGAACGCGCTAACCCCCGAATCCCCGTATCGTAATAATTCATGAGTCCCACAATTTGCGGCCACTCTAAATCGGAGCGTTTGATATTGTTTTTCTTTACCTCTTGGAGTAAGGTGGTCACTTGATTTTCATGCTCTAGTAAATACGCAATCCAAGCTTTTTTTACCGGTACTGATAGCGAAGGATAATAGGTATTTATCTTTTGTAAATCGGCCTTAGCTAGGGTATTTGGTAAGGATTCGATGGCTCCTAATTGTAAGTGAACGGGGCTTTTCGTAGAGAGGTATTGGATTAATGTGGCTTGTGTTTTTGCATCCCCTCGCAGGGCTAACAGCGACAAGGCATCTCGCTGAAATGGGGCATCCTTTGATTGGCTAAATCGCTGCTCCACGAGCGCGAATTGGGTCGCGTTTTTAGGTAGCCCGAGGGATTTGAATAGCGAAAGAAGAGAGGTGCGAAGTTCAGGTTGATTTGTCTGCATGAACGATGCCAAAAGCGCCTCTTTTTGTTTTTCTTCTAGCGGGAACGGCACGCCCGCCTCTTTGATGAGTGTCGCAACGCCATACCAAATAGCAGCTTGCCACCAGTCATTCGAAGGATTTTGGTCAATGGCCAAAGTTAGGAATGCGGGATCTCCTTTCTTAACCAACGTCGCTGCGAGGTAACTGAAAAAGGTCGATTTCCCCTTTGATGGACTTGTGCCTAAGGTCTGAATAGAGGATTTTAGCAATGCCTCCTCCGTATCTTGTGAGGCGGCAATCGCTGCAATGCCCGCCCATTGATCTTCAATATCTTGAGCTAAAATTTTAGCGCGCAACTGATCAGAATTAGGTAAATGTAAATAGCTCGACGAACATAACCACTGGAATCGAACGCGCGCAGACGGGTCATCCGCTAGACCTATTAACTGTTTCTGTAAGTCGGCATTTTTCGCAAAGCCGGGTTTATCGATGAGCCTATCGGCCACCTGCAATGCATTTTCGCGCATACCCTCGATGGAAGAACCCAGTGCATTCGCTAGATCTTTGGCATCCACCATACCCCAATCATGCAATAACCAAAGCGCCTGAACGGCTCCTAATTTTTGATCTCTATCAATAATTTTCTTTAGTTGTGGCGCGACCGATTTGTCTCCCCGCTGGAATAATAAACGTTGCGCAGTCCGACGGTACCAGCCGTTTTCATGCGTTAGTAGTTCAGCAAGATCCTCGGAAGATTTAGTAGATAACTTCACGGATTTCATCCAATCCATCGCCTTCGATCCTTTTTTCGTGATGCGGTAAATACGGCCTTTAGTCGAGCCATTGTACAAGGCGCCACTTTTGTTTACCTCGTCCGACATCCACTCCGGATGCTCCACTAATTGTCGGTAATAATCCACGACATACATGGCGCCATCTGGTCCTACGTAAAAATTAACGGGTCTAAACCAGGGGTCTTTTGAGGCTAAAAATTCCTTTTTCTCCACCAAGCGTTTCCCTTTAAACGTCGCACCATGGGATTCAATGATATCTGCATGAACCAAATTATGCACCGGCTCTCCTACGAACGTGACCTGATTATAGTCTTTGCCAAAAGCCCCACCATCATACCATGTAATTCCACAACTTGAGGTCACCACCCCTACATCGGTTAATAATTGGTGATTCGGATTCTCGGAAATGGGATAGATTTCACAGGCATTCCCATGGTCTGGAATTTTCTCCATCGCCTCTGCAATGACTAGGTTTTTGTTCGCATTGACATAGCGCGCATCGATAACCTCGTGGAACAAATGGTTCGCGTTGTCCGTGTAAAACCGTCTTCCCCAAGGATCCGTCGTGTGCCCGTATTGTGTTTCACCCGAGAGTGATTCTATCTGAAAGGAATCAGGTTTAAACCGAACATTACGGCCGTTTCCATTTTTAGGTAAAAATGCGGCATTGGGTTTGTTCGGGAACGTAATTTCTTTCCCTTTATCCCCAAAAATATCTTCATACGTAAACGAGTTGATCGCTCCCGAATGCCCTAAGTAAATCCAGTTATCTATCCCGAATTTCGGGGTATTCATGTTGTGTTGGGGATTTGATAAAGAAAAACCAGTCAGTACGACCTCTCTTTTATCCGCCTTCTGATCCCCATCGGTATCCTCGAAATAGAGGATGTTAGGGGAGTCTGCTACAAGGATTCCTTTTTTCCAGCGCATGAGACCCATAGGAAGCGTAAGGCTGTCCGCAAAGACGATGCTTTTGTCCGGATAGCCATCGTCATTCGTATCAATAAGTTTTCGTATTTGTCCCTTTTTGCTGAGATCTAAGGGGTAGCCCGGCATTTCTGCTACGTACCAATTGCCATCTTCGTCGATTTCCATAGCCACGGGATCTTCCACCAGAGGCTCTGCTGCGACAAGCTCCACTTCAAATCCGTCCAATACCTGAATGGATTGCAAGGCTTTTTGTAATTCAGGCGTGTTGGCCAGATTAGGTCGTTGTTTTTCTTGGCAACCTAGAAAGAGCAAACTAATACCCAGAATTAATTTTTTCATTTTGGAAATTTTAGCATCAGAAAATTACTAAAAATGTATTGAAACTTCAATTAGACACCTTGCTACCTCATTAAATTTTATTAGCTTAGCCTCAGCTTGTTACAGCGAATTGATTATCAATACCTCTACCTAAAAACGTACCTTATGAAAAGTTCAAAATCGATTAACAGACGCGATTTTCTTGCTAAATCAAGTCTTGCCATTGGCTCTTTTTTCATTGTTCCTCGTCATGTTTTGGGAGGGATTCGTCCTGATGGATCCCCTTACATAGCTCCAAGTGATCTCATTAACTTAGGTTTTATTGGTACTGGAAAGCAGGGAAGGGGTTTATCTAATTCGTTTTTGAGTACAGGCGAGGTTCGAATTGCGGCGATATCAGAGGTGTATCAAGCGAAGGCAAACTTGTTTTTAGATCGGGTAAAAGAGATTTATTCTAAATCATCTACCCTAGGTACTTATTCTGAAATTCCCCAATACCAAGACTTCACCGAATTGTTAGCCTTGAAAAACATTGACGGGGTGGTGATTGCAAGTCCAGACCATTGGCATGCTGCTATGGCTGTACGTGCTGCTGCTGCCGGCAAAGATATTTATTGCGAAAAACCGCTTTCTTTGACCGTAAAAGAGGGTCGTGCGATGGTGGATGCGACACGAAAATACAAGCGTGTTTTTCAAACGGGATCCATGCAAAGATCCTGGCCAGAGTTTAGACAAACAGCTGAATTAATCCGTAATGGCTATATAGGCGAAGTGAAATCGATTAAAGTGAATTTAGGCCCACCGCCGGTAGCCTATGATTTAAGTGCTGAGGCATTACCCACCGGATTGGATTTTACGAAGTGGTTAGGGCCAAATGACTCGGTTGCGTTTAATTCCGAATTAGCTCCACCGATTTCAAAAGACGTGTTCCCTAATTGGAGAAAATACAAGGAATTTGGTGGAGGCGGTATGACAGATTGGGGCGCTCACATGTTTGATATTGTTCAATGGGCGCTGGATATGGATGGAAGCGGACCGGTTCAGGTAGATGCTCCTAAAACGAATGGAAATGAATTTTTGACCTATACCTACGCGAATGGCATCAAAATGACACATCAGCCATGGGAATGGAATAATGCCATCGAGTTTGTGGGTACGGAGGGTACATTACGCGTGCAACGTAAGAAGTTGGAAACATCGAATGCGGCCTTGAAGGATCGGGTGATAGGCGCTTCTGAAAAGCATGTGTATGAAAGCACAAATCACTACAAGGACTTCTTGTCTGCGATGCGCAATCGTACGACGCCTATTTGTGATGTGGAGATTGGCCATAGGACAGCCTCCATTTGTAACATTGGAAACATTGCCTATGAGACGAAAAAATCATTGGCCTGGAACCCAAAATCGGAAAAGTTCAATGATGCGGAGGCGAATGCCTTGCTTGGCAGAAAACTGAATAAAGCGTGGGGGATTAAGTTATAGATTCAATCGTTTCTTCTCTTTCACCGCATAATCTACTGCCCTCGCTGTCAGTGCCATATACGTCAAAGATGGGTTCTGTGTCGATGTCGATGTCATGCAGGATCCATCCGTGACGAAAACATTCTTGCAATGATGCATTTGGTTAAATGCATTCAACATAGAAGTTTTGGGATCCCTTCCCATGCGCACTCCGCCCATTTCGTGGTTCTCGTTACCTGGTAGACGTTTCGTATCGATGGGTTGAATGTTGTGGAAGCCTGCCGCGGAGTACATCTCCGTAAATTGTTGATGGAAATCCTTTAACATCTTCTCATCATTTTCGTCGTAGCCGATCGAAACGCGTAGTTGAGGAATGCCATATTTGTCTTTCAGCTGGGAGTCTAAGCGGACGGTCGAATGCGCTTTCGGAATTGTCTCCCCCATCATTCCCACATTGATGTGCCAGTTGCCTAATTTTTGATTCAACAAAGAATTTTTCAAAGATTCCCCTACTAAATCGGATGCATTTTCTACTACACGAGTGGCGCTTAAATTACTCGCGTAGCCTCGTAGAAAGTCGGTCTCTTGTTTGTATACATTTCTGAAGCGCGGGATGTAGCCAGACGTAGGTCTTTTCCCGGCGGTCGTGTAGTCTAAATCCCCATCATATTCCGCCGTAATTCTGCCACGGTAACTGTGGAAGGCCAGGTGCGTTCCTAAGATGCGGGAGTCATTTCCGAGGCCATTCGGGAAGCGAGATGAGGTAGAATTTAAGAGGATTAAGTTGGTTGCCAAAGGTGATGCATTCACAAAAATGATCGAAGCAAAATACTCTTCCATTTCATGGGTCAGCGCATTCACAACCCTTACCCCAATCGCCTTCTTTTTCTTCTCATCATAGATGATGGAATGGGCAACCGAGTGCGTTTTTAAGGTCAAATTTCCGGTCTGATACGCCGCGGGCAATGTCGCGGAATTACTGCTGAAATAGCCGCCATAAGGACAACCGCGTTCGCAGAGGTTGCGGTTTTGGCATTGACTTCTTCCTACTGACGTATGGATTTTATCGGCTTGACTTAGGTTCGCCGTGCGTGCGATAATAACATGTCGATCTGGGTATTTTTCATTCACTACTTTGCCAAAATGTTTCTCTACACATGAGAGCTCATAGGGCTTAATAAAGTCCCCGTCAGGTAAGGTTTCCAGGCCATCTTTATTGCCAGAAATCCCCACAAACTTTTCCACATGACTATACCAAGGTGCTAAGTCTTGATACCTAATTGGCCAGTCGACTGCAAATCCGTCGCGGGCAGGACCTGTAAAATCAAAGTCACTCCAACGCTGAGTATGTCGCCCCCACAATAGCGAACGACCGCCCACGTGGTAGGCCTGAATCCAATCGTATGGCTTGTCTTGAATGTAGGGCTGTTCTCCGTCTTTGGTCAAAAAATGAGACGTCGCTTCTGAAAAAATGTAATTTTTGCTCGCAATGCCGTACTCTTTTTTCAGCTCTAATGGCACCTGCCCGCGATGTGGTAAATCCCACGGATTCGCTAAAGTGGTGGGATAATCGGTGACGTGCTTTACATCTCTTCCACGATCAAGCAATAAGGTTTTTAGTCCTTTTTCCGTGAGTTCTTTAGCGGACCAGCCGCCGCTGATTCCGGATCCGATGACGATGGCGTCGTAGGTATGTTTATATTTAGATGTCATAATTTAGATCCACAATTTCGTGAAATTTTTCGCAAAATGCGGAATCGCAATTTCCGGTTCTTGGATTTCAGGATGCCAAAGCTTCTCCCACTCAAAACTATAATAACCCTGATATCCTCCCGCTTTTAATGCATACAACGCCTCCTTAACCGGCGAATTCCCTTCACCTAAAAGTGTGTAGGTTTCTCCTTTCTCCGTTAAGATAGCATCTTTAATGTGCGTGTGAAAAATGTATTTTTTCATAGAAGCATACATCTGCGCTGGAGACTCTTTTGTGATCGACCACATATTAAAAAAGTCCCAAACCAATCCTACATTTGGATGATTCGCAGACTGCATGATGTGCAAAAGCATGTCGCTTTTGATAACTTTTCCGTGAGATTCTAATAATACTTTTACGCCGCTTGATTTCGCATAATCGCCTAATTCGCGCAAGCTGTTTATGATGGCATCGACCGTAGCATTCTCCTCCTGATCTTTTGGCAAATCATTTGGGAAAACACGAACAAAAAGACAATCTAATTGATGTGCGAGATCGATGAATTTTTTAGCCTCATTTAGATTTTTTTGCCGTTTCGACGGATCTAAAAAATGCATGTTTGCTGACGAGCCTAAGTTCACTATTTTGATATTGGCGTCCGCCACTTCTCTTTTTGTGCGCGCTATTTTCGAGGCTGAAAATAGGGGATTCGAAGGAAGGTCTAAATCGCCTTTAATGCCCCTTATCTCAATGCCAGCATACTGATTAGCGGAGGCGTGATGGAGGACTTGTGAAAAATTCCAAGAAGGACAACCTAAGGTAGAAAAGCATAACAGCGGTTTAGCAGGAGCCGTTAAATCCAGGGCCGAAAGGCCTAGTAAGCCTGTGGTTTGTTTTAGAAATTCTCGGCGATTATTCATTTGATTAGGTTTAGGTAGATGAAATTTAATAAAATACGTTGGCTTTCTATAACTTTGTTGCGCCTTCTAATTAATACTCTATGTTATTAACCATCATCCCTAAGCTCCCCATGCGCGATAAAGTGGCATCGAAGCAATTCTATATTCATGGTTTGGGCTTTTCTGAAATGGGGGATTATGGGGATTACCTGTTATTAAAAAAGGAGGCCATTGAACTTCATTTATTTGAATTTAAAGGATTAAATCCTTTCGAAAATGATGGACAGGTATATATTCGAACAACAGAAATTGAGGCGCTTTATCAGGATTTAATTGATCGAAAAATCCTTATCCATCCGAATGGGCCATTGGAGAATAAGCCCTGGGGTCAAAAAGAATTCTCGCTATTAGATCCGGATAATAACTTGCTTACTTTTGGTGAAACCATATGAATTTCCACGAATCACTTAGCCATCCCGTACCACCAGCGCATTTTTCCGTGCTTTTAAAAAGCCTTTGGTATGATAAAAAGGGTGATTGGAAAACAGCACATGATCTTGTGGATTCTTTAGCTGGCGCGGAGGCAGCTTGGGTACATGCCTATTTGCATCGCAAAGAAGGGGATAGTTGGAATGCGGATTATTGGTATGGTAGGGCAAAGAAGTTGCGGCCTTCACATACGTTAGAGGAAGAGTGGGAGGAACTAGTGAGCCATTTTATCAAATAAATACATTAAATTGAACTTTCAACAAAAATTATACTACAGTAACCATGAAAATTAAATCAATTATTGCGATAGGCGCCTTCATGGCGTTGTCGTTGGTTTCCTTTAAACCTTCTGATAAAGAAGTCCAATCTGAAAAACGTTTTGGAGGTTTAGCTTTGTACACGGTGCGTGATGCGATGAAAGATGCGCGTGCGACGCTAGAAAAAGTAGCGCAAGCGGGTTATGTAAACGTCGAGTCTGCAGGTTATAATAATGGCAAGTTTTATAACTTGTCTCCAGCGGATTTCAAATCCCTTTTAGATGAGATGAAATTAACCCCCATCTCTGCTCACCAAGGAACAGCTAATTATGAAAATATAGATCAACAAATAGCAGACCTAAAGGCGGCAGGATTTAAATACTTTGTGATTCCTGTTCCTCCGATGGGCTTGTTCACGTTTGATCAGGTAAATAAGAGAATGGCGATGAAAGGTGGTGCTAAGAATTTGGCAGAAATTCTAAACAAATTAGGTGAGAAATGTGCTGCCGCTGGCTTACAATTATTGTATCACAACCACGACTTCGAATTCATGAAGGATGCAGACGGGGTTGTACCTATTGACTATTTGTTAGAGAACTGCAATCCGAAATATGTTAATTTCCAAATGGACTTATACTGGGTGACCAAAGCAGGGGCTGATCCAGTGGCTTATTTCAAGCGTTATCCAGGTCGTTTTAAGATTTGGCATGTAAAAGATATGGATGATCAAGGTCGTTTCGCTCCAGTGGGAAATGGCAAGATTGATTTCAAGCGTGTCTTAGACAATAAAAAATTGTCAGGAATGCAGTATTATTTCGTAGAGCAAGATGCTTGTTTTAACGAAACGGCTTTAGAGGCAATTGTGATTAGCCATAAGGGTTTAGCGAAAATCGGATTTAAGTAATCTAAGTATTTTTTTGCAACCGTTATGAAAAATACTGAAGTAGTACAGTTTAGGTCTTTATGCCCTGTTGCAACTGGCTTGGATGTTTTAGGGGATAAATGGACATTATTGATTCTGCGAGATATGTTATTTCTTCATAAATCTACCTTTAATGAATTCAAGGCCGCTCCAGAGTTAATGCCCAGCAAGATGCTTTCGAATAGGCTTAAAAAATTAGAATCATTAGGATTTTTGAGCAGGAAAAAAGGAGAGATAAACAAGAAAAATGTGCATTACCTTTTAGAAGAAAAAGGGATTGAAACATTTCCCATCATGGTAGAAATGGCCATTTTTACCACTGATTTTTTTTACGATCACCTGGGAGATACCTATACAGGGATTGTAAAAACTAGAATGAAAAATGATAAAGAGAATTATATCAATGAAATGATAGATAGTTATCGAGATTTCAAAGAGAATCTGATTGTCTAACAAGTTAATTTAAAAGGCCTCCATCAACAATGGGGGCCTTTTTGTTTGACCTTTATCAAAATATAATTGGTAATTTCTTTTAAGTTTCAAAATGATACTTATCTTTGGCTAAATATAATCCAAAAAAACCTCTCTATTATTATGAAAAAACTAATCTTACCGCTGATGTTATTGGCAACGATGTTTGCTTGTACATCACCAGAAAAAAAAGTGGATGCATCAGCTTCTGATGATCCAAGAACCGGAACATTTTCTTCAAAAGATGCTAAATCTCAAAAAGTGAAAGAACTTATTGAGGCCTACATGAAGAATGATTCCTCTAAGATCTATGAGTATTATGTAGATACCGTTAAGATCTATGACCAAATGGCGAACCATCAAGAGAATGGTAAAACCATTCCTAATCCGGGTGGCAGAACGGGTTTTGCGGCTAATGAGCGAATGAACCATGATTATTTTACCAATATCAATATTCCAACAGATTTGATTACAACCTTTGAATTTAAAGATGGAAGAGTCCATACCGGGCTTTGGGGATTATGGACAGGTAAAGGTAAATTTTCAAACAAAGACATCAGCTGTCCTTTGCACCTTATTTTCGTTTGGGAAGGGGATAAAGTGGTTCAAGAATACCGCTACTTTGATCCTACTGCATTAATGGAAGAGGTTGCTGCTTCACAAAAGAAATAATTCACCTATTTAAACTATAATCAAAATGAAAAAATTATTCTTATCCTTAATTGTACTAGCAACCATGTTTGCTTGTAATGCACCAGAAAAAAAGGCTGACGATGCTTCTTCAAAGGACATGGAAGGCGGGAGCTATGTCTCTACGGATGATAAAACAGCTAAAGTGAAAGAATTGATTGAGTCCTATATGAAGGGGGATTCTTCAGTTGCACATGATTTATTTGTTGATACGCTGAAAGCGTATGATGGTTTTGCTCAAAATGTTGATAGCTTAAACAATGTAAAAGTTAGCCCAGGAGGACGTACGGCCTTTATTAATGCGGATATGTATACTCACACCATTTTTAGCGATATAACTATGTCATTGAAGCCGGGGGATCTTAAAACGTTCACAGGTAATAATGGACAAGTCGCTACTGGATATTGGGGTTTATGGAGTGGAAAAGGGAAGCATACAAATATGGAAACAAAGGTGCCTCTCCATATGATTTTATGGTGGAAAGACGACAAAATTGTATCTATTTATCGCATGTTCGACCCAGCTACTTTAAAGGCTGAGGTGGCTGCTTCACAAAAGAAATAATTATTTTTGTTTAGGGTTTGATATAAAAAGGGGGGCTTTCATTGCCCCCCTTTTTTATAAAACATTTTTTGTGTCTGTGGTAAATATGCGGGTACTCACCGTGTAAGTTCCACCATTCGGATCTTTGTATTTCAGGTCCATGTAAAAGGCTTGGTATCCTTTCTTTACATAGGGAATGGTATATTTTGCGGTGGATCCCTCTAATTTCACCCGGCGTGTTAGCCATAGATTATTGCGGAAATCGCGATCCGCAGAGGTGGTCGCCCAAATCGCCGCTTCCACTAATTCCTCCGGTTTTGCTTGCACAGTTAACTCAAATCCGTCTTTTCCTTTCTCCACATTCCAGGTGCTAACTGGATATTCTTTGTTTTGTAAAGTCAGGCCAAAGAACGCGCTCAATCCTTCCAGCGCCTGTTTTCCTCCGGCTAAATCGTGTCCGGCGTTAGGCACATAATGGATTAAATTTTTACCAGGAATTTGGTCAAAATAATGTTTAATAGCATCCGCCGTCCAATAGGGATCGTTCGTCGCCACAAAAATCATCTTAGGAACCGTCAGCCTCGTGCGATAGGAATACGGATCAATCATCGCGGTGATGGCTTTGCCGTCTGGAGATTCCGTGCTTTGCGGGATGCCAATTTTAACGTAATCCTCTATCTGATCACTGTATTCCCCGTAGGTTTCAAACTGGTAGCTCAAGGTTTTAGGCATGTTCAACATATCAATCACCATGGGCCCGATTGCCTTCACGCGCTTGTCATCAATCGCACTCGAAAGCCAAGTCGTCCACCCCCTTTTAGATGCTCCCGAAAGAACAAAATTGTTGATTTTATGCTTCGTTTTTTGAGCCACAATTTCCTGAACTGCATCCATACCTTTTACCGCTGATTTCACCATCGGAAATAATAATGGCCACGAATAATCCTTGTCTTTTCGAAATTCGTTCAGGGTGTGGGTGATTAATTCATCCTCCGTTTTTCCATCAAAAAAGGGCTGGTTAGGTACCTGTTTAATGAGCGCAACAACGGCTTTGTTTTTGATAGCGATGGAGCCTAAAGCGGGCCATAATTTGTCGTCTTTACTCCAGTTCGGAAGTTCGTCTTTGTTGCTTCCGCCCGTTATAAAAAACAGCGCTCCATCATACTGTACGGTTCCCGGGATGATAATGGTGAGCTGGTGCGTCCATTTAATGCCGCGCCATTTTTGGGAGGTTAGTAATACCTGATAAGCTTTAGTGCTTCCTAGGTTAGCGGAATCTTTTAATTCCCAAGAGTAGTTAGCGTCGCCATTCGTTAAATAGCTTTTTAGTGCGTTATCTGGAGTGATTTTGGTTTGTGAAAATCCCAGAATAGGAATCAAAAGGAGTATGATTCCGGCGATTAGATTTTTCATATTTACGTTAAATGATTTAGGTAAATATAGAAAAATATTTTAGCTAGTTTACAAACTTCACATTCAAACCTACGTACCAAGTTCGGCCGTCTGCCGGTAGAATTCCAGACCCTGGATAACCGCCAGATCTACGCGTAAAATAGCGCGCATCAGTTATATTATTTACCCCAAACTTCAGCTGGGCATACTTTTTAAATTTATAGGATCCAGAAATATCTTGTACTTGGTAGGCAGGTATTAATCCAGTTGTAGCAGCAGCATTCGGAGTTACCGTATTGCTTGCATCGGCGAAGGCCTGGCTGATGTCACTGATTTGCCAGCTTAACGAAAGTCCTTTTTTAGAATAGGTAATTCCATAGCGATTGATTTTATCTGGGGCATTTTCCACGTGCTTCCCGGCTAGATTTCCTTCGACAATTTTTCCATTAATTACGGATGTTGTTTTGAAGTCCAAATACCGGGCGCGAATCGCAGCCACGGAAGCAAATACGGAGATGTTTCCAAAGCGTTGGTTTTTCAGCCAGGCGGTGGTGGGACTAAATTCAATGTAAGCCTCTGCTCCTTTTGAAACCGAGTGGCCTAGGTTCGTCCGGTATTGGTAAATTTTTCCATCGCTAGCCGTTTGCGCAATTGTTCCCACCCGGTTGTTGTAGTCAAGGTGGAAATAATCGATATCAAAAGTCAGGTAATTCCCTATCTCTCCGCGGTATCCGATGTCAAAGTTGTAACCTTTTGCATCCGATAAATTAGGATCTATGACGTCTGTAGTCGCTGGTGGTAATAGATCGGATGACAAAACAGGACGATAAGCTTGGGCAATGTTACTGTATAGCTTTGTGTTTGTGCTGATTTTATATTCAGCTCCAGCACCTAGCAAAAGGAAGGATCTTCCAGCGCTGTTTGGATTAGCAGCAATGGGTGTGCCAGATGAGCTTAGCCCCGACTGTCCAGCCATGCGCGTATCAATTCTTTCTAAACGCGCGCCTAAGGTGATCAGTAAAGGTTCGCTGGGCCGCAGAATTGTTTCTGCGAAGGCGGCATAATTAATGTTTTGGAAGGTTAAATTACGGGTGTATAAACCTTGAATCGCAAAATCCATGTCATCCCCTTTCGTCCCTAGACCTACCTGCTTTCGCCTCATTTCACCATGAAAATACCTAAGCCCGGATGCCAACGTATTTTTCCAATTGCCTAGGCGATAGTTTACTAGGTAGCGTAATTCTGTGCCATTGGTTTGGTACAGATCGCGGTCCACTTGTCTATTTCCGAGTGGATCGATTTCTGTGATGGCCTTAGTAAAACCGACGGAATTTCGTTCGGCTGTAGTCCCAAAATACTTCAAACTAAGCTTGGAATCTGCGGTAATGACATAGTCAGCAGTTAATGCATAGATGAACCAGGGATTGCTAAACCAGTTTCTAGCGCGCTTACTTTGCTGGGCATTTTGGGCAAATTCTGCATCTGTCAAACCTCCCGCTTGCTGGCTTTGCGTATACATGTAAGTTAATTGCGCGCCTACTTTTAGTTTGTTGGATAGAGCATAGGACAATTCCCCATGTGAGTGATCTGTATTGAAATAGGCGTTTTGGCGCCATCCATTGCCTAGTCTTTTTTGGTAGTAAGTGGTGTAAGATAGTCGGCCGGAGGTGCCTCCCACATAGTTGAACGAACTAAAGAGGCCATTATTTCCGGTCGTGTTTTGGCTTTCAACGACTAGTTTTGTGGATAAATCTGGTTTACGTAGGACAAAGTTCATTAACCCGCCAAACTGCGGCCCATATTGTAAGGAACTCGCGCCGCGGATAATTTCAATACGATCCACCACCTCCATAGGGGGAGTATAATACGCCTCCGGGTAGCCCATGGGATCGGGCGTGATATCGTATCCATCCATTCGCACATTGAATTCCCAAGAGCGATTAGGGGATAGTCCGCGAGAAGCTACTCCTAATTGGATGCCCGACCCATCGCTTTCCCAAACGGAAATTCCAGGTGTTCGTGAGAAAATTTGACGGGAATTATTCATGGCTAAATTCGCCTGAAGGTTATCAAGGACAATCACTTCATTTTTTTTCCCTGCCGTGATGGTGTACTCGTTTACTTGCGGTAAAAAGGTATTGCCTTTCACACCTGATTGTGCAAAGACGGATACGCCTTGAAGTTCGGTTATGTCGTTTAAGCGAAAATTTGCCTCCTTTTGCTCGGCCTCTTTGATTACCACTTCTTGTATGCTAGGTTTATAGCCTACAAAGCTAATCTTCACTGTATATTGACCTGCCTTTAAGCCTTTCAGGACGTAATATCCTTTCCCATTCGTTTCAACCCCTCTAACCGTCCCCAAAAGTACCACGGTGGCACCTGGAAGCGCATCATTTGATTCTGAGGTGATTTGACCCGAGATAGAACCTAATTGCGCAGATGAGGTGAGGGAAAGTAGTACTAGGAATGCGAATAAGGCATTTTTCATTTAAACTTTATTTAGACTAATTTTAAATAGAGTGCAAATGTAAGTAGGCCGAAGCAATTGTGCAACACTATTTAGAATTATTTTAAATAAGAAAATTTAAGGTGGATTGTGCGTTTGATGCTTAAGTCTTATCAATGCCTGTTCGAAACAAATTGTGTTTTTTCTGGTTTATGACTTGTAAAACAGCTACTTATATGGAAATTATTAATCGCGAAGAGTTTTTGAATAAATTGACTGGTGGCCTTGCTGTCACTTGTGTTGCCTGTCTAGCAGCGGCTTGTTCCTCTGATAGCCCGGAGCCAGCTTCCCCGCCCTCTGGTTCAAACCCAACCGGAAATACGGCAAGCTTGACAGTGGATTTAGCTACGGAGATAAGAAATATCAATGATTTTGTGGCTAAAAATAACATAATCGTTATTCGTACTGCTTCCGGGAATGCGGCGGCGAGTTTTTTAGCGGTTTCATCGGTTTGTCCTCATGCTGGCGCTAGAGTGGAATATAACAATTCAACGTCGTCCTTTTTCTGCGCTGCACATGGATCTTCTTTTAGCGCCACTGGAGCATTAGTACAAGGACCGGCTACTACCGGATTAAAGAAATTAACGGTTGAAATTACAGGGACTACTTTAGCAGTCAAGTCGTAGGTCAATCTGGTTCTGTAAGAGCTATTGTAGAATTTTAAATAGGAGCTACCCAAAGACCCGAAATATACTTTTGATTAAGAAACATCCCAGCTGGGGTGTTTTTTTGTTTGGTATTGATAAAAAATGTACATATTTTTGTACATAAAATTGTACATCTTGTTAACTACCACTTTATCCGATTTCAGGAAAGATATTAAGAGCTATTTTGATCGTGTGACAGAAAGCTTTGATACATTGATTATTAACCGAGGCAAGGACTCCGGCGTGGTAATCATGTCGCTAGAAGAATATAATTCTTTAAAAAGTACGCAACACGAACTATCATCACGCAAGAATCAACAGCGTTTAGATGAATCTATTCAGGAATTAAGATCAGGAAAGAAGCTTGTAAAGGACCTCGCTGAATAATGAAATACGTATTTACGGCGCTCTCTTGGGAAGACTACCTTTATTGGCAAAAGATTGATAAAAATAAATTGAAGCGCATCAATGAGTTACTAAAGGACATTTCGCGAAGCCCATATGAAGGAATCGGCAAGCCTGAGGCCCTGAAGTTTAATTATGCTGGATTTTGGTCTAGAAGAATTGATGACGAGCATCGCATAATTTACCGCGTTATAGATGACGAGATACAAATCGCAAAATGTAGATTTCACTACGACTAATCTTTCTTTCCCTTAAATAAAGCCCAAATCGCCATACAGTGTCCGTGGCCTAAATCGAATTCCAGTTTTGGCCTGAATATTATCAAGGTAGGCTTGAAATGACATATGTAGTTTGATTACAAATTCAATTTTTGCCAATATATTTGTTTCAAATAAAACACCATGAAAACATCTTTCATCAAATATCTGTACATCGGTTTCGTCCTTTTTGGACTATACGAATTGTTTGTGAAACACTCGACTTTAGATGCGGCAACACGATTCGGAATTGCTTTAGCATTCGATCCATTTGATCAAGATCAACCATGGAAAGAGCGCCCCATGTGGCAAAAAGCGGTGTTAATTTTTCATCTAGCTGTCGTTGCCGGATTGTTTGGCTATGAAGTAGGAAGCTCAGATGATTTAATCAAGGGAATAAAAGACGGCTGGAACGGCAAATAAGCTATGTATATCTCACTCACTGGTTTAAAGCCTAAAGGATTCTTCTCTTACCTTCGGTTTTGGCTTTTAGCCATTCCGTCATTTCGTCAAGCCCAAACCGCACCAGGTATTCTCCATAGCCAAGTTAAAAAGGTGCAAGAATACCAATGTACGATTACCGCTTGGGAGAGCCGTGAGCTTATGCTAAATTTCATGCGAAGTGGAGCGCACCTTAAAGCCATGAAAGCCTTTCATCAAATCGCGACGGGTCCGACCTACGGGTATGAATCGGAGACCATTCCTAGTTGGGAGGAGGCGTATGCCTTACTCACTGAAAAAGGTAAAATGCATTGAGTTTTTATGGGTATTAAGTTCGCTTTTCTAGCTCTTATTTTAAGCCTATCTTCTCAGATGATCGCACAATCATCAGTAAGGCAAGCTTTAAAAAATAAAAACCTCGTTGCTTTATGGGACTTTAAAGAGGAGGCCGGCCAATCTCGCAAATCGTTGAAAGGGGATTTTGCCCTGAGCGAAATCAATGGCAATATACCCCGAATCGAAGAGGGTCCTTTAAGTGGATATTCAGCCCTTTTTGGGAACGAGGCTTACCTTGCTCTAGCTAATACTAAAACAGGCGACTTAAATATTTTCGGACCCGGTCAAGGTGTCACGGTCATGGCCTGGGTAAAATGGACCGGCGAGCAAACGGGTTTTGTGGGTGGCATGTGGAATGAATACCAGGATGGAGGCAAGCGCCAATATGGACTGTTTGTTTCTCTTCCGCATTATAATGGAAAAAATCAGGTGTGTGGCCATATTTCCACTACAGGGAAACCGACGCCCCCTTTTCCTTATTCCATCGACTATTCCGCGAGTGCACAAGAAGTACCAGCAAACACTTGGGCCTGCATTGCATTTACCTATGATGGGCAATATATCCGCTCGTATGTGAATGGACAATTCATCGCTCGCGAGAAAGAATTGATCCTAAATACAACGGGATTTGAAGGGTATCCAACGGGATTAATTCAATCAAAAAATCCCTATTATTTCCCAACTGGAATGGGAAACAATGGCTCGGACTTTACAGTGGGTGCTGTATTATTAAAGAAGGGAATGGGGAACTTTTTTAAGGGCCAAATAGGCGGACTGGCAGTATTTAATCGCGCACTTTCAGCGAAACAAATTCGTCAACTTTCTCAGTAGTCTAATCCCTCGAAGGAATCAGCGTGAAGCGTTTTTTTAACCGTAGAAAAGGTTTCTCAAAATACCGGTACGAAAGAGATGCGATCGAAACGGTGGCCATAAATGCCATGACAAATCCGACGTCATTTTTCCATTCGCCTAGTCCGATACTTTCACTAAAGGAGGCAAGTTCAACTTTGTAGATTTGGTAAATAATCCAAAAAGTGGTGATGTGAAAAATGTACATGCCAAAGGAGCTTCGGCCTAGATAAAACACGGCTTTAGGCGTATGTTTCATGGATGCGCCATACAGTGAAAGGAAAAATAAAATGACCCCAGTTAAGATCAAAAACCAACCACTTAGTGCTTGAATTGGAGTCGAAAGATGGGGTGCGTCCGCATGCACTTCGCAGATGATGGAGGCAATGAGCCAGCAGACAAAACCGAGGCTAAAAATGAATATCCGGGAAATAAAATTCCAATTAGGCTGCCTCCCTTTCAAGTAAATGGAAAGCAAAATGCCGGCTGCAAAAAATTGAAACTGCACAAAACTATTGGTCCATTCGCCGCTGAACCCTTTTTTAGGTGTTTGAGCGTAATAAAAAATCGTCACATAGGCAGCCGCAAGTGCTAGGAAGGCAAAGATTTTCAAGCCCTTTTTTCCTGTGTATCCGATGATCAATGGGATCAAAATATACAATTGCTCTTCGACTGAAATACTCCATAAAGGATTGATGGGATAAGACGGTAACCATTTATTAAACGTGATGTACCAGTTGCCCGCAAAGAGACTAAAAGCGAGTTGGGTTTTCCCCGAAATAGTCCCGAATAGATCAGTGAATTGGGTCACGAATACCATCCCAAAAAAGAAGGTAAAATACAGCGGCCAGATGCGTAAGATTCGGCGAATGTAAAACGATTTTATATTGATTTCGCCAAATCGATCAAGTTCTTTCGTGAGCAATTCAGTAATCAAGAAAGCACTCAGAAAGAAAAAAAGTGGCACTCCAAATACCCCCACTAAACTCAAGTGATATCCCCAATAATAAGTAGCCGGGTCAATGGGAGCGAGGTCCATTCGATGTGTAAAGAAGACGAGTAGGAAGGCTAATAAGCGAACGGCGTCAAGTTCTGGTTTGTAGTATCTCTCTGTTTGCATTATTTCAATAAAACAATAATTCGTCCACCCGTAACCAAGCGCCCTTTCCCTTGTTGTCTACAAAGGCCGGCATTCTTTTTAAACGCTCTGCTTTGATGCGGTAATATTTTGCCGGACTTCCTGTCACGGGGATGTTAATTCCACGCGGAGAATAGCCATTTTTTTCTTTGGGTTGTAGCGGCTTTGCGCTCGTAATTAAACGCAATTTCTCTGGGGAATCCCCCGCCCAAACTTCCACCCGCACAGGAGGAAATACATCTACATCCGTTTTTTCTAAATAGGAGAGCGTTACCCCGTGTATGGGTGTAGCCTTAACAAAGGTGGCAATGGCATCGAAGTCTGTTTCTTTAAATCCAAGCCAAGAATAATTGGATACACCTTTCACCTCTCGAGCGCCTAATATAAAATCGTGTAAGCTGGCACCGCCGGCCGCAGGATACTTTGGGTCTGGCTTAGTTAGTAGATCTATGCGGGCTGGGATGAACGCGGATTTATATACCCGCATGTCGATGGGCTTGCTGACGAGCCAGCCAGGCTTTGTGGCTAGGATACGTACTTTCGCATAGTTCATAATGTCAATCGATGCCTTTGTTGCCGGACTACGTAAGCTATCAGGTAAGGAATCATTTAACGTATAGCGGAACAGCACGTCCCGTAAGGTGTGTTTGAAATTGAGTTTTTCTCCGGGCTTTAAAATCAGATTTTCATTCACTAAAATGGGTGGATTGATCTGTAAAGTTTCCTCCTTCGGAATGTAGCCGGCATCGAATGTTACCTTCGGAAATTGGTTGCGTAAAGCAGCTAAATCCGCCGGAGAAAGGTTCGTGCTCCATACATGAATTTCCTTTAAGGAAGGGAGTTTTGCAAGCAATTTTGAGACCCCTGTTTTTCCTACTTTCGTTCCCGAAATCGATAACTGTTCCAACTGGTTTAAGCCAGCTAATTGTGCTATTCCTGCATCATCAATGGACGTGAAATTTAAGTTCAATTTTTCCAAATGAGTAAACTTCGAAACCAGATTCAAGGACTCGTTTGTGATGGGCATTTTCGAGAGCTGCAAGCCCACTAACTGTTCGCTAACTTGGGATAAATTGGATAGCGTTACAGGATCAAATTTTGCCGCTACATAAAAATCTGCCTGTAATGCGGGGGATTCGTTTGCGATCGGATATACGGTACAATACGGAGTGTTCACAGATTCGATGGATGATTCCGACGCAGCTGAAAAATCGTAGGATTTTGTGTTTGCTGTTACGGTAGTTGGCTGTAGTAGTTTCTGAAAATCCGCACTGAATTGCCCTACTTTCTTTTCGAAGGATGCCCCTTCTTTTACCCATAAAGTCAAAATCGTAATTTCGTCAGGAGTCAACTGCGCTTTTCCTAGCGGAGGCATGTGCTCCTTCGCATTCATGGGCAATTTGATTCGCTGAATTAGGTGACTATTTAAAGCATCCCCTGCCTTCCAAATCGCACCATGTTTTCCCCCCTTCATCAGGTTTGCAATGCTATTCATTTTGAGCGCGCCTTTTGTTTTTTGGTCATTGTGACACGACTCACATTTGGCTTTTAAAATGGGTTGGACAATGTCTTCAAACACCACACTTTCCGAGGTGATTTCTGTTGTTTTCTCCCCAAAACGTAAATAGTCTTCCCCATGCGTTATGCTCGCCCCCGTGTGGCCAGCCACCACTAAGGCGACGAATCCAAGCGCGGCTCCTACGAGGAGATTTCTGCGCAGCAGCACCCATACAAAATAGACAAATGATACGGCAACTCCTGACCACTGGTGCCAGTCTAAAGCGCTCGTTTCGTAGCCGCCTTCTTTAGCTAAAAACAAACCAAAAATGGCTGTTATGGTGGAAAAGATGGCGGTAATTAGTAACAGAAATTCGGCTAAAACTTCGAAGGAAGCTAGCTGTTTTTTGATGGCAAAAAGACCTAGTAATAAAACCCCGAAGCCGATGGGTAAGTGTAAAATCAGAGGATGCAAATGGCCGATTCCGGCCACTGGCAATGCAAAGCTTGATTGGAAAATCAATAGGAAAACGAGGAAGCCTTGGAGACCCCATAAAATCAAATTCCCTATCTTTTCGACTTTCCCCATTACGCGATTAATCCTGGTAAAACGTTCCCTGCAATATCGGTTAATCGGTAACGACGACCTAGATGTTTGTAAGTCAATTGCTCGTGATTGATTCCCATTAAATGCTGTACCGTCGCATGGAAATCATGGATGTGCACCGGGTCTTTCACGACGTTATATCCTAACTCATCCGTTTCCCCATAAACGGATCCCGCCTTTACGCCTCCACCAGCCATGAAAATACTGTAGGCACGTGGGTGGTGATCGCGACCATAATTGTCTACGGTATATTTTCCTTGGCAATAATTCGTACGACCAAATTCCCCTCCCCAAATCACCAGCGTTTCGTCTAATAATCCACGCTGTTTCAAGTCGGTAATAAGTGCTGCCGAAGATCGGTCTACATCTTGCGCTTGCATCGCCATTTCTTGTGGCAGATTGCCATGGGAGTCCCAACCTTGGTGGTAAATTTGCACGAAGCGAACGCCTGATTCAGACAGTTTACGCGCTAGCAAAACGTTCGCCGCATACGTACCCGGAACTAAACATTCCGGTCCATACATTTTGATGATGTGGTCTGGCTCTTTGGATAAATCCGTTAATTCCGGAACCGCCGTCTGCATGCGGTAAGCCATTTCGTATTGTTGTACTTTGGCCTCTACTTCAGGATCCTTATTCTCCGCAAAACCTTCGTGGTTTAATTCTGCGAGCTGGTCTAGCATTCTGCGTCGTCCGGCCTTGTCGATTCCATCCGAATCATTCAAATACAAAATAGGATCCTCCGAACTACTAAATACGACACCTTGATGAGTCGAATCTAAAAATCCATTTGTCCAAAGCTTCGAATAAACTCCCTGACCATTTCCACGTCCGCGCGAAAGCAACACGCAGAAAGCTGGTAAGTTTTTGTTCTCGCTTCCTAAACCATACGACATCCAGGCACCCATACTCGGGCGATTACCTACCTGGGCTCCCGTTTGTAAAAAGGTTAATGCCGGATCGTGATTAATCGCGTCGGTACTCATGGTGCGAATCACACAAATGTCATCCGCGATCGAGCCTATGTGCGGGAATATTTCACTGATGTAGGTGCCTGATTTTCCGTGTTGTTTGAAATTATAATACGAACCGACGAGCGGGAATTTATCTTGGGATGCCGTCATTCCGGTAAGCCGTTGGGTCCCGCGAATTGAATCCGGTAAATCCTGCCCGGCCATTTTGTTCAGCATGGGCTTGTAATCGAAACTCTCATATTGGGATGGGGCACCGTTTTGGCATAAGTAAATGACGCGTTTTGCCTTAGGGGCAAAGTGTGCAACGCCTAAAGGCAATGATTGCGCAGAGGCATCACCTTTGAATAAATCGGGCACGAGCAAGGAACCTAAGGCTAGCCCACCTATGCCCGCAGCCGCCTGACCGAAGAAATGGCGGCGCGTAATATTGAGTCGATTTTTAAAGAATTCGTTTTCCATATTATACCCGCATGATGGCCTCCTCTAGGTTATAAATTAATTGAATCGTCAGCATCATGGCCGCCGTGGATCCGGTAATCGCCGCCTTGTCTTGTTTGTATTCCCCTATCTTCATGAGCTTTTGAACTTTCTTCGGGTTTTGAACACAAGAGGCTTGCTCGGCTTCGTAGTATTTTTTCAGCATCGCGAGTTCCTTGTCTTTTGGAGCTCGACAAACAATGCGCCTAAACGCGCGCGTTAATTTTTCCTCTAAACTTCCTTTCTCCCGCGAAAATTGGCTGGCTAAGACGCGAGAACTTTCCAAAACGTGGGGATCATTCATCATCACCAAAGCCTGCAATGGCGTATTCGTTCGACCTCTCTGTACCTCGCATTGATCGCGATTACTCGCATCGAAAATTAACATCGTAGGTGGCGGAACCGTACGTTTAATGAACACATACATGCCGCGGCGGTATAAATCTTGGTTGTGATCCTGGATGTAATTCATTAATGATCCTCTACCAGAAGTGGCTACTTCCCAGAGTCCTTTAGGCTGGTAGGTCTTCACACTTGGACCACCAATTTCTTTATTTAAGATGCCGGCAGAGGCTAATACTTGATCCCGAATCTGTTCCGCCGGAATTCGTATCCGGGACATGCGCGATAAATAGATATTTTCCGGGTCGACTTTAAAGGAAGCAGAGCTCACCGTGGAGGCTTGTTGGTAGGTGGCTGACAACACGATTTGTTTGACTAATCGTTTGATGTTCCAACCGTGACTTTGGAAGTCAACGGCTAACCAGTCGAGTAATTCAGGATGCGTAGGAAGTTCTCCTTGCATCCCAAAATCGCCCACTGTTTTCACGATGCCTCGCCCAAAAAACTGTGCCCACATCCGGTTCACAAACACGCGAGATGTCAGCGGGTTTGCTGGATCTACTACCCAACGCGCTAAGCCCAGTCGATTTTGACTGTACTTGGCAGGGGTGAAGGGTAAAATACTTTTTGGCAAACCAAAACCTACTTCTGGACCTGGCATATCGTAATTTCCGCGCGACAAGACATAAGTAGGCCGATGTTTACTAGAGTCTGCCATGATCATGACGTCGACGGTTGCGGTGTCTTTTTTGTGAATAAACTTCAGAATCGATTGTACGTCTTTAGTCGATATAGACATATTAGGAGGATCCGCGAAAGAGGCATCGATGGTTCCAAACAATCCTTTTTCAGGCACCTGATTAAAGAAGGCATAGGTGCTGTAATAGTCTTTTTGTGAAATAGGATCATACTTGTGATCGTGGCAGCGCGCACATTCGAAGGTCAGCGCAAGGAAAGATTTCGAAAAAGTATTCGTTCGATCGTTCACATATTCCACGCGGTATTCTTCGTCGATAACCCCACCTTCTTGGGTAATCTTGTGATTGCGGTTGAAGCCGGTAGCGAGTAACATCTCCTTTGATGGTCGCGGCAATAGGTCGCCGGCTAGTTGCCACGTGACGAATTTAGCATACGAATAATTCGAGTTAAATGCGTGAATCACCCAATCTCGCCAAGGCCACATGGTTCGCAAACCATCATCTTGGTAGCCGTGTGAATCCGCATAACGCGCTAAATCTAGCCATTGAATCGACATTTTTTCGCCGTAATGTTTGCTGCTGATTAGCTCGTTAACGATCTTCTCATAGGCCTGAGGGCTGTCGTCTTGTAGAAAACGATCCTGCATTTCGAGCGTCGGCGGCAAGCCGGTTAAATCCAGACAAACCCGTTTCAATAACTGCTCTTTCGATGCTTCCGGGCTAGGCTTTAACGATTTCTCCGCCATTTTTGCATAGACAAAATAGTCAATCGGATTGCGCACCCAATCCTCATCTGCATCGGGCAATTCCGATTTTACGGGTTTGATAAAGGCCCAGTGTGGTTTGTACACCGCGCCTTGTTTGATCCATTTTTCGATGAGGTCAATTTCATGTGGCGTTACCGTTAAATGCGAACTCATCGTGGGCATCCTTAACGAGGTATCTTTCGTGATTAATCGTTGGAATGCATCAGACGATTCTGGATGACCTGGAACAATGGCGTGCATGGAAGGATTATCTTTGAAGGCGGCGTACGCTCCTTCCGGCGTGTCTAATCGAAGTCCAGCTTTTCGCTTGTTCGCATCAGGCCCATGGCATTTAAAACAACGGTCGGAAAGAATAGGTCGGATGTGGTAATTATAGTCAATGACGTCTGGCATTGCGGTTTCTTGGGCTTGCGTATCTGAACAACGGGTATACGCAAAAATGCTCCCAATGGCTAGGAGTAACAGAAACCAAAATCGCTTGCTCTGTAATGTCATAGTTTTCAAGACGAATACGGAAATATACGATTAAATTTTTTCTTTGAAAATTGCTATTCGCTAAAGGCTAGCTGAGCACTGTCTATGACCAAAGGCCATTTGCCCTTAAAGCCAGATTGGATAGCCATATCGGGTCGATTTTTTTTGAGTTGTGCGACGCCTTTTTCGCTCACGCGGGTTTGCCACAAATAGACGCGCTTGAGCGATTTGATTTTCGCAAGCGTTAGTAAACCTCGATCACTGATTTGAGTTCCCACCAGATTAATCGACTCTAGATAGGCCAAGTTTTTAAGGCTCTCGAGATCCTGGTCTGTGATTTTGGTGTGCTGTAGATCAAGGAAAATCAACAAGGGCATGTCCGCAATTTCCTTCAAAAAATCTCCGCTAACTTGTGTATTGCCTAATTTTAAGCGGATAATTTGGGCATTAATCAATCGTAAATCTGCCAGTTCTTTGTTAGTTACACGCGGGGCGTTAATAGCGTTGACCTCGATATAGTTTTGGTCTTTTGAAACCGGATTTGCCAGTAGACCGTGCTTGCGAATTCGCGCAAGATCAGCCTCGTCTGCTGCATTAACTGACTGTTTAAATACGGCGGACTCTTGTGCTACCTCCGCTTGTGTATACGTTTTTAAAATGGCATTTATTTTCTCATCAGAAGGTAGCTGGGCTACTTTTTTATTAAAATCAGCCCCCTGCTGAATCCACCAATGCAGTAAAGAAATTTCGTTCTCAGTTAGGGGCGTTTTGCCTTTAGGAGGCATGTGGTGCTCATCGTTTTCTTCCAATAAAAGGCGTTTGATTAGCTCGCTTTCTAAAGGCTTGCCGGCAGCGATAACGGGTCCTTCTTCGCCACCTGCTAGGATAAAATTAGGGGCGTCTAAACGAAGTTTGCCTTTTTGCTTTTCGGCATTGTGACAGGAAATACAGCGCTGTGTTAAAATCGGTTTGACGAGTTGCGTATAAACGACGGCTTCTTTTAGGTTAGTGATTTTAGGGACCTCTTCGACGTCTTCTTTTTTAATACCTAGCATTTTTTGTGCAGGGGCAGGTAAACTAGCCGTTAAATAATCAGAGCCATGGGTTAGATTTCCTCCATAGTGTCCGGTGACCGTGAGGCAAAGGAGTCCGAGTATAAATAAGGAATTCGTTACATGGCGATTCAGTCCAGCGCGCATGACATAGGTTAAACTAAGTGATAACACGCAAGTGCTTATCCCCAGCCACTGGTGAATTTGTAAGGTCCCGGGATCGTATTCGCCAGCTTGTGCTAGTGACCAACCCATGGCTGCGGAGATTAGGGCAAATGCAGACGTCCAGATTAACATATGCACTACAATTGGCTGGGCAGCCTCCTGCTTTTGTGCATAGAAAAAATGTAAAATACCGGCCATAAAGAACATCCCGATGGGCAAATGCACCAACATCGGATGGAAATGTCCCCAAAAAATGAGCCATGACTGGCCTGCCTCCGCGATCACCATTTAGCCAATTCGTTCTAATTTGATCGGATAGGTTTTTCCCGATGCCCACTGTGGCACATAGATATTTTCGTCAGAATCCGCATAGACATCGTGCGGGTGGATGAACACTTTGTGTTCGTCGTCTTTTACTTGCTTCTGTAAAATGCCATTTTTGTAGATAGGTTCCGATCCACCAGGCGTCGAAACGACTTTCATATCTTTATCCAAGATTTGAATGTACCCTGAACCAGGCCAGGAGGCATCCGTGCTCCGGAAACTTGCGGCTAAAATATAATCCCCGTGCAAGACAGGTCTGCAAACAAAGGAGCCAGGTAAGTGGTAACGGGTGATAAATTTCCCGTCTAAAGTGAATCGTTTAAAGCTGTTGTTTACTCGGTCAGTCACTAATAACGTCCAGTTATTGGGGTCGCGAGTATCTACTAAAACCCCGTGGCAGCAATTGAACTTATTATCATCGTAAACCGCGCTATACCCGCCAAAATGTCGGATATAACGTCCTTTTGAATCATATTGAATGATGTAATTTGACCCATAACCATCGGCCACATATATGTCGCCGTTCTTTGGATTAACCGCTGTTTCTGTGGGAACAAACTGATGTGGGTGATCGTAAACGCCCGTCTCTTTTGGGTAATCAATCTTGAAAATTTCCCGGCCTTTTAAATCCGTTTTGATGACTTGGTGGCGTGTGTTATCGCAGATCAATAAAAACTGTTCGCCTCCTTCATTTAGTATGGTTAGACCATGTGCACCCGGATAGGAATGTCCCCAGGAGTCGAGCAGTTTACCGGATTTATCGTAGATGAGGACGTTGTTTTTCACCTCGTTAGTGAGCATAAATAATCGGCCTTTTGCGTCTTCCACCATCTCGTGACAGTCGTTCACGGGATTTTTTCCAGCATCCAAAATACCCCAATTGGGCACTACTTTATACCTAAATGAGCCATGGCCTAGGGTGATTTCGCCGGCTTTGGGTGCGATTTTTTTCATATTGTTGTTAGTTAACAGGCTGGTTCCGATCAGTGCAGAACTTGCTTTTAAAAAGTCTCTGCGTGGGATAGATTCTTTCATCAGTTTTAAGGTTTATTTATGCTTTCATCAATGTTAAATAGGGCGTTTGCCACTAAGGTTTTGGCGACTAAATTAGCCGGATTAGGCGGAACATCGTTATCCGGACATATCTTTAAAAAGGCTAATGTCTCTTTCGGGTGCGCTTGATAATAGGCTAGGGTTTGCGTGTAAAATGCACCTAATGTTTCCGCTTTTTTAGGAGCAATAGTTCTGCCAAATAAATCAGCATAGCCTTTTTCAATAAAACGCAACCCATTCTCTGGATATTTACGGGCAAAAAATTGTGACGCCTCTAGAAACACGGGATCATTCAAGGTATTCAGCGCTTGCATAGGCGTATTCGTGCGAATCCGCCGTGAAAGGCAAATATCACGTGTTCCTGCATCAAAGGTCACCATCGTAGGATAAGGGCTGCTGCGTCTCCAATAGGTATATAGGGAGCGCCTCCATTGCTCTTCTCCACTACTTTTTTCCCATTTCATGCCACTGTAAGGCGCATTCCAAACCCCATCTGGTTGCTCCGGCATAACGCTAGGGCCGCCTAGTTTTTCACTCAATAATCCTGACCAAGCCAGGGCTTGATCGCGTACTTGCTCCGGACTTAATCGAATGCGTGGCCCTCGAGTTATGTAGCGATTGTTTGGGTCTTTTTCGCGAGTGGCCTTATCTACAATAGCAGATTGTTGGTAGCTAGCAGACATGACGATATACTTCAATAAATCTTTCGGTTTGTACTTGAAATCAACCTGAAATTTATAGGCTAAATGATCTAGCAAGGGCTGGTTCACAGGCGCAAGACCTTGACTTCCTAAGTCTTCTAATGTTTCAACGATTCCGATCCCAAATAGCTGCTCCCAGAATCGATTTGCCGCCACACGGGCGGTCAATGGATTGCTTTTACCACCGATCCAATTCGCTAAATCCAGGCGATTGTTAACAGGTCCATTTTTGAATAAGGCCGGAATTCCGGGTTTAACGGGATCAGCTGGATTTAACCAAGAACCCCGGGCAAAAACTCGGGTTGTTCTGGCGAATTCCGCCGGATTTTCAAGCATAACAGGGGTAGTGAATTCTGGTTCGGCCGCAATGGCTTTTAGGGCTAAATTTTCAAATTCGGTTGCTTTAAGTGCCGCAGGAACTTCGGGTAATAAAGCCCAAAATCCAATCATCGCGGTCGTTTGATCTGGCTTTGTTTTGGCATTCGTAAACTCCCAAACCAGGTCTTGCTTTCCAGGCAAAGCAGGAATATTCACGAAGGTATAAGCCCAGCCTTTCACAAACTGACCTTTCGGTTTAGCGTATTTTTCCTGCAGGGTCGTATCCAGTTTTATGCGCGCGATAACAGGCCCTGTTTTAGTACCTTGGTGGATGGTTAAAAAGGTAGGTGCTGGCCCCGAGTTTCGACAAGCAATTAACAGCTTGGTTTTCCCCAGCATTGGAACGGCCTTAAAGCGAGCGGAACCGTTGTTTCGAACAGCTAAATATTTGTTATCGGCTAAGGCGCTATTATCAAACTGATCTGCCCAATGCGGATGGATTTTAGGCTCCACAAAACGAATCATATTTCCCCAGGCTTTTTGGGAGGCGACAGGTTGATTTACTAAAAAGGATTTGAGCTGCGCAATCGTTTTTTCATCCTCCGGTTTGTAATGTTTGTAGGTAGGAGAATCATCCGGAATATCTTCGTCGCGGGAGTTATTAAAGAAGGCCATGTAGCGGTAATATTCCTCATGCCGAATCGGATCATAGGGATGAGAATGGCATTGAACACAGCCAAAACTTGTCCCTTGAAGCACCTCCCAAGTCGTATTTACGCGGTCCAGGATAGCTGCCGTTCTGAACTCTTCATCCTCGGTTCCCCCTTCATCGTTATTGGTGGTATTGCGGTGAAAAGCCGTGGCGATGTAGTCGTTTTCTTGTGGATTAGGAAGCAGGTCCCCCGCGAGTTGTTCCTTGATAAACTGATCGTAAGGCTTGTTTTGATTAAAAGAAGCGATGATGTAATCCCGGTATTTCCATATGCTCCGCGCCTCATCTTTCTCATATCCTTTCGTGTCCGCATAGCGCGCTAAGTCCATCCACATGGAGGCCCATTTTTCTCCAAAATGAGGGGATTTCAACAACTTATCCACCTGCTTTTCATAG
>JBIIGE010000096.1:0-4048 GCA_044236555.1 Aquirufa sp.
CATAGAATCACTTTGTTGTCATATTCCTTCATCATTTTTGGATATTCTATTTCCAAAATACGTTTAATATTTTGCTCGGTCTCGCCTACCCATTTGGAATTCAAACCACCCACATTCATGTAGTAATAGCCTAATTCACGACAGGCTTGTGCCACGAATTCCGTCTTCCCGCATCCCGCTTCTCCGGCCAATAGAATTCCTAATTTACGCGTATTCCACGTCTCAGACGGACAACATTTCAAGATCGATTTCAAACGATCTAAAGAGGTTTGAGTCTTTGCAGAATAATGCAATGAAACAGCCGAAATATCCTCAGGGGCGATTAAATCATATCCATCAAAGTTCTTAGAAACACCGGCCTCAAAATCTGGCATAATTAAGCCAATCGACTTCTTACTCGTCGTAATTGAAACTTCATCGTCCCACATATCCTTCTCGATACTCCATTCGTTTGACTTCAACAATGGATGTGTCGCACTGTTCACAGACTGCATAAATAACAAAAACTCTTTCGCAGGAACAAACTTCTTAAATCTGGCAATATCAATACGCTTACTGCAACCAGACAATACAAAATGAGCTAAGGTGTATAAATAGATATACTCGTCACTTACCTTTTCAATCTCATTTAATCTAACAGTTAAAGCATCTTGTGGGAACCATTCTTTAAACTTAGCTACGATTAAGGCCGGGAAATTCTTAGCTGGGATCCCCACATTCTTAGATAAAGCCGAGAAACAGAAAAACACTTCCAAAAAATCAAGTGGGGTCTTGGGTGCATTAGATTGATACGCTCCATCAAAAATCACTTGAACAGATCCATTATGACGTTCAACTGTCTGATAAAATTGAATGACATCGCGAAGATGCGCTTCCACTAAAAACTCGAATTTATCGATCGATGATTTAGGCAAAGCATCTTCGAACTTTTTCAAAAACATAAAAAGAACTGCCTCCTTCGTACTCACTTCCTCTGGCTCCTCCCCCGGAAAAGGCAATTCCAACTCGAATTCATCGTCAACCTCCTTAGGCTCACTTAATTCCTTCTTCTTCGCTCTAGCGTTCTTTTCAATTTTCGCAACCTTCTTGCGAAATCTAGTAAGATACTCTTCAAAAACTGAAATGGATAATTGCATGCTTATGAATTTAATTTTGATTGTAATTGTGATGAAACGTAATTTTCAAAGTAGGAACTTAACTTTCCCTTAAAATCCGAACTACCTACTATGTCTAAATGATTAATAAGACCAATTATCCATCCAGCCATCGGATCCACACGCAATAATTCTAACTCAATTCGATAGGGCTTGTCTAAATCATCCCCGTCTAGTTTTTCAATCTTAGGCACTAGTTTGCTAAAGTGCAATGAGAACAAAACGAAAGCTTTCAAATCCATTCGAAGATCTAGATAGAGCAATTGCTTACCTTCAATCAAATACCCAAAAGGATCTCGCTTAATCTCATGCTTATCTAGTTTCAACTCTTTAGGTGCTTTCTCTTTTAACTTTTCAATTCCCTCCATCCGCTCTAGCTTAAACACCTTCAGCACATTACCCCCTTCTAAATCGTAAGCGTAGATTTCCAAATTCTCCATATTGAAGGAAATAGGTACCACAACTCGATCAGCAATCACCCCAGAGTTTATGCTAGAATAGCTCTTAATAAGCATCTGCATCTTAACTTTCGACTTATTGATATATTGTTCACACCAATCAATCAACTCCAACGTCTTTTTAGGTATCAAATCCTCCTTCTTCCTTCGCTCCTGGTAAATTCGAAGTAATTTAGCCTGTGTCATCAAGCGCAAATCAGGATCGATTATATCCCCAGCTGAAAAATATAGAGCTTGAGCTTCCAGCGAATTCAATTCCGTTGCTTGAAATGCTGCCTTCTTTTTTATCGAATATAAATCCCCCCGAATTAATTCAATTTGCCACTTTTCTTCAATGATATTCAAGTAGCGATAAATTGTTCTCTTTTTGTCTTTCTCCACTTCAAAACCACCACCAAAAAGACGCTCCAAACTAACCATGGGAACTGGCTTTTCTGCCTCTAACAGGAACACTAAAAGTTTCAAAACATTCTCCTGAGTAGTTGAACTTTTAATGATTTTTGAATTAACTTTGGACTCTTTCATAGGTATTCGATTTAGGGTCATTCCGAGAACTTCATCTCTCGTCGTGGTATGCCACAAAGGTAGAAGTTTTATTTTATTGCAAATGCTCACTGCCAAAAAATACCCTAAAAAATCATCTAAATTAGTGACAATTTTTAAAGCATAATTTTGTATTTTATGCCTTAAATTTAATTTATAAGACATTTTTTAATGACAATTTCAAAATCGACATATATCGATCTACGTCAAAAAATGCTAAAAATTACGCCGTCAATCATCGATAGTAATTCACCATTCAATTACGCTCTACCGTTTAATAAATTGTCACACATTTTACGAAGGACATAAGTCAATATCCCATCTTATTCGTAATTTCAACCCGAGGGTCTACAGCCTTTTGCCTAGCAATCGGCCACCGCGCAAAAACCAATAGCTGACTACGAGCTGGAAACCGTAAGAACATAAATCGTAGACCCTTATTTTTAACACTTAATTTGACACTATGATCTCCGTAAAAAAAACCGTCGAGTCTAAAACCGACAACCGCAACCGAATGGATTTAAGCATCGGAAGCACAACGCTTCGCTTAACAGAAAAGGAAGCCGTTTACTTGGTACGCCAAATCGCTGAATTGTATTTTGGCGATGTGAAAAACCTAGAATCAAACATCCGCAATCACAAAGGTTTTGATGGAATAGACCTAGGTAAAATCAAAGAACCAAAGGATAAAGCGTAAGTCGATGTATTCTAAGCAAGATTTAGAAAACAGCTTTCAACTCTTACTCGAAAGAGCTAAATGGAAACGTCGCGTTCCTTTAGCGCTTTCGAACCAAGACGCGTTTACTAATCCTGCGCTCGTGTCGCAATTGCCCATCGGTTCTGATGGGATGAAGACAACGACATTCTTAAAGAATCCAGACCTCCACTACCGGGAGATGCTTCGAAAGTTACAAAACCATGCAGCAAACCCGGAGAAGCCGTATCACTTCAGACCCGTCAGAGAGGATAAGAAATTTTCTAAATCAGGCAAAGCTCGTACCATCTATTGCTACAGCTTAGTGGACCAAATCGTCCTTAAAACAGTGCAGCAAGAGCTGAAAAATGGCTGGGGAAAAGTCTACTCATCTACGCCACATCCGATGGATACCGCCATCCTTATTTCCCAAGAAATAGAAAAGGCTGGAGCAGGAGCCCAAATTTTAAAGGTGGACATCACTAAGTTTTTCCCGTCCATCAACCGGGATATATTGTTTGCCGATTTAGCCAAAGAAACAGGAATCAGGCCCGAGGTAAGACGCTTGATCATTGCTGCTAATACGCTAAAAAATACCACAGGAGTAGTGACAGGTGGATCTCTTTCGACGATACTTTCTGAATTCTACCTCCGTAATTTAAAATCAGTGTTTCAGGCTGAAATTGGATTTCATCGGTTCGCTGATGACATGTGTTTAGTCATCCCGGCTTCACACAATCCCGATCAAGTAAAACAGCAACTCATAGATGAACTAGCTAAACTAAGCCTTAGCTTGTCAGCAGAAAAAAGTAAAATTATCGATCCATTTGCGGAAGATTTTGAATTTTTAGGTATTCAATTCGTCTCCGGCAGACCGTTCATTTCGGAGGATGAAGTGGAGCATTGGAAAGCCAAAGTCAAACAAGATGTCTATTCTGAAAAAGGAAAACTCAGGATTTTTAAAATGCTAAATCCTGAATTAGAAAACCTTCCCTCTGATAAGGACATCCAAAACACAGTTTGGTCTCAACACTTAACCGGAAAACGCACGCGGTTTCAAATTAAGCATGCAAAATACCTACGCTATTTTGGCCCTAATAAATCCAATTGATCACCGTGTTTAGACTTCACAAAGTCTGGATCGATATCCATATAAATGGTTAAGGCATGATCATCCTCCTGCGCTTGAATCTCTAACG
>JBIIGE010000097.1:0-4043 GCA_044236555.1 Aquirufa sp.
CACGCTTCTCACATTCCACTAAATCAATTTGATTCGTACCAATGCAGAATGCACCCACGCACATCAAACGAGAGGCATTCGGGTGATCTAATACCTTTTTCGTCAAATTCGTCTTCGAACGCAAACCGATGATGGACACATCCTTGATCTTCTCGATCAACTCATCCTCATCCAAAGCACCTTTTAAAAGCTCCACCTGGAAGCCTTCTTTCTTAAACGCATTCACCGCACCTGGATGCACGTTTTCTAACAATAGAACCTTAATTCGCGATTTCGGGTAGGATTGCGCCCGGCTCAAACCGTTGATGTACAAGAATTCATCTAAAGAGGGAACGATGAAATCCGCTTTGTCCGTCACTGCCTTACGCGATACGTTCTCCGTAAACGCGAAGAACTTATTGGCTAAACCAGACTCCCGTAATTCATAATCCGTGATGCCATCACCTATGACAAAAACCTCCCCTTCTAATTGAAGCGATTGCAATAAACGTACCTTTCCTTTGTCTTGAGACAATAAATTTTCCGCGTCGTAACCCGTGATATTTCCTTCCGCATCATAGTTGAAGGTATTCGCGTATACGTTTTCGGCGGGGATACCCATCTCGTTCACCACGGGAACAATGAAGTCTTTGAATCCAGAGGAAACGATTAAAATTTGAGCGGCATTCTCTTCGAGAAAATCCTTGTTGCGCTTAAATGACTCAGAGATTTTGCCTTTTAAAAATGCGACTAATTGATCCACATGCGTGCGATTAGCTGGCAATAAAGCCACACGATCGCGTAAGGAATCCGCGAAAGAGTAGGATCCAGCCATACCTTGGTCGGTGATATCTTTGATCTTTCCCACGATTTCGGCTTGCTTCGGATTTCCCTGAAGCGCGATTCTCGCTAATTCATCGAGCCCCTCCACTTTCGTGAACGTGCTATCGAAATCAATGACAATTTTTAAAGGTTCTGCTTGAGCTGTAGGCATAGTATATTTTTCTAAACGCTTTTCTTAAACCAATGTTCGGCGCGATTCTCCGACCAAGTATACCCCTGGTAATTCTTCGGATAAAATCCGCAATGCCCTCCTTTTTCTTGTGCGTCTAATTGAACAAAGTCCAATGTTTTCACATAGTCTTCCGGAATACATTCCGCCGATAAAAAAGGGTCATTTTTTGCATTCACGATTAAAGTAGGTACGTTAATCTGATCCAAAAAATACAGGGAACTACTCTTTTCATAATAGTCTTCCCCGTCTATAAACCCGTGCAAAGGCCCTGTGATCACATTATCAAAATCCACTAAACTCTTAATTGAATCAATCATCTCCACGGTAATATCCTGAGGATAGCGCGCGGACTTTTCCTTGACTTTTTTAATGAGAGTTTGTAGAAATCGATGAGTGTAGAGGCTGTTTTCTCGCTTAGCTAACTTCTTGCTACTCGATGAAAGGTGCAAAGGTACAGAAAATGCAACAGCTTTTCGAATCATTTTAGGAGGATTTTTACCTTGTTCGCCTAACCATTTTAAGGTCACATTGCCTCCTAAACTAAATCCTGCTAGGTAAATATCTTTCGCTCCACGCTCGATGGCCAGTTTAATAATAAAGTCCAAATCATCTGTCGCCCCACTGTGGTAAAACCGTAGATTCTTATTAGGCTCCCCTGAACAGCTGCGGTAATTCCAGGCCAGCGCATTCATCATGCCCTTCATTTTGTGGATTAATCCCGTCACATATTGTCGATCACTCGATCCTTCCAAACCGTGGGACACAATCAATAAGGGCCTCTCTGAAAGCGGACCGCCATACCAATCGATGTCCAAGAAATCTTGATCCGGAGTCGTTACTCGTTCCCGCCGGGGTATTTCATCCAGTGCCACTTTTCGAAAAAGAGACGGATAAATACTCTGGGTATGCCCGTCCGGTAACCAAAGTGGCGGGGTATAATTTTCTAACATTAAATAAAAAAGTCTGGCAGCAATTGATCTTCTGGTGTATTCGGGTTCACGCGGTATTCGGAAAAATCTGTCACTCCTTCAGCGCGCAAAACCTCCTCGTCGATGTAGAAATTACCACTGACTGTCTTCGCATCTTTCTGTAAAATAGCCGAAGCAGCATCCGCCATAATCGTTGCTTTTCGCCCTAATTGCATCATGGACGCATTTCCTACGGCGAATTCAATGGCTGCTGTTGAAATAATAGTTTTAGGCCAAAGTGAATTAAATGCCACTTTCCCCTTAAACTCTGACGCCATTCCCAGGGTACATAAAGACATCCCAAATTTGGCAATCGAATAGGCCACATGGTTCTCAAACCAGCGCGCCTCCACATTCAATGGAGGAGAAAGCGTTAAAACATGGGGATTATCAGATTTTAATAAATGGGGCAAACAAGCCTGAGCACATAAATAAGTCCCGCGCGTGTTAACCTGATTCATCAAATCGTATTTCTTCATCTGTGTACTCAGCGTACCCGTGAGCTGTATGGCCGAGGCGTTGTTGATTAAAATATCAATACCTCCGAAGGTATCCACGGCTAATTGAACCGCCGCTAAAACCTGATTTTCGTCACGAATGTCGACCATGCAGGCCAAAGCCTTTCCACCAGCCGCCTCTATTTCTGCCGCTGCCGTATGAATGGTACCTGGTAATTTAGGATGTGGGTCTGAGGTTTTCGCCGCAATTACGATGTTTGCGCCCTCTGAGGCTAATTTTTTAGCGATTTCTAATCCGATGCCGCGGGATCCTCCCGTGATAAAGACAGTCTTATTTTTGAAGTGCATATGGTTGCTATTTTTTCTTCATCTAAATTACGATTTTCTTTCAAAGACAGATACATTTTAAACTTTTGCATTGTACTTTTGTGAATTAATAATCACGCTTAAGACAGAAATGATTTTACCTTTTAAATCCGTCAGCCTTTCACACCGTACAGCGCCACTCGCCATTCGCGAGCAATTAGCGTTAAACGAGGACGAGAGCAAAGGATTTTATGTGAAGTGTAAGGATCTTTTTGGCCTAAATGAATTATTAATTGTCTCTACCTGCAACCGCACGGAATTCTATTATACCTCTGATCGCGATATCTCAACCGATTTAATCAAAGCCTTCTTAATCGAAAAAGGCTTAACGAACACGTCAGAATACCTAGGCTATTTCAAGCAAATGGACGAAACAGAGGATTCTCTGCGCCATTTATTCGAAGTCGCAACCGGCTTGCAGTCGAAAGTAGTAGGGGATTTGCAGATCCCTAATCAGATCAAAAAAGCCTACCAACAAGCGGCAGATTTAAATATGGCTGGCCCCTATTTACACCGTTTGATGCATACCATCTTCTATTCTAACAAGCGTGTAGCCCAAGAAACTTCGTTCCGTGATGGAGCGGCCTCTGTTTCCTATGCGACCGTGGCTTTAGCTGAAGAACTTTCTCAGGCCCTTCCGAACCCGAAAGTCTTAATCTTAGGATTAGGCGAAATAGGTTTAGACGTGTGCAAGAACATGGAAGAGAAAGATTTTGCGGAGTTCACCATTATGAACCGTACGATCGAGAAAGCAGAGAAGATTGCTGCTGGTCGAGATCAGTTTAGAGTAGCTCCTATCACAGATTTGTGGAAGGAAATCGCCGCTGCGGACATCATCATCTCATCTGTTCGCACAGATAGCCCGATGATTACACAAGCAGAGGTTAAAAAATTGCAATTATTGTCGTTTAAATACTTCATCGACCTTTCTGTTCCTCGCAGCATCGAAGACGGAATCGAGAAGATTAATGGCGTCCTATTATACAATATCGACACGCTGAAGGAGCGGGCGGATGAGGCTTTAGCCACTCGTTTAGCTTCAATTCCAGATGTGCGCACCATCATCGAGGAGAGCATTGTTAGCTTCAATGATTGGTCTAAAGAGATGGAAGTTTCACCTACCATCCACAAATTGAAAAATGCACTGGAGCAAATCCGCAAGGAGGAGATGAACCGCCATATGAAGGGTTTGACGAAAGAAGAGACGGAAAAGCTGGAGAAAATTACGGCTGGATTAGTCCAAAAAATTATCAAACA
>JBIIGE010000042.1:0-14739 GCA_044236555.1 Aquirufa sp.
ACGAGCTACCAACTGCTCCACCCCGCGATATAATTGGGAGTGCAAAGATGCACGTTTCTTTGGGAAAAAACAAGTATCTTTGTAGAAATTATTCTTGCCTATCCTTTTTGAGGCAGTATTTAAGTACATTTTATGACCCCCGAACACAAAGCAGGCTTTATCAGTATTATTGGAAAACCCAATGTGGGGAAGAGTACGCTGATGAATGCATTAGTGGGAGAAAGGCTTTCGATTGTGAGCTCGAAGGCGCAGACGACGCGTCACCGGATTTTGGGGATGCTGAATGGAGAATATAAAGGTACGGAATACCAGATTGTCTATTCAGACACGCCTGGGGTTTTATTACCTAAATACGAATTACATAAATCCATGATGTCTTTCGTTAAAAGCTCCATAGAGGATGCGGATGTAGTGTTGTATGTGACGGATGTGTTTGATGAATTTGAAGATTTGGACTTTTTGACCAATTGGAAAGATTTCACTGAGACACCCATTCTTGTTTTGTTAAACAAGATCGATTTAGTATCCATGGAGAAGTTAGAGGTTAAAGTTGGGTATTGGCAAGGGATTTTCCCGGGTCGTCCGATTATTCCTATTTCGGCTTTAGAATCGGTTCATTTGGACCAAATCTTTAGTCACCTCATGGAGCATTTGCCAGTTCATCCGCCCTTTTTTGATAAGGACGAACTGACAGATAAACCAGAAAAGTTCTTTGCCTCCGAAATCGTTCGGGAGAAGATTTTCATGAACTACAAAAAAGAGATTCCTTATTCGTGCGAGGTAGTGGTGACGTCTTTTAAAGAGGAGCCTACCATTTTACGCATTGCCACGGAAATTTATGTGGAAAGAGTGTCGCAACGTGCGATTATCATTGGACATAAAGGGGAAAATATCAAAAAAGTGGGGATGCAGGCGAGAGAGGATCTAGAGAAGTTTTTTGGTAAAAAAGTATTTTTAGAGCAGTTTGTCAAAGTGGAGCCAGATTGGCGTGCAAAGACCGATAAGCTGCGTTCATTCGGGTATTCACTCGATTAATTTAACATAGAATGTCAAATATTATTGCAATTGTGGGGCGTCCCAATGTAGGGAAATCTACTTTGTTCAATCGCTTGATCGAACAAAAGAAAGCTATCATGGACAATGTGTCCGGGGTGACGCGCGACCGCCATTATGGTTACGGTCAATGGACTGGACGTTTCTTTACCGTGATTGACACGGGAGGATACGTGCATGGTTCAGAAGATAAGTTTGAAGGAGCAATACGCGAGCAGGTAGAATTAGCCATTGAAGAAGCGGCGGTTTTATTGTTCGTAGTAGATTGCTCTACGGGTTTAACAGATTTAGATAAAGATTTTGCGAACGTTTTACGTCGTTCGAAGAAGCCAGTGATCTTGATCGCAAATAAAGCTGATACACACGAGAAGGCTTATGCCGCTGCTGAATTTTATGAATTAGGCTTAGGCGATCCATTTGCGATTGCCGCTGAAAGCGGAAGTGGTACGGGTGATATGCTCGATGTCATGGTTTCTCATTTTAAGGATGAAGGAATTGAAAATCCCGAATCTGGCATTCCTCGCGTAGCGATTTTAGGTCGTCCTAACGTAGGAAAATCATCCTTCTTGAATGCGATTTTAGGAAAGGATCGCTCCATCGTAACAGATGAGGCGGGAACGACCAGAGATGCGATTCAGAATCACTACACCATGTATGGGAAGGATTTCATTATCACAGATACTGCCGGTATTCGCCGAAAAGCAAGAGTAGACGATAACATCGAGTATTACTCAGTTTTGCGTTCGATGAAGGCGTTAGAGGAATGCGATGTGGCGATTATCATTATTGATGCAACGACAATTGATCCATTAACGGGTCTAGAGGCGCAGGATATGAACATTGTCAGCATGGCGGACAAGGCGAAGAAAGGGATCGTTTTGATGATTAATAAGTGGGATTTAGTGGCGAAAGACACGAATACCGCGATTCAATTAGAGAAAGCGATTAAGGAGCGTATGGCGCCTTTGAATTACATGCCAGTGATTTTTACTTCGGTGATGGAGAAGAAGCGTATTTTCCAGGCTTTGGAACTTATGTTAAAGGTCTACGAAAACCGTTCGCAAAAGATCTCAACGTCGAAATTAAATGATGTGATGCTGGAAGTGATTGCGAGTTATCCGCCACCAGCCTGGAAAGGAAAGTATATTAAGATTAAGTATTGTACGCAGGTTTCGACCCCGTATCCGACTTTCATTTTCTTCTGTAACTTACCTCAGTATATCAAGGAAAGTTATGAGCGATACCTAGAGAATCAAATGCGTAAAGCCTTTGATTTATCAGGAACGCCTATTTCTTTATTCTTTAGAAAGAAATAGTTGCTGTATTTGGGAGAGGCTAATGAATCCGATTTGGCCTCTTCCACCTACACCATAAATACGGTCTTCCACCTGACAAATGTTATGGTAGGGACTTTTTCCTAAGCTCATCCAGCGTTTATTGATTGGGTCAAAAACCGAGCTTTCAGCAGGGCCCGATAAAATCCAATACGGTTTCGCCCACAGAATTTTCTCCACATAATAGGCCGGTGCTCCCGCTACTGGCGACCACGATATTCCAGCATTCTTGCTCTCTAACAGGGGCACGGGGCCTTCTTTAATGCGCGCGTAATTCCCCCCACCTATCCACAGATTCTTTGAATCGCGAACACCTAGACTGAAAAATCCGGTTCCTTCACCACCTGGAATTTCCGCAAAAATCCTTTCCCAGTTGAGGGCATCTTTACTGAATAGAACACGGGCTTTTTCTCCGCCGCCGGTCACAATATAGTAGCCATTTTTTGTTTTTTGTAGGCTTGATCCGCTGGCAGCAAACGCGGCTTCTCCTTTTTGTAATTCCGGGTGGTTCGTCGGCTTCAATAATTGATAGTTGCGACCCTTATTGTTTATCCGAATCAAACCATAAAATGGTCCTGCTGGATCAGATAAGATCAACCCTTGTTTTCCTTCCCATATAATCGCATCAAAGAAATAGCCTTTGTCCTTGATTTGAAAAGCTAATTCCCAGCTCATTCCGCCATTTTCTGTTCGAAATATTTTAGCTGCTCCATTCTCTGCGGGACCAGCGCTCATGAGCAAAACTGTTTTGTCATCTAGGATAGCCAAATCACGAAAGTCCAAGGAATCAGCTCCTGGAACCTGTGAAACGGTAAAGTGTTCGCCTCCATCGCTAGAATGAATAACGGTGCCGCGTGTTCCACCAATCCAAATGTGGGAGCCATGCGAACGAATGGCTCGAAATGAGGATTTTGTGTCAAGTTGGAGGGGATTCCATTGGCTAAAGCTTTGGAATGCACCTAAAAATAGGAGGGCGAAGAATAGGATGTGTTTTCTCATAAGTATATCGGGCTGCAAATTACGGATTTTGGCAAATAATGTTTATTTTTGAGCCTTATAGGTAAAATTTATTTGTCGAGTCGAAATTATACATGGAAGAATCAAAACCTAAATCCCTTAATTTCTTAGAAGAAATCGTTCAGGATGATCTCGCGTCTGGAAAATACTCGAAAGGTATTTTGACTCGTTTTCCACCTGAGCCGAATGGCTACCTGCACATTGGTCATGCAAAGAGTATTTGCTTGAATTTTGGGCTGGCCCAGCGTTTCGGAGGGGCAACGAATTTGCGTTTTGATGATACAAACCCAGTGACGGAGGAGACAGAATATGTGGAGTCGATTAAGAAAGACGTTTCTTGGTTAGGTTTTACGTGGGCAAATGAATTATATACCTCTGATTATTTCGAGGATTTGTATCAATTCGCAGAGAAGTTAATCACGCTTTCTTTTGCTTATGTAGATGATTCGAGCGCGGCAGAAATTGCGGCTCAAAAAGGAACGCCCACCACACCTGGGCAGAATAGCCCCTTCAGAAACCGAAGTGTGGAGGAGAATTTGGCCTTATTCCGCGACATGAAGGCGGGTAAATATGCAGACGGGGATAAAGTTTTGCGCGCAAAAATAGATATGGCGCATCCTAACATGCACATGCGTGATCCTTTGATGTACCGCATCCGCCACGTGAAACACCACCGCTCAGGCGATAAATGGTGCATCTATCCGATGTATGATTTTGCCCATGGCCAAAGTGATTCCATTGAGGAAATCACCCACTCGATTTGTACACTTGAATTCGACGTTCACCGTCCTTTATACGATTGGTTCTTAGATAAATTAGGGATTTTCCCATCTCATCAATATGAATTTGCCCGTTTGAACTTATCACACACGGTAATGAGCAAGCGTAAATTATTGCAATTAGTGAACGAAAAAGTGGTGAGTGGCTGGGATGATCCGCGCATGCCTACGATCTCCGGTTTACGTAGACGTGGCTTCACTCCCGCATCGATCCGTAATTTCTGCGAGCGTATTGGGGTAGCGAAGCGTGATAATTTGATCGATTTAAGCTTATTGGAATTTTGTATTCGCGAAGATTTAAATAAGTCCGCAGACCGCGTTATGGCAGTCCTAGATCCAATTAAATTAGTCATCACGAACTATCCTGCGGATAAAACGGAGGACTTACAGATTGAAAATAATCCAGAGGCAGAAGTAATCACGAAGCGTTCAGTGCCTTTCTCGAATGAATTATACATCGAGCGCGATGATTTCATGATCGATCCACCTAAGAAATTCTTCCGTTTAGGCGTAGGGTTGCAGGTGCGTTTAAAGGGGGCTTACATTGTCACTTGTACCGATTTTAAAACGGATGCGGCAGGTAATGTGACGGAGGTACATGCGGAATATATCCCAGAAAGTAAGTCAGGTCAAGATACGAGCGGTATCTCTGTGAAAGGAACGATTCACTGGGTATCCGTGGCTCACGCGGTAGAGGCAGAGGTTCGCAACTTCGATCGCTTATTAATCGTGGAGGATGCGTCTGAACTAGGGGATGATTTCATGAAATTCATTAATCCAGCATCGCTTCAAATTTTACCTAAAGTCTATGTGGAACCTGGATTGAAGTCAGCGAAAGAGGGTCAAGCGTTACAGTTTATCCGCAAGGGTTATTATAGCTTAGATGCAGATTCTACTTCAGATAAACTCGTGTTTAACCGCACGGTTACATTGAAAGACACTTGGGCTAAAGAAAAGGCGAAGTAATTATTTTTTCGCGAAAAGCGAATCCACGAAAGTGGTCTTGTTGAATACTTGGAGATCGGAGATTTTTTCTCCCACTCCAATGTATTTTACAGGGATCTTAAACTGATCCGAAATTCCAATCACTACTCCCCCTTTTGCCGTACCGTCTAGCTTCGTAATCGCTAGTGAGGTAATCTCGGTTACTTTCGTGAACTCTTGGGCTTGGATGAAGGCATTTTGGCCTGTAGAACCATCTAAAACGAGCATCACCTCATGTGGTGCCTCTGGAATAAACTTCTGAATGACGCGCTTGATTTTGCCTAGTTCCGTCATCAAATTAACCTTCGTGTGTAGACGTCCAGCTGTATCGATGATCACAATATCTGCGTTCATGTCTACCGCTTGCTTTACTGCATCATAAGCCACCGCTGCTGGATCCGTGTTCATACCGTGATCAATCACCGGAATTCCTACACGTTCTCCCCATAACTTTAATTGGTCTACTGCCGCTGCACGGAAAGTATCCGCCGCACCCAATACAACCTTTAAACCATTTTGGTGGAATTGAGAGGCTAATTTACCGATGGTCGTGGTTTTGCCCACTCCATTCACACCTACCACCATGATGACATAGGGTTTTTGCTTCGGTTCGGCAAAGGCATTCTCTAAAGAAGAGGATTGGTTTTCCTCTAAAAGGGCTGCCACTTCCTCACGTAATACCTTGTCTAATTCTTCTGTTGAAACGTATTTATCTCGCTCTACGCGACGCTCGATGCGCTCGATGATCTTCAATGTAGTGGCTACGCCTACATCTGAAGTCAATAAAATTTCTTCTAATTCGTCTAATACCTCCTCGTCTACTTTCGATTTTCCCACCACTGCACGACCGATTTTAGAGAATAAACCGGTTGAGGTTTTCTCTAAGCCTTGCTCTAACGCTTGAATCTCTTCTTGCTGTTGTGGTTCTGGTTTCTTTTTAAAAAAATCGAATAATCCCATGGGGTCTGTTGTATTTCGATACGAAGGTAAGCAAAATAAAAAAAGTCCCTTCAAGAAGGGACTTCAATTTTTTTAGATAGGTAAACGGGTATTGAAAAAATTAGTTTTTCAATGCAGCGTTAACTTCATCTTGAAGGATGATTTCTTCTTTGAAGGTATAAGCTCCTGTTGTAGGATTCTTAACCGCCTTAATGATCTTAGCGTACTTAACGCCACCTTCTTTTTTCAGAGTTGCAACTACTTTCTTAGCCATGGGTCAACCTATTTAATTTCTTTATGTAAAGTAACTTTTTTCAAAACAGAATTGTATTTTCTTAATTCAATACGTGCTGTAGTGTTTTTACGATTTTTCGTAGTGATGTAGCGAGACATGCCTGGAAGACCAGATTCTTTGTGCTCAGTGCATTCTAAGATTACTTGAATGCGATTTCCTTTCTTTGCCATAATAGATAAATCATTTATCCGCCTCTGCTCGAAACGGAATGCAAAGGTAGAAGAATTTCTTTTTTTCCCAAAGCCTTTGCTAAAAATAGATGGAAAAATTTATTTTTACCCGTTAGTTTTCCCATTTTTGTTTAATGAATCCCATCCAGTACCAATTTCGTCCAGAAAATTTCGAGAACTCTGACCCGAACAAATTTCGAGTAGAAGATTTGAAATCGGAGGAGATGATTATCTCGCTGGGACCTCAACACCCTTCTACTCACGGGGTACTTCGATTAGAGGTGATTTCGGATGGAGAATGGATCAAAGAAGTCGTTCCGCACCTGGGGTATTTACACCGTTGTTTCGAGAAGCACGCAGAAGCATTGCCTTTTAATCAAATTATCCCTTATGTGGATCGTTTGGACTATATGGCAGCGATGAACTCGGAGCATGCCTATGTGATGGCGGTAGAAAAGATGCTGGATTTGACCGGCAAACTGCCTAAACGAATCGAATACATTCGTGTCCTTGTAGCCGAATTAAATCGAATTGCTTCACATTGTGTCGCAATCGGTACCTACGGTTTAGATATAGGAGCATACACACCGTTTTTGTGGTTAATGCGCGATCGCGAAGACATACAGCGATTACTGGAGTGGCTTTCAGGAGCTCGCATGTTGTATAATTATGTGTGGGTGGGGGGATTGTTCTATGATTTGCCTTTGGGCTTTGAAGAGAAGGTGCAGCAGTTAATTCCGGTCATCAAAAACACGATTAAAGAGGTAAAACAATTAGTTGAAGATAACAGTATATTCATTAAAAGGACCGCGAATGTGGGTGTTTTACCCCTGAACGCGGCGATTAATTATGGTTGTACGGGACCGGTGTTGCGAGGTTCTGGCTTGCCTTTTGACCTCCGTCGCATTGATGCTTATTCGGTTTATCCGGAATTGGAATTTGACATACCCGTAGGTGAAGGTGCGATGGGATCGGTAGGGGATTGTTGGGATCGAAATCACGTTCGACTTCGCGAATGCGAGGAGTCTGTGAGGATTATTGAACAATGTTTAGTGGCCTTGCTGGGGACTGAAAAAAGGACGAGGGAATTTGATCCACAGGCTTTGGTTCCTAAAAAAATCCGTCCGAAAGCCATGGATGCCTATGTGAGGGCCGAAAATCCAAAAGGAGAACTCGGGTTCTATATACGTACGGATGGCCGCTCGGATATTCCAGAACGTTTGAAAGTGCGCGCATGCTCTTTCCACCACCTTTCGGTGTTGCCCTATTTGGCGAAAGGAACGTATTTAGCAGATTTAGTAGCCATTATTGGATCCTTGGATTTAGTGATGGGCGAAGTAGACAGATAAGATGAACAAAGCATTTTTAGCAGCCCTCGAAGAGGAAATTAGTCGTTTAGATATAGGCCAAAACCCTAGTGAGCTCTACGACCCCATCCATTATTTAATGAGCTTAGGGGGCAAACGTATTCGCCCTGTCCTTTGTTTATTATCCTATTCCCTGTTTAAATCGGATTGGGAAAAGCAGGTTCCAGCGGCTTTGTCAGTCGAAATTTTTCACAATTTCACCTTAATGCACGACGATATTATGGACAAAGCTCCTCTGCGTCGCGGTAAACAAACGGTGCATGAAAAATGGAATGACAACATCGCTATTTTATCAGGGGATGTGATGCTGGTGAATGCCTATCAATACTTAAATAAGGTTCAAGGCCTAAGTTTAACAGAATTCCAACACTTGCTAGGTCGCCTTTCTCGCATCGCTGCCGAGGTTTGTGAGGGCCAACAATTCGACATGAATTTTGAAAGCCGTGACGATGTGACGGTAGAAGAGTACATTGAGATGATTCGCTTGAAAACGTCGGTTTTAATCGGATTCTCAATGGAAATGGGGGGCTTGCTAGCCTCGGTTCCTGCTTCAGTGAGCGATTCCTTATATCGAATAGGAGAAACCATCGGTCTTGGATTTCAATTAAAAGACGATTTATTAGACGTATATGGCGATCCAGAGAAATTTGGGAAACAGCCTGGTGGAGATATTTTGGCTAATAAAAAAACCTATTTATTGATAAAAGCATTCGAAAAAGCCAGCGGTTCTACGCTCGAGTCATTGGAAAAATGGGTAGCAGCCACTAAGTATGAGGCAGCCGAAAAAGTACAAGCGGTTACCGCGATCTACGATTCCTTGAATCTGAGAGCCGAAACAGAAGCAGTCATTGCGTCTTATTTCGATGCAGCCTTCGAAGAGATTCAAGTCTTAGCTATTTCCGAAGAGCAAAAATCAGCCCTAGTAAAGTTTATGAGCGGGTTGGTTGATCGCGAAGTTTAACGTAGTTTTGTTCTTATATGGTCTCGATTTTTCTTATCGCTGTGACGGTTATCATTTCCCTTGTTGCTTGGCAAAAGCCAGAGCTAATGGGAAAGATGCTGATGAACCCCTACCGGATTCAACACAGAAACGAATATTGGCGTTTTGTTAGTTCCGGATTTATCCATGCGGACTTTACGCACCTGTTTTTTAACTTGTTTTCCTTCTTCTTTTTTGGGGTTCAATTAGAACAGATTTTCAATCAATTATTTCCATCGATTGCGTCAGAATTGTACATCTTGTTTTATGTGCTAGCAATCGTGGTGGCAGATTTGCCTACCTTTTTCAAACAGAAAAACAATCCTAATTATAACTCATTAGGGGCCTCAGGAGCGGTTTCAGCCGTGATTTTTGCAGGGATTTTATTCTTCCCAACTGAGAAAATCTATTTATTCGGTTTCTTCGGAATCCCTGGATTTATCTATGCTGGTTTGTTTACTTGGTATTCGGTGGAAATGGATAAACGGAGCCGAGATTTCGTGAATCACAGTGCGCACTTATACGGCGCCTTGTTCGGAATCGTGGCAATGACACTGTTGTATCCACAAGTGTGGGTCAGTTTTGTGGAACAAATAACCGCGATGCTTCGATGAAAAGAATTGCGATTTTAGGTAGCACAGGGTCGATCGGGACACAGGCCTTGGAGGTAATTGCGGAGCATCCATCTGAGTTTTCAGTGGAAGTTTTAACTGCTCAAAACCAAGCCGATTTATTAATTACACAAGCATTAGCCTGGAAACCGGCTCATGTCGTAATCGGAAATGAGGCGAAATATCAAGAAGTTCTACACGCTTTGTCGGGAACAGGAATTCAAGTGCATGCAGGTGCTCAAGCCTTGGAAGAAGTCGTTACGCTCGATTCTGTTGATATAGTATTGACCGCCTTAGTAGGTTATGCGGGTTTATTGCCTACCGTGAAAGCGATCAATGCAGGAAAGCCGATTGCGCTCGCTAATAAAGAAACCTTAGTGGTGGCGGGAGCGTTGATTATGCCGCTAGCTCGGGAGATGGGTGTGCCTATTTTACCTGTTGATTCAGAACATTCGGCGATTTTCCAATGCTTGGTGGGCGAGTCGCATAATCCAATTGAGAAAGTAATTTTGACAGCTTCTGGCGGACCATTTAGAGGTTATAGCCGGGAACAATTAGCCCAAGTAACGCGGGCTCAAGCTTTGAAACATCCTAATTGGTCGATGGGTGCGAAGATTACAATCGACTCGGCTAGTTTGATGAATAAGGGATTAGAGGTGATCGAGGCGGCTTGGTTATTTGATGTAAAACCGTCCGAAATTGAGGTGGTTGTACATCCCCAATCCATTGTACACTCTTTAGTCCAGTTTGAAGATGGATCAATCAAAGCACAGTTAGGATTACCAGATATGAAATTGCCGATTCAGTTTGCCTTAGGGTATCCGAATCGAATGAAGGCTAATTTCCCTCGTTTTGATTTTAGACAGTATCCGTCCTTGACTTTTGAGCAGGCAGATACTCAGACTTTCCGTAATTTAGGGCTTGCTTTTCAGGCCTTGGAAAAAGGGGGAAATCAAGCTTGTTTATTGAATGCGGCGAATGAGGTGGCGGTAGCGGCCTTTTTAGCAGATGAAATTGGGTTTTTAGCGATGTCTGATTTGAACGAATATTGTATGAATCAGGGAACTTTTATCGCGAATCCGACATTAGAGGATTATATTGAAAGTGATAAATTAAGTAGAATCATGGCTCAGGAATGGGTGGATAAAAATAGAAAATAGCGAATTATGGAAGGTTTAGTGATGGCAGGGCAATTAATTTTAGGATTGTCGATCTTAGTAACATTACACGAGTTTGGTCATTTTATTACGGCCAAATGGTTTAAAATGAGAGTCGAGAAGTTTTATCTTTTCTTCGATTTTATGTTCCCTATTCCCACCTTGTTAAACTTCGCTTTGTTTAAAAAGAAAGTGGGCGATACAGAATACGGTTTAGGCTGGTTCCCGTTAGGTGGCTATGTTTCAATCGCTGGTATGATTGACGAAACACAAGATGCGGCGACCTTAGCTAAAGACCCAGAACCTTGGGAATTCCGGGCTAAACCCGCTTGGCAACGTCTGATCGTGATGTTAGGGGGAGTAATCGTGAACATTATTACTGGAGTAGTGATCTTCGTATGTCTGACTTATTCGAATGGGAATAACTTTATTTCGAAAGAGGAATTAAACAAAAATGGCATCGTGGCCTTGGATTTAGGGCAGCAAATTGGTTTGAAAACAGGCGATAAAATCATTCGTGTAAATGGGGCTGATTACAAGCAATTGTCTGATTTACGCGCCTCTGACGTTCTATTAGGCGAGAATTCGTCCTATACAGTGCAACGGGGAGATCAGACTTTGGAGATCAAAATCCCATCGAACTTCATCGAAAAATTAAGCGATAAGAAAGCGGGCTTTATCGAGCCGATGGCAGCATTCAAAGTAGCCGAAGTGGCTGCGCCGGAAGAGCCAGGGTTCTTCGATAAATTTTCTGCAGCTAAGCCAGCTGAATTGTTACCGGCTTTTGCCGCAGGGTTAAAGAAGGGTGATGTGATCACTTCGGTTAACGCAAGTCCGGTTCGTTTCTACCATGAGGTGAAAGAATTATTATCCAAGGAGGCTGGAAAGCCTATTCGCTTAGGTATTTTACGTGGAGGCGTGGCTGACACTTTATCCATGCAGGTTGCCTCATCAGGTCAAATTGGATTTATTCCGGAGATGTTGATTGAAGTAACGCATGAAGATTATTCAATCGCAGAAGCGGCCAGCATCGGAACTGGCCGTGCTTTCTCTGTCATTACGGATAATGTGAAAGGTTTCAAGAAGATCGCCTCTGGGGATGTTTCGGCATCGAAAGCGTTGAGTGGTCCTATTGGCATTGCCCAAATGTTCGGTGGTGTCTGGGATTGGAATCGATTCTGGATGTTAACTGGTTTGTTATCTATGGCGTTGGCCTTTATGAACATTTTGCCTATTCCAGCTTTGGACGGCGGGCACGCGATTTTCTTACTCTATGAAATGGTTTCTGGGAAACCAGCCTCTGAAAAGGTGTTAGAAAAAGCGCAGCAGGTGGGCATGATCATTTTACTTGCCTTGATGGCCTATACTTTTGGAAACGATATCTTTAAAGCCTTTTTCTAATTGAATCTGCTGGTTTTATTTTTAGGCCTCCTGTTCCCTAATTTGCACCCGTTTCATAGTTCGGTAACAGAGATGACTTATAATCAGACGGACCAAAGCTGGGAAATCAGTATTCGTCTTTTTCAGGATGATTTGGAGCAAACAATCAGCTCGAACCTAGGTAAGAAATTTCGAATGGTTCCTGGGGATGCTGCGTCCGAAAAAGCATTGGATGCCTACCTTCGCAAACATTTTCGCTTTCATGCAGGCAAGCAAATAACGACGCCCTACCGTTGGCTGGGAACAGAACAACAGCAGGACGCGATTTGGGTCTACCTAGAAATTCCAACGAAGTCTGATTTAGTGGGATCCTATTTAGAGAATTCTATTTTTTTTGATGAGTTTGATGACCAAACAAACCTTGTTTCTTGGTCTTTTCAGAGTCAGAAGAAGTCCTATCTTTTCCGTAAAACACAAGAGGTTCAACAATTATCAAGATAATCATACTGCCAACTTGTCGTTTGGCATAAAAATTGATTAATATCGTCTGCTCATTGAGGAGCAGAATTTAAAAATGTGGTATGAATAATCCAAATGACCTTTTTAAGCATTTACAGCTTTCTGAGATGTCTGATTTTGAAAATATAGAATTGATCCCTATCGGGTCAGAAGGGATGGACAACGATGACAAAATGGGCGTTTTGTCAGACCAATTGCCTATCCTTCCCATTCGCAATATCGTCTTGTTTCCAGGGATGGTGATTCCGATTACGGTCTCTCGCCAAAAATCCGTTCGCCTCGTGAAGAAAGCTTACAAGGGCGATCGCACGATCGGGGTTTTAGTTCAAGCAAATAACTCAAAAGACGAGCCGACTCCGGATGATTTATATAAAATTGGAACGGTAGCCCATATCGTAAAGATGTTTGTTTTGCCGGGTGGTAATACAACCATCATCGTGCAAGGACGCAAGCGTTTTGAGGTAAGTGAATATATCAAAACGGAACCTAATCTATTAGCGCGCGTTTCCTATATTGAGGATACTTTTCCTAAGAAATTAAACAAGGAAAATCGGGCACTTGTTTCTACACTGAAAGAGTGTGCTTTAAAGATATTAAATCTGAATCCAGAGATTCCCCGCGAGGCCCAAATCGCCTTGGATAACATTGAATCATCGGCATTTTTAGTGCACTTCCTTTCTTCGAATATCAACGCGGAATTAAAGGAAAAACAAGCTTTGCTAGAAACCTTGGACGGGATCGAACAAGCCACGCATTTGCTGGAGCATATGTTAAAAGACATCCAGCATTTAGAGTTAAAGCGTGAGATTCAGAGCAAGGCTTCGAGTGACATCGATCAACAACAACGCGATTATTACATACGCCAGCAGATTAAAGTCTTGCAGGAGGAATTAGGTGTGGAGAGTCCAGAACAAGAATTGGACGGATTGCGTGCGAAAGGGGCAAAGAAGAAATGGTCGAAAGAGGTAAATGATTTCTTCCAAAAAGAACTCTCTAAACTACAACGCACGAATTCCATGTCAGGAGAATACCCGATGTTAATGAATTACGTCGAGTTGTTAGCTGATTTGCCTTGGGGTGAGTTCACTAAAGACAATTTTGATCTAGTGAAGGCGAAGAAAGTGTTGGATGCTGATCATTTTGGACTTGAAAAAGTAAAGGAACGCATCATCGAATACCTAGCGGTATTGAAGATGAAAGGGGATATGAAAGCGCCTATTTTGTGCCTTTATGGCCCTCCGGGCGTAGGTAAGACGTCGCTAGGGCGTTCGATTGCGAAAGCTTTGGGACGTAAATATGTGCGCATGGCCTTAGGAGGTCTACGTGACGAGGCGGAAATCAGAGGCCATCGTAAAACCTATGTGGGCGCTATGCCAGGTAAGGTGATCCAAAGCATTAAAAAAGCTGGTTCTTCTAATCCCGTTTTCATCTTAGATGAGATCGATAAGGTAGGTTCTGACCACCGCGGCGATCCTTCGTCTGCTTTGTTAGAGGTCTTAGATCCAGAACAAAACAGTGGCTTCATGGATAATTACTTGGAGTGTGATTACGATCTATCTCGGGTAATGTTCATCGCGACAGCAAATAATTTAGATACCATTCATCCCGCCTTGCGCGATCGTATGGAGATCATTGAGGTGAGTGGTTATACGATGGAAGAGAAAGTTCAAATCGCTAAAAAGCACTTGTTACCGAAGCAAAAGAAAGAGCATGGATTAGAGAAGGCGGAATTTTCGATCAATGATGGAGCAATCCAAAAAGTGATCGAAGGCTACACCCGCGAATCCGGTGTGCGTAAATTAGAACAAGAGATCGGTCGTGTAGTGCGTAAGATTACTAAATCCATTGCGATGGATCAGGAATATCCGCATAAAATCTCTGCAACAGACGTCGTTAAATTACTAGGTCAAGAACATTTCGATAAAGACACCTACGAGAATAATGAGTACGCTGGTGTCGTAACTGGCCTAGCTTGGACGCCTGTAGGTGGCGATATTTTATTTATCGAAACCTTGTTGAATCGTGGAAAAGGTGTTTTAACGCTTTCTGGCCAATTAGGCGATGTGATGAAGGAGTCTGCCATGGCTGCCTTAAGTTTCTTGAAGGCCCATTCAGACGAATACGAAATTGATTACCGTATTTTTGACCAATACAA
>JBIIGE010000098.1:0-4021 GCA_044236555.1 Aquirufa sp.
TCCCCACAAATGACCGCCTTTCTTTTAACTGATACCTTACATAAATCGGTCGAAACGATGCCACTCGCAGTACATCCGGATGCTCGAATTTTCTATTCTGGCAAGATGGATAGCTTGTATGTTTCGCTGTTGCACCAAAGTGACAACGCCGTCGCCGAACAGCTCTTATTGATGATCGCGGCTGAAAAAGGCTGGGAGCCTAGTCAGGTAATCGAGAATTTGATGAAGGAACCAGGCAATGAGTTCCTGAAGGATATCCGCTGGGTTGATGGTTCAGGTTTAAGCCGTTACAATTTATTTAGGCCAAAGGATTTGATCTATATTTTGGAAAACCTCGCCAAAGAAGTTGCCCCAGATCGCCTCTATGCCCTCTTGCCAGAAGCTAGTAAATCAGGCACTCTCAGAAACATCCAAGATCTAAATCCGGGCGTGCGCATTTGGGCGAAATCGGGTTCTTTTGGAAATACCTACAATCTTTCTGGTTATTATTTGACCAAAGAAGGGAAGACCTTAGCGTTCTCCGTCATGTCTAACTTAGGCAACACGACGGTAAAGGAGATTAAGCAATCGGTGGTGGAGTTTTTGAAGGCGATACACTAAAAATAGAGTAGAGATAATAGAGTAGAGAGAGGAGATAAGAGAGTATAGAGTATAGATAAATTCTCTAGTTAGACCATCTCTTCTCTCTACTCTATAATCTCTAATCTAAAACAAGAAACTTTCGATATACTAAATAGCTTACCGCCACAAACCCTACCACATAAACCACACTCCCCAGATTAGTCACTAAGGTTCCCATCAGGAATAGGGTTGAGATGATCACTAATATCCAAGGTAAAACGGGATATCCCCAGGCCAAATACGGTCGATTTAAAGTAGGCTCAGTCACCCGAAGGCGCAATAAAGACGAGAACCCGGCTAAATAACTAGCAACAAAAAAGAAGGTCGCGATGTCAGAAAGGCGTTCATTAATTTCTTTTCCGGCTAATAGAAAAAGGCAAGCGGCGAAGACGGTTAAATGAGTGGCTGTGGTGGGGGAGCCGGCTGAATTTACTTTTTCGGCTTGTTTGAAAAATAGTCCATCGCGGCTCATCGAATAGATCACGCGTGGGGCGAACATCACTTGAGTGTTCAAAATCCCTAAAATGCTAAGCATCAAAAATACGGTAATCCAGCGCCCCATGTCAGCGCCAAAAAGTACTTTCATTGTGTCAGCTGCCGCTAATTTGCTGGAAGAAAGGGTTTCTAGCGGTAAACTATATAAAATGCCCACGTTAATCAATAAGTAGATGACCGCGACGATGATGACGCCGATGAACATGGATTTGGGCATCGATTTAACCGGATCCTTATTTTCTTCCGTGAAGTAACTGGCGGTATGCCAGCCGTCAAAGGCATAGAAAATAGATAAAAGGGCGGTCATGATGCCGGTGGTGAGGGGAAGTCCGGTAGGTGCTTTGGCCTGTTCTGTAAAAACTCCACCTCCTCCATAGAGGAAACAGATGGCGATGAAAAGGAGCAAAGCCACGGCTTTAATGCCACTGAGCCATTCTTGCGATTTGCCTGCCATGACCACGCCCAATTGATGGAAAAACCACAAAAGGGCTAAAATTCCGATGGCACAATAGACTAAAAAGGGGCTTAACGAGGGGAAAACGATGATCAAATATTCACTAAAGGTATAAGATCCGAAACCCAAGGCGGTTACGGTCCCTAGCCAGCTGGTTAGTCCCACGAGGAATCCAATATAGCGGCCAAAGGCGCGTTCGGCGTAGATGTACCAGGAGCCGGCTTTAGGAATGGATAAACTTAATTCTAATAAGCAGCTAACGCCTAATAAGGCATAAATGGCCACTAAGACCCATAAAAGGATGATTAGACTGGGGTCGTGCAACGAGGCCGCGATGGGTCCAGGTTTGCGTAAAATGCCGGTTCCTACCGTCCCTCCGATGGTCACCGCAACGCCAAAAGTCGTCCCTAAGACTTTCCAGAGCTTATTTTCCATGTAAGATGTATTGGCCCACGGTAGGGAAGTGGTCGGAGTATTTGATATTTCGCAGGGTTTGGAAGTTCGTGGCTTGCCATTCCTTCGAGAAGAATTGATTATCGATGCGCACTAAATAGGGGCTGCGATTTAAGGTAAAGCCAAAACCGGATCCAGCTTCTTCAAACGAATTTTGCAAGCGTTCGCGAATAGTTCCGTATGCCCAGCCAGAGGGAGTTTCGTTTAAATCGCCCACTACGAGGGTCGGATAAGGGCTTTTTTGTATGAGGCGGTTGATTTGATCCATCTCCTTATTGTGCTCAATAAAACCTTTTCGAAGGGAGGAAATGATGCCGCGGCCTTCTTTTTGGGCATCTGTATAATCCTGCAGGCGAATTTTCGATGTCATTTTATTTACGCGAATGCCCATAGACCAAAGTTGCATATTGATCACGCGAATCGTGTCCTTGTCTTTGACAATATCCGTTAACAGGTATCCATTCGCGGAATTTTCGAATTGCTCGCCCTCTTCATGAATGATGGGGTATTTTGAGAATACCACTAATCCCATTTTCTCGTGGGTATCAAAAAGTTGCTTTTTGAGCGGAATAAAGGCGTAAAACGGGTATTTTTCCTTCAAGAAAGACACCGTGTGAAACGCTTTTCGATCAGAATGGGAATAGAATTCTTGGAAGCATTTGATGTCTGCGTCATAATCGCGCAGGAATTTTTTCAGGTCTTCTAATTGCTCTTTTTTGGCCTCATACTCATTTGAATACATCCCAAAAACGTTATAGCTCAACACCGTCAACGGTTTCTCTAAACTCGCCACGGGCTGATTAAAGCTAATGTGTCTGCCGATAAATCCATAGCCCAGCGCAAGCACAATCAAGGGCAAAAGCGCTCGCTTCGCTCGCTGAAAAACCCAATAAATCAGAGAAATTAGACACAATAACTGCGCATAGGGCATGGTCATCATGATAAACCCGGCTAACCAATGCTCCACTATCAGGGAGTAACTCAAAAGATAGGTTAGCAGCGTGTATAAGCACAATGGCAGTGTTCCTAACCAGATCAGGGAAGAGATGATTTTTTTCTTCAGAGGAGCCTTAGTCTTTGTAGTGCGCTTATTAGCCATACCCAAAGATACACATTGAAATGCATTTTATAAATTTTCGAATGAGGTTTGGGTTATTTCAAAATATTTTCTAATTTTGCAATCCCTTTAGGAAAGAACAATATTAAATAAAAGATACTATGGCAAAGGTTTGTCAAATTACAGGACGCAAAACTCAAGTAGGAAACAACGTTTCTCACGCTAATAACAAGACTAAGCGTAAGTTCTACCCGAACTTACAGACTAAGAAATTTTTCTTAGAGTCAGAAGGTGTTTGGGTTCGTATGAAGGTTTCAGCGAAAGCAATTCGCACAATCAACAAAAACGGATTTGAAAAAACTTTAATCGCTGCAGCTCGTAAGGGTACGTTAAGCGTTTAGTTTTCAAAATATTTATCGAAATTAGCCTTCTTGATTTTTCAAGAAGGCTTTTTTTATTTCTAGCATCCTATGTTAAGCGATTTAGAATTCGAACGTTACCGCAAACAGCTGAATCTGCCGGAATGGCGGAAGGCGCAACAACTGCGTTTGAAGGAGGCGTCCGTTTTAGTCGTGGGTGCCGGCGGCCTGGGTTGTGGGGCCTTGCCTTTTCTAGTGGCGGCCGGTGTAGGATCCATCACGATTCTCGACGCGGATGTGATTGAATTATCGAATCTGGCACGTCAAGTGCTCTACAAAACATCGGATGTGGGAGCATCAAAGGCTTTGAAATCAGCGGAGGCATTGCAAGCCTTGAATCCTTTACTTGCTATAACGGGAGTTTCAGAAAATTTAACAGTAGAAAACGCGCTGGCGCACATTGCACCACACGATCTAGTGATCGATTGCACGGATAATTTCGAAACCCGCTATTTGATTAACGATACCTGCGTCAGCTTACAAAAACCGTTCATTTATGGGGCTATTCATGCCTGGGAAGGC
>JBIIGE010000043.1:0-14645 GCA_044236555.1 Aquirufa sp.
GAAGATACAAATAAATTGCTAGTTAACCTCCCAAATGCGCAATTCCTTTATCCTGAGTTCACCACCTAAGGAAATCAATCGTACGGACTCTTTTTTCGTAGGAAAACGTAAAGAACTAATCGCCACAGTGCCATTTTGGGCTAGTAGCTCTAAAGTAGAGCGGTCCACCACTAATTGAAAAACTTTATCTCCACCGGGAATGAATGGCGCCGATTGAATCATGTCAAAACCGGGAGCAGGCACGACACCACTTAAGCGGCGATCAATAAACCAATCTTGACTCTTTTCATCAAAACCAATTCGTGTTAATTCTGTATTCTCTTTGGCCTCATTCCCTAATTCAATTCCCCATTGCTTAGCATTCGTTGCATCCACTTTTAACTCGATCACATAGGTTTTATCCTGAAGAAACTTCATGCCAGATAATGTCTTACTTCCCTTCAGGACTATATTTTTAGCCTCAAAGCTTGGTTTAGCTTTCGTTAAATCAGGCTTCAACACCTGGCGTAACTTCAAGCCCTGCGATGTAGAAACTAAAGAAAGTGTTCTAGCTAATGACATTTGGCCCTTCCAAGGAAAGGTAGGTTGTTCCTTACCATACGACCAACTTAACATCCAACCTAACCAAAACACCTCTTTATCAACCGTATTGTAGAATGGAATCGCCGCATAGAAATCTCGGCCATAATCTACATAATTTACCTGCTCTTTAGGCGCATCATTTGTAAAGGTTTTGCCATCAAAATTTCCTACAAAATACTGCATACCGACTGCCTTTTTATAGGGCCCTTGGCTCGACAAGGCTAACACCCATTTAGTCTCCTTTGTATTCTCCACTGGCAATTCCAATAAAGAAGGGCATTCCCAAATCATATCCACATCTCCCTGAGGCCCAAATTCACTTAACAGAGTCCAATGAATCAAATCGGTTGAACCATAAAACTGAGCTTTATATTCCCACGGCTTTACCACGGTCATGACAAATTGCTTAGTGGGAGCATGGTAAATAATATTCGGATCTCTAAAATCCTTCAAATTGATGCTTAAAACGGGATTTTTGTCATATTTCGTCCAAGTTAATCCTTCGTCATTTGAGTAGGCTAGATGTTGCTCTTGCAGCGTATTCGGATAATCCGCCGTATATATAGCGATTAATAAAGGCTTAGAGGAATCCCCTAAACCTGAAACATGGTCTTTGTCATACACTATGCACCCAGAAAATATGTATTCCTTACCGTGAGGAATTGCCACAGGTAATTCTTCCCAATGCAACAAATCGGTGCTTTTCGCATGCCCCCAACTCATGTTTCCCCATTCATTTCCGCTAGGATTATGTTGAAAGAAAAGATGGTAATTCCCGTTGATGTAAATCAATCCATTGGGATCATTTGTCCAATTTTTCTTCGGGCTAAAATGGATGGCAGGGCGCCATTGTTCAGTAGATTTTGGGGTAGCTTGTTGTGAAAAGGTATTAAACGCGATCAGCGTTAAAATGAATAAAGTCGATTTTATTTTCATCAATTTGGAGATAATAAGCATTTTTAAAATGAGGATTAAACCAGTCCCCTAAATTGTAATAGATAGCTCCGGAAAGAAGCGGATAAGCTATCGGATGATGTCTGTGGCCAAAGACAAACGCTTCTACAGCTGGCTTCGTTTGAGCTACATCTCGCACATAAGATAAAATATAATCTGTATCCGAATCAAATGTCTGCTCCCCTTTCGCCATCGTACCTTCCTTTCGGGTAGATGACCAAAAATTTGCTAGGCTAATTCCCACGTTGGGGTGTAAAAAACCAAAAAGCCATTGAGCCAATCTGTTCGTAAATACGCTCTTTAAAATCTTATAACCCGTATCTCCTGGACCTAATCCATCCCCATGACCAATATGTAACTGAAATTGCTTGTTAGTAGCTTGAATTAGCAAATCAGCAGGTTCCCTGTAAATCTTAGCGCCTAACTCCTTTTCAAAATAATCCCACATCCATAAATCATGGTTACCTACAAAGATGTGAATGCGAATGCCTTGGTCAGCTAGGGCCGACAACTTGCCTAAAAAACGAACAAAACCACGAGGAACCGCGGTTTTATATTCAAACCAAAAATCAAATAAATCGCCTAACAAAAACAATTCTTGAGCATCTGACTGCACCTGATCTAACCACGAAACCAAGGCTTTCTCTCGCTCTCTCGAAGTCTTTTCATCCGGAAATCCCAAATGAAAATCTGATGCGAAATATACTTTTTTCCCAGATGTCAGATTAATGTGAATCATATCAAAAAAATGGGCTCCCTTTAGGGGGCCCACTCAAATTAACTATTAGATCCTGTTGATTTAGGCTTTCTAGCCCTCGGCTTAGTGGCCACCTCTTTCGAAGCAGCTGGCTTTTTAGTTGGAGCCTTCTTCGCTACTGCCTCTGACTTCTTGGCCACCGGAGCTTTCTTTGGTGCATTCTTTTTCTCCTCTGCTAAATCACGCTCATCCTTAGCATCCTTTCGTTTTTTCTCGGTTTCACCCTTGATAAACTCTTGGTAAGATGTTAATTGCTCAAAAGGACGAGGACCTACTAGAGCCTCTAAATCGCTCTGGAATAATACTTCTTTTTTCAATAATTGCTCCGCTAAAATCGTCAATTTATCTTGCTTCGATTTCAACAATTTTTTCGTGCGCTCGTATGCTTCCTTGATAATTTTACGAACCTCCTCATCAATTTCTCTTGCAGTAGTCTCTGAATAAGGCTTGTTGAACTGGTATTCAGAACCCTTAGAATCATAATATGAGATATTACCTAGCTTCTCATTCATACCATAAATGGTCACCATCGAGTAGGCTAATTTCGTAATGCGCTCTAAATCATTTTGCGCACCTGTTGAGATCTTACCAAAGACAATTTCTTCTGCCGCACGCCCACCTAAGGTCACACACATCTCATCCATCAATTGCTCTGTGCGATACAAGAATTGCTCTTTAGGCAAATACTGCGCATACCCTAAAGCAGCCACCCCACGAGGAACAATGGATACTTTAACTAAGGGATTTGCATGTTCTAAGAACCAACCCGCAATAGCATGACCAGCTTCGTGGAAGGCTACGATTTTCTTCTCCTCTGGAGAAATCAACTTATTTTTCTTTTCTAAACCACCAATCACGCGATCCATCGCCTCTTGGAAGTCATTCATATCCACAGCTGTCTTAGAACGACGTGCGGCGATTAAAGCTGCTTCGTTACATACATTCGCGATCTCAGCTCCAGCAAAGCCAGGTGTCTGAGCTGCTAATTCCTTCGGATCTGTATCTTCAGCTAATTTCAATGGCTTTAAGTGTACTTTAAAAATAGCCTCACGACCAATAATATCGGGTTTATCAATGGAAATTTGACGATCAAAACGACCCGGACGCAATAAAGCCGGATCCAATACATCTGGACGGTTTGTTGCTGCCATGATGATGATACCCGAGTCTGTTGCAAAACCATCCATCTCCACTAAAAGGGAGTTCAAAGTGTTTTCACGCTCATCATTTCCACCTGGCATCGAACCCCTACCACGAGAACGACCTACCGCATCAATCTCATCAATAAAGATGATGCAAGGTGCTTTTTCCTTCGCTTGTTTGAACAAATCACGGACGCGTGCTGCTCCCACTCCTACGAACATTTCTACGAAATCGGAGCCTGATAAAGAGAAGAAAGGAACTCCTGCTTCCCCTGCCACGGCTTTCGCTAGTAAGGTTTTACCTGTACCTGGAGGGCCTACTAACAGGGCTCCTTTAGGAATTTTACCTCCTAGATCGGTGAACTTTTTAGGGAATTTCAAGAACTCAACGATCTCCTGAATTTCTTCTTTCGCTTCATCTAAACCAGCTACGTCATTGAATGTGATCTTTACTTTGGACTCTCCTTCAATCAAGGTAGCACGAGAGCGACCAATGTTAAAGATTTGACCACCGCCACCTGCACCACCACCCATTCGGAAGAATAAGAAATAGAAACTTAAACCCATTAAAATGAAGAATCCCCAAGTACCTAACCAGTCCAAAGGACCTGTTCTCGTCTCTGGAGAAGCCATTATTTGCTCATTTCGAGGAAAATCTTTTTGTCGATCTTCTAAGAATCTTTCGAAACTTTCTTTTGAATTAATCTCAAATTCGAAGTGTGGTACTTGTGCAGTTGGGACTAATTTCTGCGTGGTACTTTTCTTAAAATATTTAGGAATAAAGGCTGGCTTTAAGCTTACCTCTACGATTTTATCATTGACAATAATAACCTTCTCTACCTCTTTTTGAATCAGCATAGACTCAAATTGCTTAATAGTGATAGGCTGCAATGTTGTTTCTTTAGAAAAGAAAAACATACTAACGACAGCGATCACTAAACCTACTACCATCCAACTTTGAAATCCTCCAGCTGGTTTTTTAGGCATTCTAGGTTGTAAGCCTGAGCGCTTAGCATTCTTAAAATTATTCCCTTGTTTGGCCATTATATAGTTTTATTGTTGGGCATTAAACACCGAGTGAGGTGCAAAGGTTCTAGAAATCTAAAATAAAATTAATCAGGGATAACGGTAAATTTAGCATCTCCCCACAACTCTTCCAATTTGAAAAAAGCGCGCTTATCTTTTAAAAAGACGTGCACAATGACATCGTAATAATCCATCAAAATCCATTCTCTGTTCGCTTTTCCTTCCACTGCGTGCACATGAATTTTACCAGACTCCCAAACCTCTTTATCCACTGAATCAGCGATTGCATCAATTTGCGTATCTGAAGTACCGGAACAAATCACAAAAAAATCGGTAAATGCATTATCTACTTTTCGCAAATCCAACACCGTAATTTCTTGTGCTTTTTTATCCTGCATGCCTTTGACCACCCAGCTAACCATTTCCTCTGACGCCTCGACTTGCTTAGCGGTTTTCTTAAGCGTTTTACTCATAAATGTTTTTTCAGTATTAATTTGTACAACAAGAAACCAATAACGAATAAAAATCTAAATTTGTTCTTGTAACCCTAAAATTACAAATAATAATTGAACAATTACCAAGCTCCCACCCGCTTCGTTGGCAAAAAAAGTAAATACCTGGACATTTGTCCATCCACTAATTCGTTAGGGTTTCAGGAGGCCTTGCATGAAAATCTAGACGAGGGATTTGCTTGGATAGCGGGCCATCAAACGGATGGACGAGGCCAAAGAGGAAACACCTGGAATACAGAACCAAATCAAAATCTTACGCTATCGTATTTATTGCGACCTCCACATCATTTACTTGACAAGCAATTCTACTTGAGCAAGGCGATCGCTAACGGTATTTTAGCTGGCCTAGAAGCCTGGTCAAGAACCACTCAAGGGGAAAACTTTAATTTTGAAATCAAATGGCCGAATGACATCTATTTAGATGGTGTTAAGATGGGAGGCATATTGATTGAAAATAACATTCAATCGGGTAAATGGAGCTTTTCAATAGTTGGAATTGGCCTCAACATCAATCAAATGCAATTTGAAAGTATTAGAGGTACATCACTTCGCTCCTATTTAAATTTACAAAAAGCTATTCCCCTAACAGAAATCTACCAATACCTTTCAATGGGAGTCGAAGAAGCCTATATTCAATTTACAAACGAAGCATTCCATAAAATAGACGAAATCTACCATGAAAAATTACTCAGACGCGCAAAATGGGCACTTTATGAATCTGCGGGAGAGAAATTTGAAGGGAAAATCATTGGGGTCAACGAACAGGGCTTATTAGAAATTGAAAAAGAATTCACGGTAGAATCCTATGATTTAAAGGAAATTAGTTTTATTTTTCCTACCTAATTTACCTCTAAACCTGTTACATGATTACGCATTACCGAAGCAATTTGGACAACTTCCTACATTGGGCTGAGCACACTCCGAAAAACCTTTATTTAAGACAGCCGATTGCAGATCGCTACATTGACTATAGCTTTGAAAAATCAGCCTCTGAAGTTAAAAAAATAGCTCAATTCATCCAGAATAATCTAAAAGACGGCCCTAGACATGTGGGAATCATGTCGAAAAATTCAGCTCATTGGATACTTTCAGACCTCGCTATTGCGGCCGCAGGAGCCATATCGGTACCGTTCTATGCCACACTAACGAAGGACCAATTGAATCAAGTCTTAGTGCATTCTGATTGCCAAATACTACTGGTTGGAAAACTAGATCATTGGGACAAAATTAAAGACGGAATACCTGAGCACATAATCCAGATACACACACCTGAAAGTTCTGAAAAGACAGGCTATCAATGGACTGAAATACTTCAAACTACGACTGAGATTCAATCCATTCCTACCCCTAGTCCGACTGACATTTCGACCATCGTTTATACCTCAGGTACCACTGGAATGCCTAAAGGTGTAATGATAAATAATGGCGGAATTGAGGCAGGCATCAACATGGCGAGAAAAATCGCTCTGTTAGACACCCTAGGCACTCGTTTTATTTCCTATTTACCACTTTGCCATATTGCCGAGCGAAACTTTGTCGAATTTGCGGCCACTGCCGCTGGAGGAACTATCCATTTTGTCGAAAACCTAGACACTTTCTCCCAAAATTTAGCTAGCGCGCGTCCTACTCATTTCCTAGCCGTTCCTCGAATTTGGTCCAAATTCCAAGAGGGTATTCTATTGAAAATAGGAGGGCAAAAGAAACTAGATTTACTATTAAGTATTCCCGTACTCAATAAATTCATTCGAAAAAAGATACAAAAAGGACTTGGTTTAGACCAAAACATATTAGCCGTAACAGGAGCTGCTCCCATCACACCGGAACTACTCACTTGGTTTCAAAAACTAGGAATCTTCATTCAAGAAGCCTATGGCATGACAGAAAATATGGGACTCAATACCCTCATGCCACGAGAAAAGATAAAATTGGGAACCGTTGGCAGAATTCATTTTGATTGTGAAACAAGGATAGATGCTGAAACACAAGAAATCCAAATGCGTGCTCCTTACCTATCGTCAGGTTATTACAAAGAACCTACCTTAACAAAAGAACTTTTTACAGAGGACGGATGGTTAAAAACAGGGGATCAAGGTCGCTTAGATGAAGAAAAATTTCTTTCCATTGTGGGACGCGTTAAAGATAATTTTAAAACAGCCAAAGGACATTATGTAGCTCCAGCACCTATTGAAAATAAATTAAATACGCACGAATACATCGAACAAGTTTGCGTGGTAGGTGTCAATTTACCTCAACCCATCGCCTTAGTTGTTTTAAGTGCCCACGCAAAATCGAAAGAGCCTTCAGAAATTAACCATACGTTACTAGAGCTAAAAGAAGAGGTCAATCCAATATTAAAAAATTATGAACATTTGAAAAAGATGATTGTAGTTCGAGAGGATTGGACGATTGAAAATGAGTGCTTGACTCCTACAATGAAGATTAAACGGCCATCTATTGAGAAAAAATACGAGGCAAACTTCGAAAATTGGTATGCCAGCGAGGAGACGATCATTTACGAATAAATCCCTCTAAATGCGTAAATTGCGAGGTGAATGTCCGTCGTCTAGTCCTGTTTCTTTTTGTCAGCTTTTTTTCAAAAGAAGCTGCTCGAGCACAATACGTCATCATTGACAGTGTGATCTTCAAAGGTAACGAGAAAACCAAAGCCTCCATATTAAGACGAGAACTAGATTTAAACTCAGGCGATACCGTTCAGGTAGCTGATTTAGAGGCTAGATTAGAATTCAATAGACGTAAATTAACGAATACAAATTTATTCATTTTGGTGAAGGGGGATTATACCCAAAACAAGCCAGAACATGTTGTCGTTACCTATGAGTTTTCGGAACAATGGTATTTGCTAGGCTACCCTATATTTCAATTAGCTGACAGAAATCTAAATGAATGGTGGTCGAAGGGGCACTCCTTTGGCAGAACCATTTATGGTGCCCATCTAATTCACAATAATTTTATGGGACGGAATGAAAAGCTCAGCTTCAAGGCAGAGACAGGATTCAGTCAACGTGTCGAATTAGGTTATTCTAACCCCTATTTAGATCGTAAAAAAACAATTGGCCTCGGTCTTGCGCTCAGTTATTCAAACACCACCAATATTATCTATAAAACCGATTTCGATAAGTTAAAAATTTTATCTGGCGATAAAATAGTTCGAGAACGGTGGGCTTCAGCACTCAGCTTACGAAAAAGATTCAAATTCTATGATTTTCAATTTTTAGAATTCAGGTATTCCCATACCGTAGTAACTGATACTGTTCTTAAATTAAATCCCAATTACTTTTACAGAGGTTTAAACGAGCAAAATTTCCTACAATTAACCTATGCCTTCTCATATGATTTTAGAGATAATGCGGCCTATCCTTTGCGCGGAAGAAAAATAGATTTTGGCTATAATTATTCCCAAATAATGGGGCCCAATGGAATGAATTTCTGGGATGTACGAGCGGCGGCGGCTTATTTCTTAGATCTTAAATCAGGTTTCTTTTTCTCTACAGAGTGGAAAGCTAAATATACGCAAGAGAACAGAAGTATCCCATTTGCTAACTTACAAGCACTGGGTTATGGAGGAGACAATGTCAGAGGTTATGAGTTAAATGTAATTAATGGGACCCAATATTTGTTATCAAAAAATACATTCAAATTTCAGCTAATTAATAAAATAATCCCCATTCGATTTATTCCCTACAAACAATTCAATAAAGTACCCATTGCAGTTTATCCGACCGTTTTCTTTGATTTCGCCTACGTAAACCAGCCAGAGCCAGAATTAACAAATAGTACACTATCTAATCGCTGGATTTATGGAACAGGCCTCGGTTTTGACTTTGTTACCTACTATAACTTTGTCTTTAAAATGGGTGTGCCAGTAGCGAATGGAGGTAAATCAGGATTATTTGTTAGCATCGGGAGGGAATTTTAAAAAAAAAGCCGATCAAAGATCGGCTCATTTTAAAAATACCTAACCACTAATAATCTTATATATCTTGTTGGCCTTAGACCAGTAAATGCGATAATTTTTCCAAAAATAACATTTTTTATTATCATTGGCGAAATTCATTTAATTTTGATTCACTATTAATCACAACCTGACGCTGCAATTATATGAAAAACCCGTTAAATAAACTATTCGTTCCATTGGTGAGCTTTATTTTTCTAAGTAGTGTAGGTGTAATTTTGCATTCTTGCACACAAGAAAAACAGAGCGAAACGAAAGAGAGCGCTCAAAATGAAGCCATTCAAACGGCATGGGATGATAGTGGCGAATGGGTTCAAAAACTTACTTTGAGTCCAGATAAAGTAGTCAGAAATGCGATTTGGGGTCAAGATTTAGGCTCAGTAAATGACAGCCTAGAGTTAGCTGAATCTCAACCGGAAAAAGGCAAATCCTACACACTATATTTTGATGATACTGATTTGAACTTCAGTGACATCAGCTACCTACCGAATGAGCAAAATAAGTTAGAGGAGATCATATTTGACATATTTGTAGAGTCAAGCGAGGATGTACAACCTTTAATTAATCAATGGAAAAAATATTTGGATGCCAAATTTGGCCCATCAGAGGCTAAGGGGAAAAGTATACTTTGGACTAAAAACAAAAATACCCGAATCAATTTAGAGAACGTAAGTACATCTAAAGATCCGGGCATTAAAATTAGCTTTAAAGCCGCTAATTAAATTTTATAGATCCAACCTCGAGTATCGGCGATTTCGCCTAATCGAATTTGGTTGATTTCATTGAAAACCTTAGCCGAAAAATCAGACTCTTTGCGCGCAGGCAATTCGTAATCTTTTCCATCAAAACCAATCGTTTGGATAGGAGCAATAACTGCTGCTGTACCGGCACCGAAGGCCTCGGTAACGGTTCCAGAGCTAATGCCTTCCACTAATTCTTTCACGGACAAAAGACGCTCTTGTACTTCTATACCCCAGTCTTTGGCAATCTGAATGACCGATTTTCGTGTAACACCATCTAAGATTGTATCTCCTGTAGGAGCTGTAACGAGTACCCCGTTAATGATAAATAGCAGATTCATCGTTCCCGCTTCCTCCACATATTGATGTGTCGCCGCATCGGTCCAAATGATTTGATCATAACCCGCTTTATTGGCTTCTATGGTAGGATACAAAGAGCCACCGTAGTTTCCTGCATTCTTAGCAAAACCAACGCCACCTTTCGCCGCGCGGATATATTCTGTTTCTACACGAACACGCAAGGGCTTTGTATAATACGACCCCACCGGGCAATTAAAAATAATAAACTTATAGGTGGTCGATGGAGAAACTCCCACGTACTCATCAGTAGCAAACATGAAAGGACGTATATACAAGGAACATCCTTCGTTTTCTGGTACCCATGCATTATCCAATTCAATCAATTTCTTCAAACCTCCTAAGAAAATCTCTTCCGGTACTTCTGGCATACACATGCGAAGCGCAGATTTATTAAATCGCTTCATATTCTCCTCTGGACGAAAAACCAATACCTCCCCTTTCTTTGAGCGGTAGGCCTTCATGCCCTCGAAAATAGACTGTCCATAATGGATGGACATCATCGCTGGTTGATAAGTCAAAGGCCCATAAGGCTGAATTTTTACAGTCTTCCAGGATCCATCTGCGTATTCTGCCACGAGCATATGATCCGCAAAAATGCGGCCAAAAGGTAAGTTGCCGAAATCAACCTCGCTTAATCGAGATGCAGGCGTTTGTTGAATGGTAATTTGCATAAAGTTTTGTTTCTACTTGCCGGAATTCCAAGGTATCTCGGGGATATCTAATGAATGATGTAAATAACGGCACATCATAAATAAGTAATCTGATAATCTATTCAAATAAGCGATTGCAATCGCATAATCTTCTTTTTCTTCTAATTGAACCCAACGAATTAAACTACGCTCAGCACGACGACATACGGTGCGTGTAATTTGAGCCGCGGCAATTAGGGGATGTCCCCCAGGTAAAATAAAGAAACGCATCGGCGCTATTTTACCATCTATTTCATCAATCATCTCCTCGATAGCCACAATATCGTGCAAGGAAATTAGCTTCATATTACCCAAATATTCTTTTGAATCACTGGCAACGTGAGCCCCTAAGACAAAAAGGCTGGACTGGATAGCTTGCAATTTAGTGGCTAAATGCGGTTCTATTTGGCAAACTAAGGCACCAATATGACAATTAAGCTCATCGATATCGCCAATGGCATCCATCCGAGCATCGGATTTAGACAATCCTTTACCATCCGCTAAACGCGTAAATCCGCCGTCACCATTCTTTGTGTAGATTGCCATTTTATAAGGGTTATTTACAAAAATAATAGAAATAAAGATTAGGTCGGTATGAATTTCAAAACTAATTTTGCAGACATTTTAATCAACTATGTCGATAGACCATTTTGCATCTCGAGTTTGGCGAATTTTGTCCATAGTGGCGTTCGGATTATCCTTGTTATTTATTTACCGTGGACTTCCTGATCCTACCGCGGTGCATTTCGGTGAAACAGGACGTGGTGACGGATTTCTTCCTAAAGAAGAGGTATTCTATTTAACTGCGGGCATCGTTACTACATTGAATGTTTTGGCATTACTTTTAATCAAAGCCATTGATAAAATTCCGACTGATAAATGGGCAATCATCCTTCCTGTTTTTGCAGAAAAAGGAAACCTGACTATCAAAAGCACCTTGATTAATTGGCTACATTTTTTCCCGGCCCTAATTAATACCTACCTAATCTTAGTGATTAGAGCCTTACTAATGCTGAATGATGAAAGAACTAACCAAACCGATTATAGCTATTTACCGTCCTTAGGTATTGTCTTCCTTTTGGTTTGGCTCATCTATTTACCTGTACGATTAATTACCAGCCCTAAATTCATTGAGGAACTATGAGCATTCAAATGCCGAATATTTCCATTCAGGCTTTTGACTATCCATTGCCTGAATCTAAAATCGCCCAGTTTCCCTTAACTAATCGACACGATTCCAAGCTATTAGTTTACAAAGAAGGTGAAATACAGCATGAATCATTTCGAAATCTAGCCGAATTTTTGCCCGATAATGCTTTGTTGATTTTCAATAACACCAAAGTCATTCCCGCTCGTATTCCCCTAGTAAAGGAAAACGGTGTCTCGATTGAACTCTTTCTTTTACATCCTATTTCAGACGCCGCTCCCACTGAGCAGCTGATGGAAAGTAAAGCAGAAATTGTTTGGGAATGCCTAGTAGGCAACAAGAAAAGATGGAAAGAAGGGGATCGATTAACTAGAGAAGCTCTTACTTTCGAGTGGGTGAATCGAGATGAAAATCACATCCGCATTAGTTGGAATACTGACCAAAGTTTCGCCGAAATTTTAGACGAAATTGGAAAAATCCCTTTACCGCCCTACATGGAAAGGGATACAGAATTAAGCGACAATGATCGATACCAAACTGTATTTTCCGAAAAACTAGGTGCTGTAGCAGCTCCCACAGCTAGTTTGCATTTTTCTGAAGAGGTTTTAGCCGATATAGATCGCCGAAACATTCAGAAAACCTATCTCACTTTGCACGTTGGTGCTGGCACATTTCTACCTGTCAAGGATGATGATGTGAGCAAGCATCCAATGCACAGGGAGCAATTAGTCTTTACACCCGAATTGATTAAAACGTTGATAGCACATCAAGGACCCTATATTCCAGTAGGAACAACGGCCTTGCGGGCATTGGAAAGTTTATATTGGGGCGGCGTTTGGCTAATTGAAAATAAAACAATCAATGAGGACGTGCTCGTGATTCCTAAGGAATTCGCCTATAAAACACGATCGAATCAAATTTCTAACAAAGAGGCGCTAGAAGCAGTGCTTAACTACATAAAGAATAGTAAGGTAGACTATTGGGTTGCAGAAACCGAGTTATTAATCATGCCAGGCTATCCGTTGCATTTCTGTGACGGGATCGTGACGAATTTTCACCAGCCTAAATCTACCTTGTTAGTTTTAATCGCCGCATTGATTGGCGATGATTGGAAAAAGGTATACGATTCTGCCTTATCGAACGAGTACCGCTTCCTGAGCTATGGGGATTCGTCCTTATTATTTAAAAAGAAGGATATTTAGTATTTTTGCAAAAAGCAATTAGTTATGACAAATTTCATTGAAGAATTACGTTGGAGAGGGATGTTACACGATATGATTCCTGGTTTAGAGGATCAGTTAGCCAAAGAAATGACGGTGGCTTATATCGGTTTCGATCCTACTGCACCGAGTCTTCACATTGGAAATTTAGCCGCAATCATGCTTTTAAAGCATTTTCAATTAGCGGGTCATAAACCTATCGCTTTAGTGGGTGGCGCAACCGGTATGATTGGGGATCCATCTGGAAAATCCGCAGAACGTGATTTCCTTTCAGAGGACACACTTCGTGCAAATCAAGTGGGTATTCAAGCACAATTAGAGAAATTTTTAGAATTTCACGGCGACGCTAATTCGGCAGAAGTAGTGAATAATTACGATTGGTTTAAGGAATTCAGTTTCTTAGGTTTCCTACGAGAAGCAGGAAAATTCCTAACCGTTAATTATATGATGTCCAAAGACTCCGTTAAGAAGCGCCTCGAAACTGGCATTTCTTTCACTGAGTTCTCTTACCAATTATTACAAGGATACGATTTCTACCATTTATATAAGACAAAGAATGTCCGCCTTCAAATGGGTGGTTCTGATCAGTGGGGTAACATTACCACGGGGACAGAAATCATCCGCCGTAAAGAAGGCCACGATGAAGACGCAACCGAGCGTGCCGCTTTCGCATTAACTACTCCTTTAGTAACAAAAGCGGATGGCACGAAGTTTGGAAAATCTGAGTCAGGCAATGTTTGGCTAGATGCTGCCAAAACATCCCCATTCGCATTCTACCAATTTTGGTTGAATGCAGCTGATGCTGACGTACCTCGCCTTATCCGTGTATTTACTTTGTATACGAAGGATCAAATCGAAGAAATGGAACGCGCTCATGCGGAAGCACCCCACTTACGTATTTTACAAAAGGCCATTGCCGAAGAAGTAACCACCCGTGTTCACGGCGCAGAAATTTGTGCTTTAGTGATTGAAGCTTCAGCCCTACTCTTTTCTAAAGATGCAGTAGAACTATTAAGTAACGCCTCTGATGCTTTAATTGCACAATTACCCGTGTACAAAGTTTCGTCTGCTTTACTATCAGAATGCCAAAACTTAACCGACCTCATCAGCGTAGGAACAGAAAATCTCATTTGTTCTTCCAAAGGTGAAGCTAGAAAAGCCATCCAAGGCAACGCCATCAGTGTAAACAAGGTTAAAATAACAGACCCTGCCTCACCTCTTAATTTCGACAAAATCAAAGGGTCTTTCCTTTTGATCGGAAACGGAAAGCAGAAAAATTATATTTTATCCTTCAAATAGTCTAGGATTCATCGTCTACTAGAAAAAAAACAAAAAAATTAGAGTGCAGGTTTGTAGATTATAAATTAATCCTACATCTTTGCACTCCCAATCGCTAGGAACATACGGTTCTTAGGGCAAGACTGAGAGTAAATCAAGTGATTAGATTCACACCAGAGCGGGTTGCTTTGGAGGGTTTACAGGAAGTACAAGAGTTCTTTGACGTGTTGATAGAAATAAAGAAGAGATACTGTGTTTAAATCAC
>JBIIGE010000099.1:0-3927 GCA_044236555.1 Aquirufa sp.
CCAGTAGAGTAGGTATAATGATCCACATTTAGACGCTGATTTGCGCCAGTAGTGAAATTTTGATAATAACCCACTAAACGATGGGAGGCTAACATCTCACCCGCCTGCAATAAATTTAACGTTCCATTGTAGTGTTTGTAATCAATAAAATATTTAGGCTTATTGCCAAAAAATGTACCCGCATTAACCAATAACCCCATTTTTATCCACGGATTAACCTCCACATTATGTAAATAGGAAAACTCCACTTGATCAAAATCTGTAGAGGAACCCGCTACGCCTCGCCAACCTGCTCGGTATTTTGCTAACAAAAGGGGAGAGGATCCCCAATCTGTTAAGCGCGTATTTGCACGGTAGCTTTGGGTTAAAAATGGTCTATATCCCACTTGAAACTGTGTAATAAAGGATTTATGCGTTGAAAAACCTTCTTGAACATACTCTGCATTACTCGGATTATTTGAACTGAAATCCCGATTCCTGAAATTAATCCAATGGTAACTCGATATATTATCCATGGGACTACGCTCTGAATATTCTACTAATGCCTTCAAAAAGAAACGTGCAGAATAACGTTTCAACAAGTTAAAGGTGGTGAACTTAGAACGATAAATCTTCATCTGGTTATTCTTCAACAATAAAGTAGCCAGTGTATTCATTTCTGGAGAGATCGTATTTTCAGGATTGAATTGCGCCACAAAATCCCCATTACTAAGGGATACATCAAACGAGTCCCCTCGATAGCGCAAACGAACAAAGCCTGAATTACGATTAATCCCGTAGGCTCTTCGGCCTACCAGTTCAGCCTCTAACATATGATAGCGAGCCCAACGCTTCCTAAATACCAAACCAGAACTCGCGACAAATCCCTCCGCCACATTAAAATTAGAATCAAAAACGGGGGATTTATAATAAAGCTCGTAAGGGTAAAAATCCCTTTTAAGTTTCCCAAAGTAGAAAGACTTACTTAACAACAATTGGGTCAACTTAAATGGCTTGACTTGAAAGCTATCGATAACAAGTTCCTTTTTTTCTAGTAAGGCATTATTGGTAAAAAAAGAGGAATCGAGTGATACTTTGGCATGCTTCTCCTTATAATAGACCGAATCAATCATCACTAAATTTGATGTCAGCCTTTGTTTCCACTTCCGAAGTAAGGAGCCATGCAAATTAGTAAGGAATTGATTTGCAAATGTTTCATCGAAAGCGAGCATAGATATCGCTAGTGTTTCCTTCGGCTTCTTAGGCTCAACGAATAATTCGGGATTATACATCCACTCCTGAGGACGACTAATGGCATCTTGTTCCCAAATATATTCCCCGTGATTCCCTAAGAGACCTGCGCGCAAACGAATGCGACCTTTCAACGGAATCCACTTATCAAGAAAGGGCTGATGTAGTAAATCTAATTCATAATCAATTGCATCAGAAAATACACTCCCCGTAAAGCGAACTAACCAACCTAATTCATCCAACGTAATGACACCGGTAAACAGACGATCTCGTTTAATTTTTGGTTTAACATAAAACTGAAAACACTTTTTGCCCTGCACTAACGTATCTCCTTTATCAATAAATTGGTAATAGGATTTTGCCTGGTAATTCAAAGGGGAAACACAATAAGTTCCCACATAATCTTGGTAAAAATCTGGCCAAACAAATAAGGTAGGCTTCACATATTTCTTTTGAAAACTCTCTACCGATTCAATTCCATGAATCAGTTGATTCAAATGACCCACCTGCACCTCTGAGATGGTCTGATTACCATACCATTGGCCCACTTGAATACCTTCTTTCTCAACTAATCTCTTTTTTGCGGCACCAAGTACTTGGGTAAATCGGGCTTTTTCTTGTACTTTAATTCGCATTTTAAAAGAACCCATGACTTGACCATGAAGCTCTGCTCGTTGTATCGCGAGGTCTATTACAGAGGTGGGAAGTGGGGACTGCGCTTGAATTTCATTTGAAAAAAAATGAAAAAAACATCCGATTATCAGGAATATTTTAAAACGGTTCAAGCGAAGAGGGAATAAAAATATTTAAATTGTCCTATTATAAATAGGATAAATCAAGCAATAAAACAAAGTTGTTAATAATTCCCTAACAAAGGAAATGTTCTCCTAAAATAGTGGCAAAATTGAACCTAATCTATTAATTTTGTGAACATTTTTTACCAAACATTTTTACCACACTTTTACCATGGCCTTTGACATTGAAATGATTAAAGCAGTTTACGATCGCATGCCAGCTCGCATTGCTGCGGCTCGTGCATTAACAGGTAAGCCGCTTACGTTAACTGAAAAAATTCTTTACAGCCATTTATGGGAAGGAACCGCAACTTCGGCTTATGCGAGAGGTGCGTCCTATGTAGATTTTGCTCCAGACCGTGTGGCAATGCAAGATGCAACTGCTCAAATGGCTTTATTACAATTTATGCAAGCAGGACGTCCACAAGTGGCCGTTCCTTCTACCGTGCATTGTGATCACTTAATTGAAGCAAAAGTGGCCTCTACTACCGATTTAAAAGTAGCAGTGGATAAAAATAAAGAGGTTTACGACTTCTTATCGTCTGTTTCAGACAAATATGGTATTGGTTTCTGGAAACCAGGCGCTGGTATTATTCACCAAGTAGTATTGGAAAATTATGCTTTCCCAGGCGGAATGATGATCGGTACGGACTCACACACGGTAAACGCGGGTGGTTTAGGTATGATCGCCATTGGTGTAGGTGGAGCAGATGCTTGCGATGTCATGGCAGGTCTAGCTTGGGAATTGAAATTCCCTAAACTAATTGGTGTTAAGTTAACAGGTAAATTAAATGGTTGGACCTCAGCTAAAGACGTAATTCTTAAAGTGGCGGGTATTTTGACAGTGAAAGGTGGTACAGGTGCAGTAGTCGAATATTTCGGCGAAGGCGCAACCTCTATGTCATGTACAGGCAAAGGAACCATCTGTAATATGGGTGCCGAAATCGGTGCTACCACATCTACTTTCGGTTACGATGATTCTATGGCTCGTTATTTAGAGTCTACGGGTCGTGCGGATGTGGCAGCTTTAGCTAATGGAGTGAAAGAACACTTGACAGCAGATCCTGAAGTTTATGCTAACCCAGAAAAATATTTCGATCAAGTTATTGAAATCGACTTAAACGCATTAGAACCACACTTAAACGGTCCATTTACTCCAGATTTAGCTACGCCTATTTCTAAAATGAAGGAAATGGCTGAGAAGAACGGCTGGCCTACGAAAGTAGAAGTTGGTTTAATTGGTTCATGTACAAACTCTTCCTATGAAGATATCGCACGCGCTGCTTCTTTAGCGAAGCAAGTAGCTGCCAAAGGTTTAAAGACGAAAGCACAATTCACGATCACACCAGGTTCGGAATTAGTTCGCTATACCATCGAACGTGATGGATTTATTTCTACGTTTGATTCGATCGGTGCGACGGTATTTTCGAACGCTTGTGGACCATGTATCGGTCAATGGGCTCGTCCAGGTGCTGAGAAAGGGGAGAAGAACACGATTGTTCACTCGTTCAACAGAAACTTTGCGAAGCGTGCGGATGGTAACCCGAACACTTTTGCTTTCGTAGCTTCACCGGAAATGGTGACAGCTTTAGCCATTGCGGGGGATTTAACCTTCAATCCGTTAACAGATACGTTAACAAACGATAAAGGAGAACAAGTAAAATTAGATGCTCCTACCGGAGACGAATTGCCTAAATTAGGCTTCGATGTAGAGGATGCAGGATACCAAGCTCCTGCAGCAGATGGTTCAGCTGTACAGGTAAAAGTTTCACCTACATCTGATCGTTTACAATTATTAGATCCTTTCGCAGCTTGGGAAGGTTCTGATTTGAAAGGTTTGAAATTGTTAATTAAGGCCAAAGGTAAGTGTACAACGGATCATATCTCTATGGCAGGTCCTTGG
>JBIIGE010000100.1:0-3925 GCA_044236555.1 Aquirufa sp.
CCGGGCGGAATTTGATCGCCTTGAACCGGTGAATAGTTCTCCCATTCTTTGGAATTTACATCAAAATAAGTGAAGAAATTTCGAGCAGACCAAAAGCCATATCCGCCAAATCGGAAGATGCGATTATCATGCACAAAATGCTGGCTATTAATCTGCATTTTATGCTCAAATGAATGATCAATTCGAACGAGCTCATTCCCTCTAACTTCATAGACTATTCCACCTAAATTTTGGGTGATAAATAACTTATTATTGATCTGATGAAGTGTAAAATCGGTGGCGACAAATTTCTTATAAAAAGTAGAATCGCTGAATTTAAAATAGACGGGATCGGATACCGTTAATTCTGGTAGTTTAATTTTTTTATAATGCGTCTTTTCTAGAATATAAATATAGGGTTTCGCATAGGTAATGTTTGCGCTTCCGAATAGCGCTAATCGCAGATTATCTGCTTTAAGTATGAAGCTATATAAAAGTAGAAAAAATAGTATTCCTTTATTCATTTTTGTCCATTTTAGCGCAAATAAAGTTAGTTTTTATATTTATAAAAGATATAAATTATTTATCTAACGGTTATATGTATCATATATGCATATATTTTATTGACTATTAAAATTGTGAACTTTACATTGAATATTTATGATATTTTATGAAAAAATTCTCCTTTTTACTTGCATTATTGGCCTCACTGTCTTCATTGGCCCAAAATCCAGCTACTTTACCTATTGGATCCAAGGGACCAGGAGGTGGTTTTATCTATTATGATAAAGGAGATTGGGATAATGGCTGGCGCTATTTAGAATCTGCACCAAGTAAGTGGAATGGGTCTAGTGTAGACCCTAAAAGTACATTTGGGGCAAACGAACTAAATAATACAAGTGTTGAGATCGGTACAGGTAGAGCTAACACGGCGGCTATAGGTGGATCGTCTAACTTTAACGGTCTTATTGCTGCCTATAATGTTAAAAAGGGTAATAGTGGTGATTGGTTCTTGCCTTCGCTAAAAGAACTTCAAGAGCTTTTGAAGTTTTATGAGTTAAGTGCTGAAAATAAATTTATTTTTGGTTCACCTCTAAGTACAACAGATTTTTCATTACAGTCTTTTTGGTCATCATCTCAATCAGGCACTCAAGTTGCTAGTGCTTCAAGAGTTAATTTTTTCACAGGTGCTACCGCAATTGATGATAAATCTGGTAATTTTTCTATTCGTCCTAGTCGCTACGTGACAAAAGCGGATTTAGATCCGACTGTTAAAAGAGAGGTACAGTCAAATGCCCCTTCGATCTTACTTTTAAAAAATCAAAGCGCAATTATTCAGTTTCCGGCGTCTACGCTATCTAGTCCTGAGTTCAAAATTTCAAGTTTAGCGACTAAAGGTAAATTATATCAATTAAACACTGATTTAACTACAGGCACAGAGATCACAACCGTTAATGCGCTTGTTACTAATTCGGATAGAAAAGTGCTTTTTGTCCCAACTGCAGGCGAGTTTGGCATTGATTATGCTGAATTTTCTTACACGGTATCTAATGCTACCACCACTGGGACAGCGGTTAAGGTATTAATTTCAGTTGAAAATTCTGATACGGATAATGATGGCGTTCTAAATATTTATGAATTAATAAATGGTTCTAATGCCTTATTTGCTGAGTCAGTTGTTTCCATTTCAGCTATTGATAACACAGTAATACCCGAGACTTCAGGAACTAAAGATATGGTAGCTACCATTCCAGCAGTAACGACACGTGATGTTATCGTTGATTTACGCCTTTCGGGTACAGCTACAGATCAAAAAGATTATAAGTATGATTATTCGAAATTAGGACAAACGACTTTTTTAGCTGGGGGTTTAGAGGGTTTTGCTGATGCTACTATTGCCGCAGATGCTAAATTTGGATTCAATCGAGGTGTTAATATAGATTCCAAAGGGAATGTTTATGTGACAGACAACAACAATTATAGAATTCGTAAAATAGATCCAGCTGGAGTTGTTTCTACATTTGCTGGAGGAGCTAATCAATCCGTAAAAGACGGGAAAGGGGAAGATGCAGAGTTAGTTTCTCCGGAGTTTTTGGAAAAAGACTCAGAAGGGAACTTTTATTTTGTTGATGGCGGAGGTCGAAATGTAATTAGAAAGATTACCCCTTCAGGCATTGTCTCTACTATAGCAGGTAATGTGAATGAAAATACGAATAAAAATGGGACAGGGACTAATGCGACATTTACTACTATTCGTGACCTCAAAATAGATGCACAAAATAACATCTATGTTTTAGTTCAAAATCAAGGAAGTGGTTTTACTAATAGCTTCATTCGAAAAATTACTCCTTCTGCTGTAGTAACTAATTATCATAAAATCGTAAATAGGTTTGTCACCACTTTTGACATAGCTAGCGATGGTTCTGTATTTTACTCCAATAGCGGTTCTATTATAAAATCTGTGGCAGATACTTCTGCAACTTCCAGTGATAATGAAACGTTTGTTTATAGCGGTCTTAATTCTACTAAAAACTCTTGGAATGGATGGTATACAAACTTTTTTAGATTAGGTAAAGATGGCCAGTTATACGTTGATCTTGGAGGTAGTTTTGAAAAGCATAACATTATTAAGTTTACATCAACTCCTGCTACGAATGGTGGCAACCCAGTTTCACCTGTATTCTTAACGTCTAATTTAACTACTAATAATAATTCCCGTGTCGAAGATTTGCGATTTACCATTTCTGAAAACGGCGATATTTATTATCCAGAAAAATATTCGGATGCTGTAGCTGAAAAAGCATATTCAAAGGTTAATCGGATAGATTTTGGTCCTAAAATTATCATTCCAGCGGGTTCTACAACGGGTAAAGTGACAATCAATACAGTAGAAGACGAAAGTGATGAAGTGGATGAAACAGTCGTTTTAACTCCTATTTTAGTTCAAAATGGATCAGTGGCAGCTGGATCAGCTAAAACATTGACTATTACAGATAATGATAGTGCTCCAGAGGTCTCATTCAAATTTTCTGCTCCATTTATAACGGAAAACTCGACTCAAGATGTTGATTTAGTAGCCTATACGAGCATTGTTTCAGGCAAAACCATATCTATTACATTTAATACAACGGGATCTACTGTTAGTGAGACTACGAAATTCATTGTAGACAAGAAGACCATTACTATACCAGCTGGCGCTTCTTCAGGTAAACTGACGATTTCTACTAGAAACTTAAATGACACTAATATAGAGGAACTTAAGAAAATTGTATTTAACGTAGTGGGAACTGTCGCGGATGCTTCTATTTTGACTAATACAGTTTCATTAGATTATCAAAGTGATGATGATCCTTCGGCCACTTTTGCTTTAGCTGCATCTAGTATTACTGAATCTGGATCTACTAGTTTGACGGTAACTTTATCTCAGAAAGCGGCAAGAGATGCGGTATTTGATATTGATTTAAAAGGAACTGCGACTAAAGAGGTAGATTATGAAGCAATTTTTGATAGTAAAGGTACAGGAAAACTTGTTGCAGGAGGAAAGGGTCGCGGTGGAGCTAACAACCAACTAAATGATCCGCTAGGAGTTTTTGTTACGGCTAATGGGACTGTTTATGTTGGATCGGCTGACAATCCTAAAGTAACGCGATGGGCTCCAGGAGATACCATTGGAACGGTTGTTGCAGGAGGCAATGGCTGGGGTAATAGCTTAAATCAATTAAGCGGTCCTTGGGGGATATTTGTAGCGGCAAATAATGATGTCTATGTGACTGACCACAATAATCACCGTGTAATGAAATGGGCTTCAGGTGCAACGGATGGAGTTGTAGTAGCAGGAGGCAACGGAGAAGGAGATGGCGCAAACCAATTGCGTTGGCCAACAGGTGTTTTTGTAGACTCAGATGAAAATGTGTATGTGGCAGATCGAAATAATAACCGCGTTCAG
>JBIIGE010000005.1:0-46767 GCA_044236555.1 Aquirufa sp.
TTAAACCTTCCGTCTTCACCGGGTTGATTTGGCGGACAATTCTAGCCACAGGTTCTCCGTAAAAGAGCTGACCACGCAAAGATGCTGGCAAACGATCGCCTCGAAAAATATCATTTCCGGCAGATCCTGTCACACGATTTAAAGAGCCGTCTGGCTGGCGAATCTCGTCCATTCCTCCTTGCATGTCGGCTACTTTTACTGCCGCACCGTAAGGGATTAAGAAGCCTGGTGCTAGTTCGTTAGGCACCTCAAAATTGCCATATTGGATCGGGAATTGGAAGTGGGATGGCACGCCTGACGCGCCGCCTTGAAAGTATAATTTTCCATCATCATCCTGCGTAATTCCCCACTGGGCACGGTTTGCCCCCGTTTTTTCACGGATGATACCGTTAGGCGTTTCGCGGATGCGGAAAGCATTATAAGTAGAGTAAAGCCAGTTATCCATGCCATAAAATAAGAAGGCTTGCTGGTGTTCTACGTTACCCGATCGGCCGTATTTGTTCGTGAAAAACTCTTTTTTGTCCGCTTTGCCATCACCATTCGTGTCCGTGTATTTGTAGATATTGTCTTGGTCAGACTCCATCGTCAAAATGCTATTTTTGCCATAAGGCAAGACGAAACGCGGGAAGATTAATCCGTCCACGAAAGCCGTTCCAGTCTCATAAATCCCATCGTTATTTTTGTCTTCCCAGCGAGAAATACGGCTGATTGGTTCTAGTTCGTTTTTGGAATCCGCATCTAACATATATGATCTAAGTTCCAAAACATACATTCGCCCATTCCCATCAAACACAATTTCTGCGGGCTGCTGAATCTGCGGCTCCGTTAAAACAGGTTGCATTTGATAGCCATTTGGCAATAAAAATTTCTTTAATTGCTCATCGATCGATAAGGGTTGAACTGGAGCTTTTGGCGCTAAATCAATCCCTTTCCAGTTCTCATCATTCGGGTCTACCCCATCTGGAATCTTCAGTGTATCTAGTAAGGTGGTGCGAGTGGAGATGGAATGAAAGGACGCCAAAACAGAAAGCGTCAGCATTCCCGCTAAAGATAAAAGCGCTAATTTTTTCATGTAGGTTTAGAATTTTCTACAAGGAATATAGATTTTCATTGAATAACAATAGGTTACATGGATTTATCAGGTCAGGTCATCCTTCCCAAAATTGCTTATCTTCGTTTTACAATCTAGACCTCTATGAAAAAACTGCTCTTTTTACTACTCAGCTTTAGTGCTTTTGCGGACGTTAAACTCCCTTCACTTGTCAGTAACGGCATGGTGCTTCAGCGGGATATTCCCGTGAAAATTTGGGGCTGGGCTAATCCCGGAGAAAAAGTGACAGTAAGCTTTAAAGGGAAAAAGATTCGTACTTCTGCAGACGCAATGGGCAACTGGTCTGCTACACTTCCTGCTACTCCAGCCGGAGGTCCCTATGAGATTCTAGTCAATGAGATCCGTTTGCAAGATGTACTTTTCGGGGATGTGTGGCTCTGTTCAGGGCAATCGAATATGGTCCTCAACATGGAGCGAGTAAAAGAAAAATATTCCACAGATATTGCCTCCGCGAATTACCCACAAATTCGAAATTTCTTTATTCCTACGGCCATTTCTAAGATAGATGTTAAGCAAGATTTGCCTGCGAGTTCTTGGCTTCCAGTAAACCCTGAAAACGTATTATTAATGGGATCCGTTTCCTATTTTTTCGCAAGGGATTTATATGCAAAATACCAAGTGCCCATCGGAATTATAAACTCCAGCGTGGGAGGGACTCCCATCGAGTCTTGGATCAGCGAAGAAGGATTAAAAGAGTTTCCAGCCTATGTAAAAGACACTTCGAAAGTAGTAGTAACGGCACCATCTGCGAAAAAATCCGCGGACCGTGGCTTGTTTGAAAAGTGGGCTAGTCCGGCCTATTTGCCTAAAGGGTGGAAGCGTTATGCTATTCCTGGTTTTTGGGAAGACCAAGGCTTACGAGACTTGAATGGGGTTGTTTGGTTCAGACGGGAAATCGAGATTCCGGCGTCTCTCGCAGGGGCGCCTGCTAAACTATTCATGGGGCGAATCGTCGACGCAGATCAAGTATTTGTGAATGGCGAGCAGGTAGGAAATGTGACTTATCAATATCCGCCTCGTAGGTATATGGTGAAAAATGGATTACTAAAAGCAGGCAAAAATTTAGTGGTGATAAGGGTGACGAATACCGCCGGCAAAGGTGGATTTGTTCCGGACAAAAGATATGAAATGATCGTAGGTGATCGAAGCATCGATCTTCAAGGAGATTGGGAATACAAAGTGGGCGAAGTGTTCCCTCCAGTGGTAGAAAAACCTGCCCCTTCCGCCTATACCCCTACCGCCTTATTCAATGCAATGATTGCACCTTTTACCGCTTATACTTTAAAGGGATTTGTATGGTACCAAGGGGAATCCAATGTAGGAAAGCCGCAGGTGTATGAGCAGCTTTTACCTACCTTGGCGAAAGACTGGCGAACCAAATTCAAGCAACCCGATCTTCCCTTTTTATATGTACAATTACCCGGTTTTCAGGACCGCAATTTCCTGCCTTCGGAAAGTAATATGGCTGTCTTGCGGGAGGGTCAGTTAAAGGGTCTAAGCATTCCTCGTAGCGCAATGGCCGTGACCTTAGATCTAGGCGAATGGAATGACATTCATCCCTTGACGAAGAAACCGATCGGCGAAAGACTCGCACTTGCCGCGAGAAAAATAGCCTACGGCGAAAACATCGTTTCTTCTGGACCCATCTATGAATCTAACGCCATCGAAGGCAATCGAATTCGCATTCGTTTCCGCGAAACCGGAAGCGGTCTTGCCATTAACAAAACGGACGAAGACGAGCTGACGTATTTCGCAATTGCGGGTAAAGACAAAAAGTTTGTATGGGCAAAAGCGATCATCGAGCGAAATACAGTAGTGGTTTGGAGCGATGAGGTGGCAGAGCCGATGTTTGTTCGCTATGGGTGGGCAGATAATCCAGAGGGAGCGAATTTAATCAATGTAGAAGGCTTACCGGCCTCGCCTTTTAGGACAGATAATTAATACGTCCCCGTCATATCGTCCTCCACACAGATGATGTAATCTGCTTTTGAAAGGTGCTCTGGGAGAAGGAAATCGATCTCTTTTTGGGAAACGGTGGCGATTGTAGCGATCTTAATGTCTGCTTTCGAACGCTTTAAATACCAAGAAATTCCCTCATAATATTCTGAGTGATAGGACCCGTTATAATGGATAAAAAGAGAGCCCGGAGTCCAGTTCGAGAAAATAAAATAAGCCATCGTCGCGTCTTTCAAAGCTTGCGCTTTGGGCATATTAGGGGAAGTATGTTCGCCCATCATGGTTAGCATTTTTTGGTAGCCTGGCAAATTTGCATCATAAGCGATAGGCAGTGGTGCGATCCATGCTTTTTCTTCTGCAGGCAGAGTAGATAAACTTTCAAAACCTCCTCGAGCGACTGAACTCGCATATTTACGAGGCACATTAGTGGCGATGAAAGGGAGGTTTTTCTCTTTGGCAAAATGAACTAAAGGAGCATAATCCGTTTTGTAATTCTTCCAAAGACGAGCCGACGAATCCAAGCCCTTCGCCGTAATTTTTCCCAGCAAATAATTCGTTAAAGCGACCTGATTATCCCGTTCAAACATCTCTGCCCCTAGAACCAACTGACGTTTTTCCGCTAAGGCCTGCGTAATCTCTAATTCTAACCAATGGCTGATGGGATTATTATGCAACTCCCCTATCAAGACCACATCTTGCGTGCGCAGATCCTTGAGCATCTTTGCATAGGTGACCTTTTTGCCTTGAGCGTTATACAAAACATAGGCCGGCTTATCGAGGGCCTGCACAGAGAATGAAAACAGAAGTAAAAGGGAGATTTGCTTTATCATGGAATAAAGCTAAAAAATTCTACGCTAAGCCTGCAAAGATTTAAACAATAAATCCGTCAAATAACGCTCCACAAATACAGTGTTATCTTCTTTACCCGCATCCGTTAACTTAGGCAGGTGTTGGCTGAAAAACAGCTGCGAATGCGCTGTTTCTATCAAGGTACTACTGAGAGAATGTGGATAGGCATAAGCAGGATTATGCAATTGAATGATTTCTGAAATACGAGCGCAAAGGTCTTTATAGGGCTTAAAAACAGCATTTTCGTTGATTTCTTTTACCTCTTTTACTAAATAGACTTTACTACTTTCTGAAATAACAATCTGATGCAAATAGTTTTTATTGTAATCTGTCTGGCCTTCACTCTCCGGCAAGGGATGCGTTAAAAGCTCAATCAAGCGAATCAACTTTGCATTTGAATCAACTAAGGAAGGCAACTGAAACACTACTAAAAATTCCAAATACGACCAATACCAGTTCAAGATATAGAGTAAAAGACGGTGCTTATTCTCAAAATAACGGTAGATGGTCGCCTCCGTTGTATTCATCTCTTTAGCCAGTTTTTTGAACGTAAAATGCTCAAAACCCAACCGATAAATCAAATCGATCGCGTTCTTGACAATTTTCTTGCCAAGTTCTGTGCCTTCAGGATCTCGCAAGTAAATCTTTTCGTTAACTTTAAAACTTAGTGAGTGATTCATTGTTATTTTAATACAACTAAGGAGACAAAAGTAGCAATAGATTTAGCAACACAAAATCCACTTTAACACTAATTAATAATAGTATTACTATTAATCAAAAAAGTATATATAGTTTTGCAACAGAAAAATAGATGACATGCAAAAAATAAGTCCGCTAAAGAGAATCCAATCGCTGATTAAAGATCATGATAAGGAAATACGATCGATTTATTTATTCTCTATTCTAGGCGGTATTGTCAATTTAAGTATGCCCTTAGGCGTTCAAACTATCATAGGCTTGGTCATGGGTGCTACCATGGTCACCTCCATTTATGTTTTGATTTTTCTAGTGGTTTTAGGGGTTTTTCTGATGGGATTATTCCAAATCAATCAGATGAAAATCATCGAATCGATTCAGCAAAAAGTTTTTGCACATTACGCCTTTGAATTTGCAGATAAAATCCCTCAACTGGATTTAAAGCAAATGGATAAATACCATATTCCAGAAAAGGTCAATCGTTTTTTCGACTCATTGAATATTCAAAAGGGCTTTGCGAAGTTGTTATTAGATATTCCGGTAGCGACGGTTCAAATTCTTTTTGGAATCGTCCTTTTGTCTCTTTATCATCCTCTTTTCATCATTTTAGGCGTAATCTTATTAGTGCTATTAGGGGTGATTTTGTATTACACTTCTGAAAAAGGAATCGAAACAAGTATCGAGGAATCAAATTATAAATACGAAGTAGCTGGATTTTTTGGTGAGATTGCCCGCACCATTAAAACATTCAAATTTAGCCAAGGCTCCGATTTGAACTTAAAGCGAACTGATTCCAGCGTGATGGGCTACCTAGCTGCAAGAACGAATCACTTTCATGTTTTGCTTTTTCAATACAAATCCCTCCTGTTTTTTAAGATTGCCTTAACGACCCTAATGCTCACCTTAGGTTCTTATTTGTTAATTAATCAGCAATTAAACATTGGGGAATTCGTAGCTGCAGAAATTGTTATCATGTTAGTCATCGGAGCGGTAGAAAAATTAATCACCAGCTTAGATAGTGCCTACGATGTTATTACTGGTTTAGAAAAATTAGGCAGCGTTACCGATAGCCCAATTGACAGCAGTGGTGATTTAGAGCTTAAAACACAAACGGGATTAAAAATCGAAATGAAAAACTTTAGTTTTGAATTTGAGGCAGGTAAACCCGTATTAGATTCCTTAAATCTACATATTGAAGCAGGAGAGAAAATCCAAATTACGGGCCCAGCAGGTTCAGGAAAGTCCATTTTCATGCGGATTTTAACGGGTAACTACCCTGATTTTAAAGGAACCTTATTAATCAACAAGGTGCCGATAAAGAACTACAGCTTTGATAGCCTAAGAAAACACACAGGTATACTCCTTCAAGCACAAGAAATATTTGATGGTACGGTTTGGGAAAATATTAGTTTAGGGAATAAGGATATTAATCCATCTCTCATTTTAGAAACGGCAAATAACTTAGGTTTTGCTGATTTCTTAAATCATTTTCCGCAAGGTTTTGATACCGAAATTGAACCACTAGGTAAGAAAACGCCACAAACCATCATTAAAAAGATTCTCTTACTGCGTGCGCTGTGTGGAGACAAACGTTTGCTTTTATTAGAAAATCCATGGAATGGATTGGATGCCGCATTAGCTGAAAATTTACGGGATTTCTTACTAAAAAAATCAGACGTTACTGTTATTATTTCTACTAACGAGTCTATAGGATTCAATAAAAAATTGGTCTTCGATCATGGAAAAGTTTAAGTCATTTAATCAGATTTACCTGCGCGGGAAAGGGCCAGCTACGAGACCTTGGTTAATCGGATTAGGCCTAATTATACTAGGTATACTTTTCCTTCCTTGGACGCAAAATATCCGTTCGAAAGGACAGATTACGAGTCTTTTCCAAGAACAAAAACCCCAGAAGATTTATAGCCCTATTGCTGGTAAAATTAATCGGTGGTGGGTAAAGGAAGGGGATTTCGTTAAGCAAGGAGATACCCTAGCTAAAATATCCGAGATCAAGGCGGAATATTTAGACCCTAAATTGATTCTTAGGACACAAGAACAGGTAAATGCAAAAAAGGGGACGGTTACCTATTATGAACAAAAGGTGCAAGCGACGGAGGATCAAATTAACAATTTGCGAACTTCAAGGACCCTAAAGCAAGATCAGTTAACGAACAAAATAACCCAATTACAGCAAAAGTTAACGGGTGAAAAATCTGAACTAGAGGCGGCTTCGAATGAGTACAACTTAGTAAAAGACCAGTTTGAACGAAACCAAGAAATGTTTAAAAAGGGTTTGATTTCGCAGACGCAATTCCAGCAAAGAAATGCAGCGATGCAGAACTCGTTAGCGAAGAAAACTATTTCAGAAAATAAAGTAAATCAAACACTGCAGGAAATTCAAAATACGAAAATTGAATTACGGGGTGTAGATCAAGAGTACAGCGAAAAAATAAACAAAGCAGAGGGAGAAAAATTCCAAAGCTTGGGGATGATTGAGACCGGAAAAGGGGATATCGCTAAATTAGAAAATCAAGTAGCGAGTTATACGATTCGAGACGGTATGTACTATATCTTAGCCCCTCAGAATGGTCAGATAATTAACGCGAAAAAAGCAGGTATTGGGGAACTTCTAAAAGATGGAGAGGAGTTATTAACCATCGTTCCTAAAAACACGGACTATGCTGTGGAAATGTATGTTAGACCAGTAGATTTACCACTTGTTGTTCCTGGACAAAGTGTTCGATTCATTTTTGATGGTTTCCCAGCGATTATTTTTGCAGGAGGATGGCCAGACCAAAGCTTTGGAACCTTCCCTGGAAAGATCCGAGCGGTAGAAAATAACATCGATGACAAAGGTATGTTCCGCGTGATTGTGGTGGAAGATCCGAAAGACAAGAAATGGCCTAAGCAAATTAAGATGGGCGCAGGAGCGCAAGGAATTACCTTGTTAAATGATGTGCCACTATGGTACGAACTATGGCGAAATATCAATGGATTCCCAGCTGATTTCTATACGGTAAAAAAGGATGAAAAATAGTCTATTTATCTGCTTATTTCTGAGCTTTGCCAGTATAGCGCAGACGCCCGTATTATATCCGGAAGCCTTTCTCAAAATCGTACAAACCTACCATCCCTTAGCGAAGCAGGCGAGTATCGGTGTTCAAAAATCAGAGGCACAAATTCTTCAGGCGAGAGGGGGCTTTGACCCGATTCTGAGCCATTACAGCACGCAAAAAACCTTTGACGGGAAAAATTATTATACCTACAACGCACCAGAATTAAGTATTCCCACCTGGTATGGAATTGAGTTAAATTCGGGTATCGAAAACCTACGAGGTTCGCGGGTAAATCCGGACCAAACACTAGGGGAAACTAGTTACATCGGTATCACTGTACCCTTAGCGAAGAACCTGGTAATGGACCAGCGAAGAGCCAGCCTTCAGCAAGCTAAGCTGATGAATAAAATGGCGCTTCAAGAGCAAAGAAGCATTCTTAACGACCTTTTTTCGGATGCGATGGCCTCCTATTGGAATTGGGTAAAAAGCGTGCGCGTTTTACGGATTGTGAATCAAAATCTTCAAATCGCAACGGCGCGTGTTTCCTTTGTGAAACAAAGCGTAGAACTAGGAGAAAGGCCAGCTGTAGATACGGTGGAAGCCATAACTCAGCAACAGTATTTCGAGAATCTGTATCAGCAAAAATTTGTGGAAAGAGAGAATTCCCGTCTTTCCCTTTCGGTCTATTTATGGCAAGAAAATAATACCCCGCAAGAGTTGTCAGCAGAGGTACAGCCTGCTGAGGTGGTGAACGAGTTCGCTTGGATAGCAGAGTTTGACCTAAATTTAAACTCGCTCTTAGAGAAGGCCTATGCAAATCACCCCGATTTAAGTGCCTATCAATTTAAAATTGAAGGTCTGCAGGTGGAGAGAAAGTTAAAGTTCCAAAGCTTATTACCGAAACTTGATTTCACTTACAATGCCTTAAGCAAAGGCCTGACACCTAGTGTGGAAGTACGCCCACTATTTGAGAATAATTACCAATACGGGATCAAGTTTGAAATGCCGCTTCGCTTATCTAAGGGGAGAGCAGATTACCAACTTGCTAAACTAAAAATTCAAGAAGAGTCGCTTAATCTAGCCCAAAAAAAGCAACAAATTCAAGTGAAAGTGAGTTCGTATTTTAACGAAGTAGAAGCCTTAAAAAAGCAGATTAACACACAACAGAAAGCCGTTTTAAACTACCAAGCCTTAGTAAAGGCAGAAGAAGCCCGCTTTGAACAAGGGGAATCATCCTTGTTTTTAATTAACAGTCGGGAGACCAAAGCGATGGAGGCGGCAGAAAAATTAACCGAGCTAAAAGCCTACCTATTTAAGGCTATCTATGCTTTACAAGCAAGCGCGGGGGTATTAATTTAGGAATATTGGGCGTACCTTTGCCTTTTCAAAAATACACCCCGCTCTAATGCCTTATTCTGCGAGTCGCACTAAAATTATCTTAATTCTGGGAATCTTGTCTGCCATTGGACCCTTGTCCATCGACATGTATCTGCCTGCATTTAAAAACATTGCTGCGGTATTGCAATGCTCCCAAGAGGAGATGGGCTACACGCTTTCCAGCTTCTTTTTCGGGATTTGTTTAGGCCAATTAATGAGTGGCCCACTACTCGATCATTTTGGGCGGAAAAATGTGCTTTACATCGGTTTATCACTCTATGTACTGAGCTCCATTGCCTGTGCTTTCGCTACTTCGGTGGAAATGCTCGTCGTATTTCGCTTATTTCAAGCATTAGGTGGTAGCGTGGGAATGGTAGCGCCTAATGCAGTCATTCGAGAAACATTCGAGGAAAAAGAACGGCCAAAAGTCATGTCGTTGATGATATTAATCCTAGGAGTTTCTCCTATTTTAGCGCCTTCACTAGGTAGTCTGTTGTTAACTATCGCCAGCTGGAAGGCCATCTTTTTAGTGCTAGCTTTCATCCTAACCGTTATCATTTTCTTGATCAAATCTTGGTTACCTGAAAAGACCAACCGCGAACACGGTGGCCCCTTCCGCGTTAACACAGTAGTAAAGGCTTATAGAGCCTTGTTCAAGGAAAAAGAATATTTGGTTTTCGCCTTCACAGGCGCAATAGGTGCAGGAAGTATTTTCACTTATGTGGCCGGAGCACCTTTGACATTCTTAACTTTTTATGGGGTGGATGAATCTAAATTTGGGTTCATTTTTGCCATCGTGGCGTCAGGAATTATCTCTGCAAGTCAGCTGAATAGAGTTTTTCTACGCAAATACACGAGCTTACAAATTTTGAAAGTGACTCTTCCTACACAATTAATGCTCGGATTACTTTTATCCGTCCTATCAAAATTGAACTGGCTAAGCATGGAAGTAAACATTGCCATACTCTTCTTGATTATGGGCTGCCAAGGATTCAATTTCCCTAATGTGGCTACGCTGGCCTTGCGCCCATTCCACAAAGGGGCTGGGACTGCCTCCGCGATGCTAGGCTCGATTCAGATGGCTTGGGGCGCAATTTGTGCGACTTTAGTAGGCTTGCTTTTTGATGGAACTCCATTCACCATGGCGATCATTATCGTAGGTTGTGCGACGATTGCCAACAGCATTTTATTCGGAATAGGTCGGAGGTATATTGTGGCTTAAGGCTTTAACAGCTCAAAATAAGTCACCACGAATTTATCCCCCTTTAGGCTGCCTTGCACTTTGGCCTTGCGAACAGCCATGCAAAATCCCTTTTCTTCATGCGCATCTCCGTGATCATCTAGTCCGGTACCTTCTACCGCATAGGCTTTCCCTTCGTATTTCAAGGCGAGGAAACACTCCTTCCCTGGCATATCAAAATTACAAGTCCCACAAGATGTTTCTAGGACCAAAACAGGTTTAGATACGTCGAGCTTTCCCGCTGGCTTGCTTTGAGCAGCGGCACTGAAGGACGCCAAAAAGAACAGAAATAGAAGCTTTTTCATACAGCAAAATTAAGATGATACATCGGAATTATTAAGCAAACTGAAATACAAGTGGGAATACAAAACTCACAATCGCTGCCCAAATCGCATAGATAGGCAAATAAGCTGTCAAACTACCTTCGACTTCTTCGATGGAATTCTGTCCCTTTAAAAAACCCAACAACTTTTTCGTAGCCAGTATTAAATGCACCATAATTAGGGCATTGCTCCCCAGAACAACTAAACGGTTAGGCGTGATGCCAAATTCCACAAGTCGGTACCCGATCGCCGATAGCGCGATGCCATTATCGATGATCGCAACCAGCGCTAAGGCGAATAAAAAATATTGATGTACCCGCGATGCATTTACTTTCGTCGCCTCCCCTAAAGAGAACAAAATCAAGGCCATCACAGCGATCAAAATTCCATTAAACACTAACAAGAATTCACGGTCATTGTAGGGATCTTTTCCGGTGAATAAAACCGCCCCTAAAAACAACACTAGGGTAATCGTAACGATGGGCGTAAATATGCGCGCGATCACAGGGGAAATTTTGCTGACTAGGCTGGCGTTTTGACGGACTAAAAAGGTAGCGAAAAGCGGCACAGATGGTAAGATAGAAAGCACTAAATAGCGGAAATAATAATCCTCAATATCGATATCAATCAGTTTAAATAAATTAAGAGTTAAACCCGTAAACAGTCCTCCCGCTAGTCCGATAACTTCCGTCATCAAAACTAAATCCCCGTGGTAGCGCAAAAATTCCATTCGCTTCGCCGAATCATTTCCAGCAAAAATATACCCCACCACTAACCAGAGTAAAATAGGAATGTGCAAACAAGTTAATAGAAGCGTTGTGCTTCCCTCTGGTAGCAAGTTTATGTAAACAATGGATGCGACTAAAATAGACAAAGGCCAGGCTAAATCACGTATTGATAACCCTTGCTTGTACGCAAAATAAGCTCCGATCCCCGGTATTACGATGAAAGACATATTTCGAGGGAAATACAGATCATGAGATATCGAAAATAGATCGGGCATTTGCATTAAAAATGCGACTATGGCTGCGATGATTGCAAGCAAAGTCCAATCCCCTGTAGACCCCCAAGAGGTAGTGGAAACTGCTAAGCGTTCCTTCCAAATTTGTGCGGTCACTTCGGATGAAATTTGCGGATAGACCGATTGAAAAGCACGCCTGAAATTCGCCGGATTAGAACGGTACAATTGCTCTAATTGTGCAGGCTCGTGGATAAGTTGAACGATTTGATTTTCCATAGGATTATAAAATTACGGAAATGACCATAGGTGGAAGCAAACTTTTACTCAACGGCAAATACCACCTATGAATGGCATTATTTTTGGCGTTTAGCCTTCATTTCAGCGGCCTTTTCTTTAGGCACCCCATAGACCTTCCCCGCAGCCGCATCCTGTAGAAAGCGATCGACATAGCCGTCACTGATAGTGGTATTGTCTTTGTATTTAACTCGAAGTGCCTCTAATTCTTTATGCAATGTCTTACGAATGGAGGCATAAGCGGGGTCATTATACAGATTCTTTAGCTCCAACGGATCTCTTTCGCGATCGATTAACTCCCACTCCCCTGCTTTAAAATAGTAATGAATCAATTTATACTTTTTAGTTACAATCGCATAATGGCGATTGACCATATGCTCTGCAGGATACTCGTAGTAGTGGTAATAAACCGCATCTCGCTTCCAAGGCTTTCCTGTCATCAAAGGGATTAAGCTTTGACCCTGCATATCTCCTGGTGCCCGAACACCGGCCGCATCGAGAAAGGTTTGGGCAAAATCAAGGTTTTGGACTAACGCATCTGAACGCTGGCCTGCCTGAATATGGCCCGGCCAAGAAACTAATAAAGGCGTTTTAAAAGACTCATCATATACAAAGCGTTTATCGAACCAGCCATGTTCCCCTAAGTAAAATCCTTGATCGGATGTATACACGATGAGGGTGTTCTCCATCAGCTTATTAGCTTCCAAATAATCCAATAATCGACCCACATTCTCATCCACCGCACGCAATGTTCCTAGGTAATCTTGCATATAGCGTTGAAATTTCCAACGCATTTTATCTTGATCCGTCATACTCGGATAAGCTTTCTTGAACTCTGCATTGATTCGATCATATACCCGATCAAAATTCGCTTTTTGACTCGGATTTAAGCGCCCCATTTCCGCATTAAATCGCCTTTTATCAAAACCAATTTCTGGAATCTTCAGCGAGTCCATCGTAGCAGGGTAAATCTTGTTATCTCCAGCCCAACCCATACTGGTTAAGATATTCATCTCTGCCTCTTTAGCTGGTGAGGTTCGTCCCGCATAATCATCGAAAAGCGTCTTCGGTTCTGAATACGTTTTTTGAGTCATTTCGTCCAAATGCCGTTCCGCCATCAACCAAGATCGATGGGGCGCCTTGTGCAAATACATCAATAAAAACGGTTTATCCGGGGAGCGTTCCTTTCCTAGCCAATCTAGGGTCATATCTGTAATAATATCAGTAACATAACCCGTTACCTTGATATTACCTTCCTTCTTTGTGATAAAATCAGGATTATAATAATTTCCTTGATCTGGAAGAATCTTAAACTGATCAAAGCCTTTCGGGGTATTCCCAAAATGCAGCTTACCAAACATCGCCGTCTGGTAGCCATTGGATTGTAAGATTTGTGGAAAAGTCCTGTTAGCCGTGTCGAATGGAAAATGGTTATCCACTTTCCCATTTAGGTGTGAATGTTTCCCCGTCAAGATGGTCGCCCGACTCGGCGCACAAATGGAATTTGTTACGCTAGCATTCGTAAACAAAATGCCTGACTTCGCAATGCGGTCAATGTTAGGGGTAGAAAGCAAGCGCTTATCATAGGCTGAAATGGCCTGATAAGCATGGTCATCTGACATGATGAAAATGATGTTTGGGCGCTTATGGGTCGTCTTTTGTCCTAAAACAGCCTGACTAAGTAACCCCATAAAAACCCAAACAAACATTCTCTTCATCTTATTTCAATTTCATATTCACTGGATCCCACTGAATAATTTTCTTGTTGAAATAACTTTCATTACAAGCTAGAGCAGGTGCAGCCGCTCTAAAACCAAACGTCGCATCTTCTACCACGCTTGTTCCATTGCGGATTGCATCAAAGAAGTTTGTGAAGTGATCCACATGCTCATCGTATCCTGGAGGCGCCTTAAAAATGACATCCTCTTTGATCGGTCTTTTACGTTGTGCCTCTGTCCATTTCGCATTGTATTCTCGTGTCATTTCTTCCTGCAAACTTTTAGGAAGCGTAAACACGGAATCATAACCCCCGAATCCAGGAGCTTCCGGCATGATGCTATGCTTCACAGAAATCGTATTTCCTTTTACATCCATCACCCCTTCCGAACCGATCAAACGAATCACTTCTTGTCCGCCTGTTCCGCTAACAAAATTCACTTGTAAGGTTAATTGGAACGCAGGATGCTCCGCCGTGTTACCGTATTGCATCACCCCAGACATTACATCCGGTAAATTACGTCCATCATTCCAATGACTAAATTGACCTGTCGAGAAGATGGTTTCAGGGCCTTTTGAATTTGTCATGAAGTGCGTTCCTGACAACAAGTGGATAAACAAATCCCCCGCAACGCCGGTTCCTACTTCTTTAAAGGCGCGCCACCAGAAAAATTTCTTTGCATCGAATTCCATTTTAGCTGTTGCCTCGATGAATCGATTCCAATCACACGTAGAAGCATCTGCGTCCTTAGGGATGGTATATTGCCAAGCACCGATGGAGCTTTGGCGGTCATATACCGCGTTCACCATATTCAATTTTCCGATTTCCCCTGCCGCTAACATCTCTTTAGCTTTCGCTAAACCGATGCTGCTCACGCGCTGAGATCCTACTTGTAAGACCTTACCGTATTTCTTTTGGGCTGCAATCACCTTAGGGCCTTCGTCTATTTTGTAGACCATGGGTTTTTCGATGTAGACGTGTTTGCCTTTTGCCAAAGCGTCTATCGTAATTCTAGAGTGCCACACATCATGTGTTGCGATGATCACCGCGTCGATATCCGAACGGTCTAATAATTCTTTATAATTGCGTGTCGTATATAAATCCTTTCCGTATAATTCTTTTGCATTTTCAATGCGGCCCGTGTATAAATCACAGATCCCTGCTAATTCTACCCCTGGTACTTTCAGAGCTGAGGCTAAGTCAAAGTGACCTTGCACCCCAAAACCAATCACTCCTAAGCGAATTTTTTCGCCCACCGAGATGCGTTTTTCATAGGTTAAAATACGCTCCTCCGCTTTTTGCTGTGCGCCTAAAGAGGCGAAAGGTGATGAAGCCGCCACGAGGCTAGTCGCCCCGATTTGTTCTAAAAACTTCCGTCTCGAAGCTTGACTATCTTTGTTCATATTCAGTAGGTTTTTTTGTGAATTTACTCCCTTTTTATAAATCTTCCAAGGCGTAGCGCACATAGGCAAATTTCTTGCCATCTGGGCTCCAAGAAGGCACATTGATCGTACCCTGCCCGCCATAAAAAGCCTCGGTTAAGTCTTTTACTTTTTTCGTTTTTAAGTCAAGCAAGCGCAATTTGACTTGGTGGCCAAAAGGATGCCCCTGCTTTTGGTCTTCCAAATACGAAATAATAGTGGCCACTTTATTGTTAGGTGCGATGTGTGCAAACCAATTCGAATAGGCATCGAAAGTCATCTGCTCTGGTTCAGATCCATCCGCCTTCATCCGCCAAATCTGCATCATCCCCGAGCGGTATGAATTGATGTAAATGTATTTCCCATCCGGGGAATATTCTGGCCCATCATCCAAACTCTGATCTGTGGTCAAGCGAATTTCTTCCCCACCATTCGTAGACATCGCATAAATATCAAAGTTCCCATTTCTAACAGCACAATAAACCATCATTTTCATGTCAGGTGACACTCCATGCCAATACGAAGGCGTCAAAGGAGTTAGTTGAACGGGTTCTCCCCCATCCGCTGAAACTTTGTAAATGAAGGACGATCCGCCTTTAATCTCAGGCTTTCCACTCGAAATAAACAAGGTTTTTCCATCAAAGCTGTAACCATGATCATTATTCGCCTTAGCAACTGAACCCGTATTCAACTCGCCTAATTTCTCGCCTTTCGGGCTAATTTTTTCGAGTTTCCCATACGCATTAATGAGTAAAAACTTTCCATCACGAGACCAGTTAGGTGCTTCAAAATGTCGCTTCTCCGTTAGGATTAAATCGGACTTACCGGAGGCTAAATCATAGATATAAAGAGAGGTGATCACCTTCTTCCCAGCAGGAATCTGCGCGGACAAGGAAAGGCTGAAGCCCAGCAAAAGGAGCGCTATTTTTTTCATGTTTCATCGGTTTAGAAACATAAGTTAGAAAAATAATTAACTTTTCATATCCTGCAACAAAATGTATGATCGGGCTAATTTATCGGCTAAATTCGATTAAAACGTAAAGGTAGTTTAGTCTTATTTCGCTAAAATCAACAGCTCAAATGCTGTTTTACTAAATCCTGAATATCCGCATTTAGCCGCTTGATGACATTCCATTTCGCATAAGGCCGGTAATAACAAAGGCTTATTTCCCTTTCTAGGCGACCTTCTTCTAAGGGGATAAGGCGCTTTTGTCGCGCTTCGGATAATTGAGCAGAATAGAGTTTGGGCAGGAAAGTCATGCCCTGAAAATCATCCACTAAATTCAATAGCGTGTCGAAGGTATTCGACTCAAAGCGGAGATTACCCGGTAGAAATTTATTCTTTTTCAATTCACAGAGCTGGATGATTTGATCCCGAAGACAATGCCCATCTTGTAATAAAAATAGTCGCTGCTCATTTAACTCCGTTTTTTTAATAGACTTTCTACCAAAGTGGCCATACAAGACTAATTCCTCCTTATAAAGTAATTCGGTTTCCAAGTCAGAGATGGCGATTGGGGTGCTCAAAATCCCCAAATCTAGCTTTCCATCCTGCAAACTTTTCATCAATTGGGAGGTAGTTTGCTCGTGAATTTCAAAAATCAAAGCCGGGTACTTTTCCATTAATGGCTTTAAAATAATAGACATTAACGAACTCGCTATCGTAGGGATCACACCTAGTTTCAGCTTCCCTTCGATTTTCCGATTGATGGCTTTAGAGGAATCTAAGAGCGCCTGTGCATGAGATACCACCTGTTGGGCTTGTATCAGTATTTCCCGACCATTTTCAGTCGTCGCAATCGGATTTGCCTTGCGATCGAAAATCACGATATCTAGCTGCTCTTCCAGCTTTTTCACCATGGCACTGAGCGTTGCCTGCGTAACATGACAATAATCAGCTGCTTTAGAGAAGCTTTTCAATTGGTCAACCGCTAATATGTATTCTAATTGCTGTATATTCACTGTTATAGATTTTATCTATGTCAAATATAGAAAATTTCAGTTTTCTCTATACAATTTTTGCCACTAAATTAGCAAGAATAAAAATTAAAAATAATGAAAAAACTACTATTAATCAGTGCGATTGCAGCTTCATTTGCTGCTCAAGCACAGGATTATTCCGCTAAGCCGGCAGCTGGAGCTAATCCACACGCAGCGGCTGGAGCTAATCCACATGGCGCTAATCCGCATGCAGCTGGAGGCGTTAATCCACACGCTGGCATTAACCCGCACACGGGAATGCGTTCAGCAACCACAAACAAAGATTGGTGGCCTAGCCAATTGAACGTGGGTATACTTCGTCAAAACTCCGAGAAGTCAAACCCGATGGGACCCGACTTCAACTACATCAAAGCATTTAAGAGCTTGGATTATTTCGCGTTGAAAAAAGACATCGCGGCCGTATTAACGAAATCACAAGATTGGTGGCCGGCTGACTTTGGCAATTATGGTCCACTTTTCATTCGTATGGCTTGGCATAGCGCAGGTACGTATCGTTCAGGTGATGGACGTGGCGGTGCGCGTGCTGGTCAGCAGCGTTTTTCTCCATTGAACTCGTGGCCAGATAATACAAACCTTGATAAGGCGCGTCGTTTATTATGGCCGATCAAGCAAAAGTATGGCGATAAAATTTCTTGGGCTGACTTAATGGTCTTGACAGGAAACGTATCCCTAGAGCAAATGGGCTTTAAGACCTTTGGATTTGCGGGTGGACGTACGGACGTTTGGGAACCAGAAGATAACGTGTATTGGGGATCAGAGAAGAAATGGTTAGACGATAAGAATCGCTATTCAGGAGATCGCAAATTAGAGTCTCCATTAGCTGCCGTTCAAATGGGTTTAATCTATGTGAATCCAGAAGGACCTAACGGCGTTCCTGATCCAATCGCTTCGGCAAAAGATATTCGTGAGACGTTTGGCCGCATGGCGATGAACGATGAGGAAACAGTGGCGTTGATCGCGGGTGGTCACACCTTTGGAAAAACACACGGTGCAGGACCTGCAACAAACGTAGGTGCAGACCCAGAAGCAGCAGGTATTGAAAAACAAGGAATGGGCTGGGAAAGCACGTATAAATCAGGTAAAGGAAAAGATGCAATCACGTCGGGTTTAGAAGTAACTTGGACGTCGACGCCTACTCAGTGGGGTATCGGTTACCTACACTTGTTATTCAACAACGAGTGGACGTTAGAGAAAAGCCCAGCAGGTGCTAACCAGTGGATCGCGAAGAATAGCGCGAACATTATCCCAGATGCTTTTGACAAAAACGTTTTCCACAAGCCTACGATGTTAACAACGGATATCGCTTTACGCGCTGATCCAGTTTACGAGAAAATCTCACGTAGTTTCTTAGACAATCCAGAATTGTATGCGAAGGCTTTTGCGAAAGCTTGGTTCAAATTAACGCACCGCGATATGGGTCCTAGCTCGACATATTTAGGACCAGAGGTTCCAAAGGAGCAATTGCTGTGGCAAGATCCAATTCCTGCGTTGAATCACGAGGTAGTGAACGCGCAAGACGTGGCGGCGTTGAAAACGACCATTTTAAACTCTGGTTTATCGATCAGCGAATTAGTTTCGACGGCTTGGGCTTCGGCTTCTACTTACCGTCACTCAGATCGCCGCGGTGGTGCTAACGGAGCGCGTGTTCGCTTATTGCCACAGCGTAATTGGGAGGTAAATAACCCGAAGCAATTAGAGAAAGTGTTAGCTGTATATGAAAAGATTCAGAAAGATTTTAATGCCAAATCAGGTAAGAAAAAAATCTCTATCGCTGACTTAATCGTGTTAGGTGGTTCAGCTGCAGTGGAAAAAGCAGCAGCGAATGCGGGTGTAAAAACAACGGTACCATTTACGCCAGGTCGTATGGATGCTTCACAAGAGCAAACCGATATCGCTTCAGTTAACTTGCTAGAGCCGATGGGCGATGGTTTCCGTAACTATACGAAAACACGTTACACACTTTCGACAGAAGAAATCTTCGTAGATAAAGCACAATTGTTAACCTTAACTGCGCCTGAAATGACGGTATTGACAGGTGGTATGCGTGTGTTGAACACGAATTACAACGGTTCGAAACACGGCGTATTTACGACGAAGAAAGATGCGTTAACAAACGACTTCTTTGTGAACTTATTGGAGATGGGAACTACCTGGAAGCCAGTAGACGAAGCAAAAGAAGAGTACGTAGGTAAAAACGAAAAAGGTGCTGTGGTTGCAACTGCAACACGTGCCGACTTAATTTTCGGATCGAATTCAGAGCTACGTGCTCTTGCTGAAGTCTATGCAACGAAGGATTCACAAACTAAATTTGTGAAAGATTTCGTAGCTGCTTGGACAAAGGTGATGAACTTAGATCGTTTCGAAGTGACTTTTAAATAGTCTTTTTAGGTTGAGTTGAAAGCCAGCTGCTCGAAAGGGTGGCTGGCTTTATTTTTGGCCTTTTAACTTGTCGTATTCCCGCTGCTCCAGCGACCCTACTTCGATCACGTAAGCATTCACATATTGAATTCCCAGTCCTAGGCCCCAGCCTAACATAGGCCAAATAGGCCACGGAATGCGATTAATATCTTTATCCTGTGAAGTTAAAAACCAAATAACCCACAGAAAAGGGATTACTACTGAATAGGCCCCTAGACCTCTTTTAAACTTCGCGCGTTTCTTCGCGATTGCCCACAATTGTACGTCTGTGCTTTCCATGATATTTCGTTTTTCGGTTTCGTCATCAGGAGCATACAATAAAGTCAAATTCACCCCTAAAACTTCCCCGATCGCATTCATCGAATACAAACTGGGTTTCCCTTCGTTGCGTTCCATGCGTTGAACGGTCCGCAATGCGATGCCGCTCTTATCAGAAAGCTCGTTTTGGGTTAATCCTTTCGAGGTGCGGATTTCCTTTAATTGTTCTCCAAAATTCATGGGGCAAAATTGGGTTTAAAAAGTGACGCAACAAACGCCTTTCTTATGACTTCTTTACGTCATCTCTTAAAATTCTCAATGGCTCTATGCGAACCATCGCAACTTGGCTTCCGCTTCGTTAAACCGCAAATGCAATCAGTAATTCCGATGCCTTTTAAGATGTACTTTTCATTTTTCTCGATGCGAGAGGTGCGTGTTTCGGACTGTTTCCCGTCTGAAAAAAATCGTAAATAGGCCCGTTGACGACCTGGAGTGAGTTTTTCGAAGGCGGTTTTCAGGGCTGGCTTCTTGGCGAAAATAGCCGTTAACTCCTCCGGATGAGGGATTTCTGTAGGCTTATCTAATTTTAAGCCCAGTTTCTCTACCTCGATGGCTTCTAGGACATAGGCTTTGATGAAATCTTCTTTGGCCAAAATCTCTTCCACCGAACTGAACTTCATCCAACGACCTAATTGCGTGTGCTCGCCAGGCTTTATTAACAGATTATCCTCGTCTTGAAGTAGTGCACCGTTGAAAAAACTCAAGGCACAATGGTCCTTTAAGCTCCCGATGGCAATGATATTTTTCTTGCCTACCATATACACCGGTGTCCGCCACTTAAAAGTTTCGACCAGCAAACACTCGAGCAAAATACGGCGCAAAAAGGCCATCTCTGCGCGCCACTTGTCGGCACTTTGTATGAATTCGTCTACATTAGGATCTTTCATCTGATTAGAAATAGGTTCGAATGTACTTTACTACACAAAGAAAGAAAAAACCTATGAAATCACGTGTTCTCCTTGCCTTGCTTTTTGCATCAAGCTCTGTATTTGCTCAAACGCAACCTGTTTTAGTGGCCATGAAAGCGCCCACTTTGCGTATTGGAAAACTGTCCTTCAAGGACTTGAACAAGAATAATAAACTCGATAAATACGAGGATTGGCGTTTACCAGTGGCGGAACGTGCGAAAGACTTGGTTTCGCAGATGACTTTAGAAGAAAAAGTAGGCTTCATGCTAATCAGCACGACGCGTATGGGAGGCGACCAAGTTTTCGCTAACGGAGTACAAGGAAATGCGGGGCCTCGCCCTAAAATTACGGAGGGATTTAATGAGGAGGATTTAGTCCAAAACACCAACATGTTCACCCGCAAGCCACTAGAGGCTCCGAATATGTCTGCGGCAGGTACCACAAAAGGGGTGACTCAATTTCACCTACGCCACTTCATTTTACGGGCAAACGCTGAGCCCGCAATCATGGCCAAATGGGCCAATAATTTACAAGAATTGTGTGAATCCACTCGTTTGGGAATTCCAGCGATCGTGGCTTCGAATCCGCGAAATCACGTGACTACAGATGCTTCAGTGGGTTTAAGTGTGGGCCTAACGGCCTTCTCTAAATGGCCAGGAGAATTAGGTTTAGCAGCGATGCGCGACTTTAGTTTAACACGCAAGTTTGCAGAAACAGCAGCGACTGAATGGCGTGCAGTAGGTCTTCGTAAGGGCTATATGTACATGGCGGATTTAGCGACAGAACCACGTTGGGGTCGTGTGGAAGGTACTTTTGGCGAAGATGCTGATTTAGCCTCGAACATGATTACTCAAATCGTATTAGGATTTCAAGGAACAAAACTTTCGCCCTCGTCCGTGGCGATGACCACAAAACACTTCCCAGGCGGCGGTCCACAAGAAGGCGGACAAGATTCGCACTTCGATTGGGGAAAGTTTGCGCACTATCCAGGAGGGATGTTTGACTTTCATGTGAAGCCATTTAAGGCAGCTATCGCAGCAGGTACATCAGCCATCATGCCTTACTATTCAGCTCCTAAAGGAAAGGAATTCGAAGAGGTGGGATTCTCGTTTAACAAAGCGATGATTGGCGATTTATTGCAAGGCAAATTAGGCTTCAAAGGAATCATCAATTCGGACACAGGCCCTATCGAAATGATGCCTTGGGGTGTAGAAAAATTAAGTATTGAAGAGCGTTACCAAAAAGCCTTAACTGCCGGAGTCGACATCTTCTCTGGCGCGGCAGATCCGACCACTTTGATTCAAGTAGTAAAGAAAGGGTTAATTTCTGAGGCACGCATTAACCAATCAGTAGCGAAATTACTAACGGAAAAATTCGAGTTAGGTCTATTCGAGAATCCGTATGTGAATGTGGAGGAAGCGGTAAAAATCGTAGGTAACAAAGACGCAACAGAGGCGGCTAATTTAGCCCTTCGCAAATCGATCGTTTTAGTGCGTAACGATGAAAAACGTTTGCCTATCGCTAAGAAAACGAAAGTCTATTTCGAGACCTATTTCCAATCAGGTCGTAACGCGGGCGAGGCGATCAAGGTATCAAAACCGAACTACCCAGGCTTAGAATTCGTGTCAACAAAAGAAGAGGCAGATGTTGTTTTATTGTGGTTAGTTCCTACATCAGGTGGTTTGTTCAGCTCACAAGGTTCTAAAATTGACTTGAATCTATCTGCGAATCGCATCGATGTGAATCACGTGAACGAAGTTTTAAATGCAAAGCCGACCATCTTGGCTATCAATTACACGAACCCTTGGGTGATTAGCGAAATCGATAAAGGGAAGGCATCTTCCATTATTGCGACTTTTGGAACAACTCAAGAGGCGCTTTTAGATATCGTGACAGGCGCATTTAATCCTAGCGGCAAAATGCCATTCACAACGCCAGTAAGTCAGGCCGCGGTGGATGCAAATAAATCGGATGTACCGGGTTATATGGAAGGTCCGGGATATGGGTTGTTTGCGTTTGGGCATGGATTGAGTTATTAAAGGAAGGGGCTTAATCGCCCCTTTTTTATATCTTTGGGATAGAATATTTACTTGCTATGAACCCACACTTCCCCTCTTTCTCACGAATCATTACGAATCCGGTATTATTCAAGTTTTTTGTTTTCCAAAAGCTATCCGCCGCCTTTTGGGCCGCGTTATCCATCAAGCACTTCGATGAAAAATCGTGCGGCGTTCGCGTGAAGCTTTCCTGGTTTAATCAGAATCCGTTTCGATCAATGTATTTTGCGGTGGAAGCGATGGCTGCGGAGATGAGTTGTGGGATGCTGGCTTTTGGGCAAGTGTATAAGCGTCAACCAGCGGTCAGTATGTTAGTGGAAAAGCTGGAAGCGAAATTCGTTAAGAAGGCGACCGGGGTTATTATTTTTACCTGCGAAGATGGCGAGGCATTACGCGATACGGTGAATGAAGCTTTAGCTAATCCAGCTGGTTCAAAATTGCAGGTCACTTCGATAGGTCGAAATCAGGCAGGTGAAATCGTAGCAGAATTTATCTTTACTTGGACCTTTAAAGCGAAGAGTTTATAGATTGTATTTCAACCCTACCGTACCGATTACTTGACCGTCTGTTAGGGTATAATTGCCAAAGGCTTTGGCTTGAAAATGTGCATTTATATCATATGAGATTGTTTCCGCTACACCCGTTAAATCACCAACACTCAAGTAATATCCTTGCGATAAAAAGCTCCATTTTTTGTGGCGATAGGTCGTATTCCCAGAGATCAGAGTCACTTTAAAATCTGTATTTCGTGCATTTCCATTTAAAATGAAAGACCCTAAGGTTAACTTTTCAGTAACTGGATACAACAGCGTTAATTCACGCCCAAAGAAGCTTGTCACCTTGTACTGCTCTGTCATTTGAAAGGCAGGAATATGTATGCCTGCAATAGCTTTAAATTTTTTATCAATGAATCGATAACGTGTAAATAAAACAACCGTTGTAGGCGTCATACTCTGTATACGCATCATATACATCATCGCGCCAGTTAATCTTTTTTTCGGATTTGTACTCGCATTGATAATAATATTAGGCTCTTTCGAGGTGAATGCGGGAATGAAAGAGAAGCCGCCTGTGCTCATTTCAATACTACCTGTTTGAGCTTGTAAGCTTCCAGCTGTCAGAATAATAAGGCATAAGGCCAGCAATTGTTTCATTTTGATACATTAATTTGTAAATCGGTGCAAAGGTACGCTTTTTCTTTCTGAAAACATCCTATGCATTTTTTCAGTTAGTATTTCATGGCCAAAAACCCTATCAACATCGTCTGGTTCAAACGTGATCTCCGCTTTACGGATCACGAGCCTTTGTATCGGGCTTTGGCTACCGATATACCGGTGTTATTGGTTTATTTCTTCGAGCCATCCCTGATCGCATTCCCAGATAGCGATGTTCGACACTGGAGGTTTGTGCATGAATCCTTAGTAGAAATGCAAGGACGACTAGAGGATCGCAAGGGTACATTGTATTTGTTTCATTCCGAAGTTCTGCCAGTTTTCAAAACGCTTTCAGAGCAATATGAAATCCGAAAGATTTTCTCTCATCAGGAGATTGGAAATAAGGTAAGTTTTGAGCGTGATAAGGCAGTGGCTGCTCACTGCTTGAGTACCGGTATTTCATGGAACGAAACGCCCACGGGCGGCGTAATTCGGCGCTTAAAATCACGCAAAACTTGGCAACAACGCTGGGACGAAACCATGCGGCATGAACCCTATTTTCAACGTGAGGATGACTGGAATTTGCTGGCTTTACCTGCTGAGTTATATACTTCGCTGAAAGGCCCAGAACTACCACTTGAGTTTAAAACGCGCAATCCTATTTTCCAAGAAGGGGGGGAATATTGGGGTTGGAAATACTTGAAAAGTTTCGTCGAAACGCGGCATAAAGATTACAGTTTTTCCATCAGTAAACCAGAGGCAAGTAGACGAGGTTGTAGCCGCATTTCACCCTATTTAGCGTACGGAAATATCAGCATGCGCATGGCTCACACGTTCACTATGCAGCATTACAAGACTGCATTAAATAAACGGGCACTCGCAAATTTCACTTCCCGATTGCACTGGCAAGGGCATTTTATGCAGAAGTTTGAAGATGAGTCGCGGATGGAATTTGAGCCGGTAAATAAGGCATATAAAGCGCTAGAGAAAGACCGAGATGAGCGATTGATTCAGGCTTGGGAAACGGGTCAAACCGGAGTTCCACTCGTAGATGCTTGCATGCGTTGCGTAGTGGCGACGGGTTATTTAAACTTTCGCATGAGGGCCATGGTCGTTTCGTTTTTTGTGTTTAATCTGTGGCAAGATTGGAGTGATTTAGCACATTTTCTAGCCAGACAATTTCTCGACTACGAACCAGGTATTCACTACCCGCAGATCCAAATGCAAGCGGGCATAACCGGAATCAATACCATCCGAATTTACAACCCGATTAAGAATTCTTACGCCCATGATCCGGACGGAATATTCATCAAAAAATGGGTGCCCGAATTAGCATCGATTCCATCTACCTTGATTCATGAACCTTGGAAATTAAGTGACATGGAGCAGACTTTATACGGGGTCAAAATAGGGGTGGATTACCCCGCCCCGATCGTAGATTTGAATGCGACTAGAAAGACGGCGTCGGACCAAGTTTGGGCAATGCGAAAAACGAAAAAGGCCCGACAAGAGGGGGCGAGAATCCTCCAAAAACACGTGAATAAATGAGCGCATTCCTGATCTTTCCACATCAATTGTTTGAGGAAACACTCGCCCAAGAAGCGGATGTGTTTTACCTCGTCGAGTCTGATTTATTCTTTAAACAATACACCTTTCACAAGCAGAAACTGATTTTCCACCGGGCAAGCATGCGCGCTTTTGCGGATCGTTTACGTGCCACGGGAAAAGTCGTAGCGTATATAGATTCGCAAGATTCCCGATCTTCAGAGGTTACATTGGCGGCATCTTTGGCGGGCGAAATTTCGTTATTCGATCCGAATGACAACTTGCTAGAACGCCGCTTGCGACGAGCTGGAGACATTCACTTGTTAGCAAGTCCGAATTTCCTAAATACGGACACTGCGTTATTAGGTAATCGCAAGCCCTATTTCCAGACAGCCTTTTATACCCAGCAGCGAAAAGATCGAGGAATCTTGCTAGAGGAAGACGGGAAGCCAATGGGCGGTCAATGGACTTTTGATGCGGATAACCGCAAGAAAATTCCGAAGAATACCTTTATCCCCGCCCCCTTTCCAGAGACTGTACCGAATGCGTATATCCTGGAGGCCATCGACTATGTTTCACAGCATTTCCCCGATAACCCAGGTTCCATTGAAATGCCCTTTTCAGGGGCATATTACCCTGTAACGCACAGCGAAGCACAGGCCGCACTCGATCTATTTATTCGGGAGCGAATACCCCTTTTTGGCGATTATGAGGATGCGATTAAGGCGCAAGAAAAGACCTTATTTCATAGCATTTTAAGCCCGCTAATTAATGTCGGATTATTGAATCCGGCGGGAGTAATCGAACGTGTTGCGGCCTCCGCTGCCACGTTAAATAGTATAGAAGGGTTCATTCGACAGGTCGTAGGCTGGCGAGAATTCGTGCAATTACTGTATCGGAAAATAGGGGTTCAGCAACGTACGACGAATTATTGGGGATTTACCAAAGAGATGCCTGCGGCTTTTTACACGGGCACCACAGGTGTGGAACCGATTGACCAAACGATTCGTAAGCTATTAAAAACAGGCTATAATCACCATATCGAACGCTTGATGGTGCTGGGGAATTTTATGTTATTGTGCGAAATCAAACCCGATGCCGTTTATCGCTGGTTCATGGAACTATACATCGATGCTTACGATTGGGTGATGGTCCCTAATATTTATGGGATGTCACAATTCAGCGATGGCGGATTAATGACCACAAAACCCTATATCTGCGGGTCTAATTATATCCTGAAAATGAGTGATTATCCGAAGGGCGAATGGCAGGAGATTTGGGACGGGTTGTTTTGGCGATTCCTAGATAAACAACGCGAAACGTTTCGTAAAAATCCACGCTGGGCGATGCTAATCAGTACCTGGGACAAAATGCCTTTGGAAAAAAAAGAATCGCACCTTGCGCGCGCGGAGTCTTTTTTAGCTCAGTTGTCGACTTAGTTTATTCCAAAAAGAAAAGAAGCTATTGAACTCCCCTTGCAAGCCGGGTGCTAAGGATGGGTGCGCTTCACGAACACCTTGAAAATGGGTATTGATGGGGTGATCTCGGAAAATTCCACGCACGTATAAATCCGCATATTCCCCATAAAAAACTTGCATTCCGGGTATATTTTCTGCGAGCGACAGGATGAACTTTATTGTCTTAGGTGACATCGGATGTTTAGCAAAATGACTCGGTTCTAAGACCAAAATCCGATTGCCCTCTTCCCCTTCATGAAAGGTAGGATCCAAGGTATAATGGGTATAGATGAAGGTGGGAATAGCAGGCAAGATCTCCAGCGGCTTCGTAACTGGTGGAGTGAAAACAAGCTCCGTTTCAACCGATCTACACAGATGATCTGGGGCAGGTTGCAAGGGTAAGTCCTCATAGTCAAAGTCTAAAAAAGTCCCTCTTTGCTGACTCCCGGTATAGCGATTGATATTCTCCTGATTCGCGTAATACAACTTGTTACTAAAGGTGCCGGCGCACCATTGCCAACTCAGCGCATTGCTCGCTAAATCGCCATCCAATAAATGGTAATACATCCATTGAGCAGGTTCTAACCAGTGGTATTTTGCCACGTTACAAATCGTCGCGGCGAGGTACATGCGCAAGTGATTGTGTAAATATCCTGTTGTAGGGAAACTGTTTAATGAAGAATCTAAAGCTTGAATTCCGGTCGTAGATTCTAGCACCGCTTTCGGTATCCCAAAGCGCTCAATTCCCTCCTGCGGATGGCGAATATCTTCAAAAATAGCATCCCCTTTTTGAAACCACGTACGCGTGTAAAACTCCCGCCAGGCTAATTCTTGAATGAATTTTTCTGCTTGTACTAAACCGATTCCACGATCCTTCAATCGTTTTACGACTTGAGGAACAGTGATAAAACCACGAGATAAATAGGGAGATAAATAAGACACTCCGCCCTTAACAAAATTCCGTGTCAGTGCATATTTTTCCGGATCGAATTGATCGATTCGCGCATAAACTTCGGAGAGTGTGGTAGGAAATTCCACTAGCGTTTACTGATTTTATTCATACTAATGCTACGCTGCAGTGTGCATTTGAAACGAGGGTCTACGGCGACGCGCTTTTGTAAATGTTTCGTGCCACGACCCGTCATGCGCTTGCGCCACATCCGAAAACTAGACTCTTTACTATTCAAACGCATGAATTCAATGACCTCCTTTTCCTTAAGGCCAAACTGAAATTCAATCGCCTCAAAAGGGGTACGATCTTCCCAGGCCATCTGAATGATGCGGTCGATATCCTCGTCGGTATACTTATTTGCTACGTCTACACTTTTCACCACAGTAGATGATTTGGTCCCAATTCTTTTCCCACTTCTTGCGCCAGGCGAAAGGGCGGTTACAGACGGGACAGGTTTTGGAAGGTAAATGTTGTTTTTTAACGCCTTGCATAAAAAAAGGGCTTGCCTATAAAAGACAAACCCTTTTCTAGATAGAATGTTTCAGACTAGAACAACTTCTCTGCTGGAGGTGTTGCGCCTGCCATACGAATATAAACCGTTGTTTGACCGCGGTGGTGTGTTTGGTGTTCGAAAGCTTTATCAATAACTTGACCACGTTTCACATCAAAACGATTGAATAATTTAATCATCTCTCCCCATTTCGCATCTGGGTAATTCTTAATAGCGTTAATGGCAAAATCATAGGACGCTAATACTTTCTCCGTTACGCTCGCTTTCGCAACATCATTTGATTTTTCCAAATCTTTTGCCGTAGGCGCAACTTCCGTAGCGGTTCCTACGATACCATAATTAGCATCGGCTAAATGTAGCATTTGGCCTGCAAAAGAACGCATTTCTTTCATAGGCTTTAATGCATAACCCGATTCTGGCATCGCATCTAAATACTCTTTCGTGTAGGCACGCGCGCGCTCCCAATCTTTTAGAATATTCTCCTTAGGCGTTTGTGCTGTTAAGCTAGTGGCCATCGCTACAATGGCAAAAAAGGTGAATAGTTTTTTCATGTTGTTATAATTTATAGGGATTGTTTACTCGTTTATTTACTGTTTTTACCAAATTACTTTTGAATGCACTTTTAGGAATAAGACTTGCTTTATTGTGCACGTCTGAAACAGGCTTTTGTTGTCTCGATAACATTCCGCCCGACTTTGCTAGTTTACTATTTTTCATCTTTACACGTTAATCTCGCCCCGCAAATATAATACGCTTTCACCGGCTATTTCCACTCGATCGCCTTTCAGTGTGCAGGTTAATGAGCCCGTTCTATGGGATAATTGCAGTGCTGTGAGGATTGTTTTTCCTAAAACTGAAGACCAGTAAGGTGTCAAAGTAGTATGCGCAGAACCTGTCACAGGATCTTCATTTACTCCACTAGCTGGGCCAAAAAAACGGGATACAAAATCCACCTTTTCGCCTGGAGCCGTTACAATAATTCCACGCACTGGATGAATTTTTAAGGCTTCGAAATCGGGTTGAAGCGCAAGTATATCTGCCTCCGATTCATAGACAAATAGGTAATCCGTTTTACCTCTGTAAGCTGCAAGTGGTGCTTTAGAAAGTCCAGAGCTGTGAATAGGTTCTACTTCGATTTGCAAGATCGTATCGCATGGAAAATCAAGCACTAATTCCTCGCCCCTTTTAGTTACCGTTAATGGACCACTACGGGGTGAATGGAATTTCAACACATCTCCTTTGTAACCAAGTTCATAAAACACCACATGAGCACTCGCTAAAGTAGCATGTCCACACAAATCAACTTCCACGGTGGGTGTAAACCAGCGAATTTCATATCCCTCGTTAGAGGGAATGATGAAGGCGGTTTCGGCTAAATTATTCTCCTGAGCGATATTTTGCATCAGCTCATCAGGAAGCCATTCGGATAAAGGGCAGACTGCTGCTGGGTTGCCTTTAAACAATTGATTGCTAAAGGCGTCGACTTGGTAGATGGGTAGTTTCATTAGCCTAAAATTACGGCATTTTCTTTAAAACCTTTAAAAGTCAAATAAACTCCCAGCGAAAATTCCCACAAGGCAATAGGAATCGCAGATACACCTGCAAGAGGTGCACGCTGATCAATCACACCGAAAAGAACGGCTACATCCCCAGCCACTAAAGTAAAAGCCCCAATGATTCCAATGATGGGTAGTATCCGCGGAACTAAACGTGTTTGATACAAGAGCGTTCCGAGTAAAAGCCCGTTGACGGCGGGAATAAAACTTTGACTGATCAAAAACAAACGATCATACAGCATCACTAAACCTTGCGACATGACTTGAGCCTCCGCGCCTAAACTCCGCAAACTTAAAACCGTTAACAAACTTGCTACACCTGCAAAAATCAGCGTGGCTTCTAACACACGAGCTGTCACAAAACCCAAAGCCAACGTTTCATTTTGCTTCTTCAACACCGGGTATAAAACAATGGCAGTTCCGATGCAGAACAAAGCCATTAGTAATTCTAACATCCCGCCGATGACCACATCGGAAGAGGGGGCAGAACGGGATAAAAAGGCAGGTTGATGTATTTCGTGATAGAGCGACAGGGTCGGGATCGAAATAAAGGTAAGCAGGTAAAGTATACCGGCGGCCAAAGAAGTTTTGCGTGATGCTGACATAAATGCAATTACGACAATTATGCACGGGCAAAAGGGATATTGATGAAAAAAAGGCTACCTGATCTTTTCGAAAAATAACCGAGATCCTTTGGCCTCTGAAATAAATTTATCCTCCTGAAAAACTAGATTCCCATTGACAAAAGTACGCTTGACTTTTGATGAAAGTTGTTCCCCTTCAACAGGCGCCCAACCACATTTATACAAAAGAGATTTTTCGGTAACTTCCCAAGGAGCATTCACATCCATTTCTACGAGATCCGCAAAATACCCTTCGCGCAAATATCCCCGATTTTTTAGTCGATAAATATCTGCTACGCGATGACTGGTTTTTTCTACAATTTGCTCAATAGAAATCTCCCCACGAGATGACAACTCAAACAAAAGAGGTAGGTTATGTTGTACAATAGGTGCACCAGATTTTACCTGCTCGTAGGTCCCTTGCTTTTCTTGTTTGCTATGCGGCGCGTGGTCTGATGCGATGATATCGACACGGCCATCCTTCAAGGCTTGAATCAACGTTTGCCGATCTTGTTCTGTTTTGATAGATGGATTCCATTTAATGGCGCCTCCTCTTTTTTCATAATCTGCCTCTGAAAACCAAAGGTGGTGTACACAGGCTTCCGCTGTAACGCGCTTCGCTCTATAATCAAATGAGGCAGGGAATAGTAGCGCTTCTTCTCCCGTGGAAATGTGAAAAAAATGAAGCCTATTATTGTATTTCGCTTGAATCCCCAGCACGCGTTTTGTAGCCGTTACACAAGCTTCCGTGCTTCGAATTTTAGCATGCAGCGAAAAAGGAATCTGGCCGTTTGTCTCTTCAAAATAATGCTCATAATTGTGATCAATGATAGACTCGTCCTCACTGTGCAAGGCGACTAACGTTTCAGCGCGGGAGAACAGCTTTTCTAAATACTCCGGATTATTCGCTAAAATCTGTTGCTCATTAAAGTACAAACCATCGTCTGTAATTCCACAAACGGTTTCATTATCCACTCGCAATGCCTCTTCTAAATTTCCTGCCGTTACGCCCATAAAAAAGGAATAATTCGCAGTGGATTGTTTTGATGCGGCTAGGTATTTTTGTTCTAATAATTCTCTGGTCAACGTATTAGGAACCGTGTTAGGCATGTCCATAAAGGACGTCACTCCGCCAGCCACAGCCGCTCTTGATTCCGTCGTTAAATCTGCTTTGTAAATTAAGCCAGGATCTCTAAAATGTACCTGATCATCGATCATTCCAGGGATTAAATAATTCCCTTGTAAGTCGATTACCTCTGCGGTGGGATCAGAAATAGTGGGCGCTATTTTTTCAATCCGCTCCTGATGAATTAAAACATCTGCAAAAAAAGATGCGCCTTCATTAACTAATTTAGCGTTGACAAGTAGTTGTTTTTTCATTTCGCTGCTGCTCTTTCAAATCGGTCATTAATCGTCCGGCCTAAATTATAATTAGGGAGACGTTCTACAATAATTAATTCCACCCCTGATTTTTCTAATTGGTGCAAGGCATCATACATATTAGCGGCTGCTTCTTTGAAACTACCACTCGGGGCAAGAATATGGTTAATAGCGACTTTGGGACTTGCAATCTTCACTTCAGTAAACCACAAAATCCCTACTTTTTTATCTTGAACTGCACTCAGCATAAATAACGGCTCATAACTGATAATTAATTCACACAATGGCGAATAATGTTTCTTGCTTCTGCCAGGTGCTAAGTGCACAGATTCCGACGATGTTCTATCTAAAATACGTCCAACTTCTGCTTCAATATCTTCGATGGAAATGGCGCCATGTCTTAACAAGGCCACTTCATCGCCATCAAACGAAAGGATGGTAGACTCCACTCCTGCCTCACAAGCCCCTCCTTCTAAAATGGGAATATGCGGGAAATAGGCCTCCACATGCTCCGCACGGGATGGGCTAATTCGATTGTAAGGATTAGCACTAGGAGCCGCTAGAGGAAAATCTAACGTTTCTAATAATTGCAAGGTGGTCGAGTGCTTAGGCATTCGAATCGCAACTGTTGATTGATTCGAGGTTATTGCAGGTGAAATTAGCTCACTTTTAGGAAGAATTAATGTCATTGCTCCAGGCCAAAAACGCTTCGCTAACAACTCCGCTTTTGGCGGTAATTCTGACACTAATGTGCGTACCTGTTCCATCGATTTAACATGCACAATTAGAGGATTAGTGTTAGGCCTTCCTTTGGTACTAAAAATTTTCGCAATCGCTTGGTCATCGTAAATATTAGCCGCTAAACCATAGACGGTTTCAGTAGGAATTCCTACCACCTCGCCCTGTTCTAAATGCGCTTTAATTAACTGTATATCTGTCGTAATCATAATTCTTCTACGGGTTACAAAAATCACAAAACATAGGATCCTCCGACATTTTTGAATCGGGAAAATCAATGCATTGCGTATAGTGACAGCCGTCACAGGTATAAATAACCGCTTTAACGGACTTTGTAGGTAGTGAGCAGCAGGAACAAACGAGGCCTCTAATTACATCTGTTGGGCTAAATCCTGGCCTTTCGCAGCTAGGACAACAGTGTTTCATTTTTTCCACTAATTTTTGCGTCAGCTCTTGAATAACTGACATCCGCGTAGGATTGTTCATCGCGCGCATATCGGTTTCAAGAGTATAGGTTCCAAAGCGGTTTACAGCCGCTGACATCGCCTCATTTAATTTGTTTTCTGAGGTAATTCCTTTTTCAATATAGCCCTCTGGCCCTTTCACATGCAAGCCATGACTTGGGAACTTAACTTGCTGTAAAAAATCGGCAAGCTTAATCTCAGAACCCATTTCGTAGGATGCATAATTCGTCTGCAAGCTACACGTTTTAACAGTAATTTCCAGATCGTTTTTCCGATCTACTAGCACTAAATACTCTTCATCTGCAGGTAAAAAATAAAGCGTTGGATGTGGACCAAAAGATCCTTCAGATCCGATAGCAATATCAGCATCGCTTTGTGCTAAAGCCAATACACATTTTTCCTTAGCTGCTTCCAGGGGCGATAAAACACGCTCCACTTCTCCTGTAAAAGTTCCTAATACGTCGGTATCAAAATTTACAGGAACACAATACTCCATCCCAAAAGCCTCTTTCAATACCGGGCCTATGGCCTGTTCTTTTTTGTGCTTTGTCGCAATTACGACTTTTCTATTCTCGAAATAATGCGCGCTAGCCATGAATAATTTGCATATACAAAGGCAATCCTAACGTAATATTAAGCGGAAAAGTTACCCCTAAAGCCATGGGAATGTAGATACCCGGATCGGCTTTGGGAGCTACTAAACGCATGGCTGCCGGAACAGCAATGTAGGATGCGCTCGCTGCTAAAATGGAGAATATCAGCCTATTCCCCACATCACCCGTAATGAATTGCGTCAAGTAAGCAACAGACACACCATTGAATAGTGGCACCAGCAAAGCAAAGAACAATAAAAATGACCCCTGCTTTTTAAAAGCCTTGAACCTGCTAGCTGCCACCATTCCCATATCTAATAAAAAAATGGCTAAAAAGCCTTTAAATATATCTGAGGTAAAATGCTTAATCCCGACTGACTGGGATGAATCCGAAACAAATCCGATCAATAAACTCCCAAAAATCATCAATACACTTCCATTTGTTAACGAATGCTTCAATGCCTCTTTCCATTGAACTGGGGCCTTATCGAGCGCTGAAGTTTTATCCGGAAAGAGATTCATTAAAATAACTCCCATAATAATTGCTGGAAACTCCATAGAAGCCATAACAGCCACCATCTCGCCTCCCACTTTCATCTGATTCATTTCAAGGAAAGCAACAGCAGAAACGAAGGTAACCGCACTTACTGATCCATAGGAAGCCGCAATTGCGCCGGCATCAAAAGAATTTAATTTTATCCGAAGAATAAAAAAGGTATACACCGGAATCACAAGTGCGAGTATCATTCCAAAGAGTAAACTTATAATTACCTCACTGGTAATACCCGTCACAGCTAATTCACTGCCGCCATTGAATCCGATGGAAAATAATAAATATAAGGATATGAAGTTTTTTGATGCGGCAGGAACCTCTAAATCACTCTTGACATACTTTGCAAAAACTCCTAATATGAAAAAAAGTAAAGTCGGATTAGTCAGATTAAACGATAGTAATTCGAAATTGATCATTTCAATTTTTCCCATTCTCTTTTAGAAAAAGACGAATCAGATTTAAGAGAATAAAAATTAGTAAAGATAAATACAGCTTTTGCTGAACATTATTAGCCCCCTGTAAAATCAAAATTAGCAGCCCCCCGATGAGGACAAGATAAATAAATACGTAAACTAATTTTAGGGCGGATAACATTCAAACAGAATTAAAAACTAAGTTACTATTTACTGTTTAATAATTTTTATTTAAGTTTATAATGAAATACATAAAAATTAATTATGAATTACACACTCAATCAACTACAAATCTTCCTAAAGGTGGTACAAACGGGGAGTATCACAAAAGCCGCGGAAGAACTGAACCTAACCCAACCAGCCGTTTCCATTCAAATCAAAAACTTGCAAGCGCAGTTCGAAATTCCGCTGCTCGAAATCATTGGTAAGAAAATTTATATTACGGATTTTGGAAAGGAAATTGCGGAATCCGCTAAAGGGATTCTGGACCAAGTTTATGCCATCAATTATAAAACAATGGCGTTTAAGGACCAACTGGTAGGACGGCTTAAATTTTCCATTGTCTCTACGGGCAAATATGTACTACCTTATTTCTTAACCGACTTTCTTCGCGTTAATCCAGGGGTAGAAATTAGCATTGATGTAACCAACAGAGAAAAGGTATTAGTTAGTCAGCTAGAAAATCAAGTCGATTTTAGCTTGATTTCGGACGCATTAGAAAATCCCACATTTAATTCCATAGACATCTTAACAAACGATTTATACCTGGTAGGAAATAAAGAAACGGCTAATTTACAGCCAACATTTAACTACCTAGAATTCAAAAATGAGCTTCCACTCATCTTTAGAGAAAATGGATCAGGTACTCGAAAAATAATGGAGGCTTATTTAAAAAAACAAGGAGTAGATGGATTGAAAAAAATAGAACTTGTGTCAAATGAAGCGGTTAAGCAGGCGGTAATGGCAGGCCTAGGCTATTCAATTATGCCGCTCATTGGAATAAAAAACGAGATTCAGTCCGGGGCCTTAAAGATCATTGAAAGAGACGGCTTACCTATTTCGACTAAATGGAAATTAATCTGGCACAAGGACAAAAATTTATCCCCTGTTTCGAAGGCGTTTCTCGCCTATTTAACAGAAAACAAAGACCAGATAAAACAAACGTTTTTAAGATAAAAAAGCCAAGCAAAAGATGCCTGGCTTTTATAGAATATTTTTCATTAATTAAACTAACGCAATTGTATTGTGTCAGAGTCGTTTGCATGTAAACTTATGCAGTCTTAATGAATAATAAAATTTAAACTATTTTATAAGAATCATAAAATTTATTAATGTTATGGTTTTGAGTAGAGGGAAAATACTATGTGTTTCGCCAGCATGCCTCCGCAAGCCATTTTATTTTACTACCGTAATTAATCCCGGAATCTCCACCATTTCGTTCGCCTCCGCAGCGTAATCTACACCTTCAAAACCGAAACCAAATAAGTTCAAGAAATCCGATTTATACCCAGCTAAATCGCCAATCGCAATCAAGTTTTCTGTCGTAGCTCCTTTCCATAATTCAGCCACTTCTTTTTGAACCTCGTCGTTCATTTCCCAATCGTCGATACGGATACGCCCTTTTTCGTCTACAGGAATCTCCCCGTTTGTATACAAGCGTTCGCTATAAAGTCGTTGGATTTGCTCGATGCAACCTTCGTGTGTGCCGTCTGCCTTCATGATTTTGTACAACAAAGAGATGTACAAAGGAATCACAGGGATCGCTGAACTTGCTTGAGTTACTAAGGCTTTGTTTACTGAAACGAAAGCTTTACCACCTATTTTGGTCAAATCATCTGTAATCTTAAATGCAGTAGCTTCTAAATGGTCTTTCGCCATTCCGATTGTTCCTTTGCGGTAAACCGGCTCGGTTACTTTAGGCCCAATGTAGGAATAGGCAACGGTCATCGCGCCATCCGCTAAAACACCCGCGTTCAACAAGGCGTCCATCCACATTTGCCAATCTTCACCCCCCATTACTTCCACTGTGTTTGCGATATCTTCCTCGTTACAAGGCGTAATCGTCACATCTGAAACGATGCCCGTATGGAAATCAACCGTTTTGTCTGTGAAGGTGTCGCCGATAGGCTTCAAAACCGAACGGTGCAACACACCTGAAACCGGGTGTTGGCGAACCGGAGAAGCTAAACTATAAATGACTAAATCGATTTGACCTAAATCCTGCTTGATTAAGTCGATCGTTTGCGCCTTAACTTCGTTAGAAAACGCATCACCGTTAATACTTTTCGCATAAAGACCCGCTTTGCCTGCTGCTGTCTCGAAAGCAAGGCTATTGTAATATCCTGGAGAGGCTGTTTTGCCTTCTGCAGGTGCTTTTTCAAAGAAAACTCCAATTGTCGCAGCATCAGAACCGAATGCACTTGTGATGCGAGAGGCTAAACCAAAGCCCGTAGAGGCTCCGATGACAAGCACTTTTTTAGGCCCATTAATGGCTCCCTTTGACTTCACATAGTCAATTTGATTTAATACGTTCTTCTCGCAACCTTTCGGGTGAGATGTCAAACAGATAAACCCTCTCATTCTAGGTTCAATAATCATAGTGCTCGAATTTTGTTTGTGCAAATATAGTCAAAGCCCCTAATTATCCCATATAATGCCTTGGATCAATTAGCGGAGAGGTTGAACAAAAGCCCCGCAATGATTTCATTTCCCCATTTTGATGAATGCTTGAACTCGGTGCGTAACATCGTCCATGATTTCAATTGGTAATCTAGGGTCAAAGACTGGGAAACATCTGATAAAGGTTCCGCTAAGATGATCGCATGCGGGTCATTGTAATACTCTAAACGCCCAGTTATCTTCAACGATGGCTTCGCTTTCCAGGTCAGAAAGGCTGCCGCCCCATGCCAAAACTTTCCGGACTCTACCCCAAAATCCGAACTAATGGAGGCATTGAATTGATTTGAAATAGGAATCAATACATAATTATCATAAAACACCCGTAATCCTTTCCCTTCGTCCCCGATGAAACCACTGGAATTAAAACGAAAGCCTTTGGCATTATCAATGGTTAACTGTGTCCCTAATGCCGGTCGGAATCGATGTATCGTTTGCCAGCCCGTTAAAGCCAAAACCTTCACATTCATCCGCTGCGTTGGGTTATAACTCCACGCTAATCCTGTTTCATAATAAGGGGAATTCTCTGCGATGTAACTGCGCGAAAAACTCGGATTTTCCCAGTTTTTCGCAGACTCTAAACCGAGGTGAGAGGGCATAATCCCAACGATTAACTGGTGTTTAGGCGCTAATTGTACTTGCGCATTAAGCTGATATATGTGCTTCAACAAACCGGGTTCCGAGGCTAAGTTTTTCTGAGAATAAGTTCCTAGCATGAAATCTCCCCGAAGAGTCCAATTCGATTTTGAGGCTGAAAACTCTACGAGTCCTAGGTTAATGGCCGGATGGTTATGCGAAGTATGGTTGTAAAATAAGGCTGACTTTTCACTCGAACGTGGACTAGCGAATGAATGTCCATAATAGGTTTCCAAATAGGCCCCAAATGTAAATCGCAAAGTGTCCGACTGCCCCCAGGCGGTCATACTTAGCAAACATAAAATCACTATTTTCTTCATTCTACCTTCCTTTACGATGGGACATTTAAAAGTAAAGTTAAGTTCATAAATTCAGTTTTGCTCTGATTTGTGGCGCACAAAAAATTACTTTTGCGCAAGCAGTAATCCTTACATAACATGGCTTTCATAGCTGTAGAAACTATAATTAATGCTCCATTGACTACCGTTTGGGAAAAGTGGACAAGCCCAAAACATGTTCAAAATTGGAACTTCGCATCGCCAGATTGGCATTGCCCGTCGGCGAAAACGGACCTACAAGTGGGTGGTGAATTTCATTATGAAATGGCGGCCAGAGACGGGTCGATGAGTTTCGATTTTTGGGGAACTTTCCAGGAAATCGAACAACAAAAATCACTCGATATTCTTATCGGCGATGGCCGTAAAATGAAAGTTACTTTCGCATCCACCGAAATGGGCACGAAAGTAACTGAGCAATTTGAACCTGAAAATGAAAATCCAAAAGAAATGCAGCAAGCTGGCTGGCAACAGATTTTGGATAACTTCAAAGCCTATGTGGAGGCAACCTGAATTATTTTACTTCCACATCAAAAAGTAAGTCCACATCTGTACTTCCTCCTTGTTCTTGGCCCGTCTTTACTTTAACCCCATTAAGTAAAGGCTGGTGCTTTAAGATCACATTGAATTTACCTGTTCCTGCCGTAGCTGAAGCCGCTACCGTAGAAGCAAGACCAATAGGTAAATTATTCTTGTCCTTATCCGTAATGGTCGTAGTCAATAATCCAGCTGGAGTTGATTTGAAAACAAACAAATGAACATCTGCTTCTTCCTCGATTTCCTCCGTGATATCAGAAACAGGGGTCTTCGTATCATCATAAACACCCACTTTTAATTTATAGGTTACCCCTTTAGTTAACACAATTTTGTCAAATTTTTCTGGAGCTGTCTTCGGATCCCCATCTTTATCTTGGAAAGAAAAAGTAACCGATTTGTTCGCTGGATCCGTGAAGGTTAAATCCACACGAGTGATTAATTCGTTGTCATCAGTAGGTTCAACATTGTCTTTTTTACAAGAGGCAAATAAACCGAATGCGAGTAAAATAAATAGATAATTTTTCATGCTTTTTATACAATTATTTGGTGCACAAAATTGCCACAAGTTTTTCAAATAGTTCCTTGCGCATGTCTACCAAATACCCCCATTTCGTCGATTAACAAAAGGCTTACTTCGAAGCCTTCGCTGGATTTAACATCAACGAAACCCGCTCTAAGCAATCATCTAAGTGATAACGTACTTCTTTATCCGTGACCTTCGCTTTCGCTAATGTCAAGCTAGCCTGTAACGCCTTCAACTCTCCGCGTACAATCGAACGAACATCTGACTGAGCCACTGGATACGATTCACGCACGCCAAAAGCAGCAGGTGCCGGAGCTTGATCCGTCATCAATGTTTTCATGCGTTCGATGTAGGCTTTCTGTAAATTTCGACGATAGCGATCGATATTCTTGCCTGTTGCTAATTCACTCCAAACGCCTCCACGTATGTCTTGAAAAAGATCGATTGTCTTATATGTATTCGGTGTCGTTAAGGCACTATTATCTAAACGCGCAAAAGTCTCTAAGCTAAGCATACGGTTCAACGGACTCACTTGCAAACTTCTAATCCGATCGATGTAACCCGCTATATTGTGCGTCACTACCTCTCTGTTTATCAACCATTCCACGTTTGTAAACACATTCGCAATGATCCAATTCACAGCGGCTTGTTGGCTTGCTTTCGGCACGGGATTATAGGAAGAAATATTTTGATTTGGTTTAGCATATTGCTCATAAACCCCGCCTACCATCGTGGTCACGTGACCTACATAGCGTGACCAAGAACCTAAAAGCTCATCATTCAATTCAATTAAATCCTCGTAATCGTTGGTCTTTTTGCTCGTCCAATCAGCTAAATTTTGCGCCACGTATTTCAAATTTTTCACGGCATACGTACTTGCACGAATAGGGTCATTGCCTATATCTTCTGTCTGTGAACTTGGATCAAAAGTAGTTCCTTGGCTCCCAAAACGGAATCTTGGATCCCCTGCTTTGGCCTCCACCCATTTATTCAAGGTAGGCACTTCATCCTCTGGACGCACAGCGTCAGGAATTACGCGATAACCCCAATTCACTGCATAATCATCATAAGGGCCCATTTTACGGATATAACGAACGCCTTGGTCTCCTGGCTGCGCAATGTAATTAAAGCGCGCATAATCCATGATACTCGCAGAAATTCCTTCTTTATTCGTGAAGTCTGCCTTGCGGTAATTCTCCACTTCGTATGAACTACTTGCACCCATGTTGTGAGGGAAACCCAATGCGTGACCCACCTCATGTGAGATGACCATTTCCATCATCTCGCCAATATCCTCCTCACGCGTATCTAACGTACGAGCGTTCGGATTAGAGGCTCCCGTTTCTAGTAAAAAACGATTACGGTAGGAACGCAAGTGATTATGGTACCAAATAATATCACTCTCAATAATCTCTCCAGAACGTGGATCGCTCACACTTGGTCCTGTCGCATTGCGCGTTGTACTCGCCACATAACGAATTACAGAGTACCGAATGTCTTCAGGTGAAAAATCTGGATCCTCGGCCGCGGTTGGTGGATCTTTGCAAATAATCGCATTCTTAAAGCCGGCTGCTTCAAAGGCTTTTTGCCAATTCTCCACCCCTTTTTTCATGTGCTTACGAAGCTTCATCGGAGTAGCCGGGTCTAAATAATAAACGATTGGCTTGATAGGCTCCACTAATTCTCCACGCTTATAGGCAGCCATATCTTTAGGCTCTAGTCGCCAGCGCTGGATGTATGTTTTTTGATCTGATTTTAATTCCTCGCTGGAATAATCGTATTGTCTTTGCGTAAAATAACCCACACGCTCATCAAATAAACGCGGTTTCATCGGCTTTTCCGGCAACAAAATCATCGACTGATTCATCTGCAAACTAATGGTTTCCGAGTAAGCGGTTACTGATGGTTTCGACGCATTGTAAGTGAAATCTTGCAACACCTCGATGTTCAAAGGGAACGATTTCATAGAACGAATAAAACTCCTTGACGCATCTAAGTTTCTCACCCCATGGGTCGCACGCAAGGATGCATCTAAAGCACTCATCGCCGGAATGTCACTGCTGTAAAATTTAGTTACATCGATTACTACATTAGCCGAATCTTTACTGTAGGTTTCAATGTCAAACATATACAAAGTAGGCTCATAATTATTCGCCTTTACTGATAAGCTAATCGGCAAAGAATCGGCTGCGACTGACGCATACGATTTAATTTTAATCAAGATTTTTTCTTGAAATTTTTCCCAAACAATCAATTGCTCACGCGACGACGTTCCTGCGTTCACATAGCCTCCTCCGATGCCACTAGGAAGTTTGGAGATTTGGCTGACTAATAACATGTCTTTACCTAAATGTTTCTTCGGGATTTCGAAATAGAATTTATCGCCTACCTGGTGAGTTGCGAATAAGCCTTTCTTTGATTTGGCCTCTTTTGTAATGACCTGATCGTAGGATTTTGTCTTCGATGGGGGTCTTTTTACAGCAGACGAGTCAGCAGGTTTTACGGGAACATTTGCAGGGGCTTTGGACTGGGCACTGCTTAAGAAGGTGACTGCGCAAAGGCAGACGATAAGTGAAAGTGTTTTTTTCATAGATTTGTTTGACATGTCAAAAGGTAAACCAAATGTAAGGCTTCTTGTTTAATTTTTAATCCGCTTTGCCAAAGTCTTATCAGGATAGCTTTTGGAATATTGATCAGCTTTTTCCAACTTCGCTCTGCAAGCATCTCTAATTCCTATGAGCATTTGGCTCCTAATCGGCATCGCCATTGTAGTCTTAGTGACCCTTATCTCGGTCATGAAATTGCAGCCTTTTATTGCCTTTTTAGTCGTTTCCATAGGATTAGGTATCGCCGGTTCATTATCAACCGAGCAGACTATTGCCGCCATGCAAAAGGGAATCGGCGGAACACTTGGTTCCATCATTCCCATCATCATTTTAGGCTCTATGTTAGGGAAAATGGTGGCAAAAAGTAGGGCAACGTTCGTGTTGTCCGACTATTTTGTCCAGCTTTTTGGCCCCAAAAATCTCCCCATTGCCTTCATGCTGATTGGTTTTATTGTAGGGCTTCCTTTGTTTTTTTCGGTGGCATTTTTGTTGCTTACCCCATTAGTTTTATCCACCGCCGAGCGTTATCATTTGCCCACGGTTTATTTAGGGATTCCCATGCTGGCCTCGCTTTCAATTACCCAAGGATTTTTGCCGCCGCACCCTGCACCCTATTACCTAGTAACTCACTTGCCTGGGGCTGAGATGGGAGCCACGCTAGGCTATGGAATCCTTATTTCGATTCCGGCGATGCTCGCCTCCGGCTGGTTATTTGGAAAGACTTTGAAAAATATTCCGGCCTCGCCGATGTCATTTGTGGAAACAGAGGAAAGCTCAAATAATCCTTCGGTGGGAATTAGTTTATCGATCTTACTATTACCCGTGGCCCTTATTGCTCTTAACTCTTTTATAGACTTGCCTATCATCCAATTGATAGGAGAACCCCTGGTAGCTTTGTTAATTTCGGTGTTTGCCGCCGTATATTTTTTAGGGATACAGCGCGGAGTTTCGTGGCCTGAAATCAGCGGGTGGCTCGTAGATTCCATCAAAGACGTTTCCCCGTTAATGTTGACTTTCGGTGGCGCAGGTGCCTTCAAAGAAATTTTGCAAGAGATGCAGGTGGGAAATGCGTTACAAGAGCTGACTCAAGGTTCCTCCCTAAATCCACTAATCATTGCTTGGATTATCGCCGCGGTATTGCGCATCGTGACCGGATCCTCCACCGTTTCAGGCATCACCACAGCCGGATTGATATTGCCTTTATTTGCCTCCTCAGGTACAAATCCAAATCTGCTCGCCTTAAGTATTGGTGCAGGATCGATGGTATTGTCCCATGTGAACGATGCCGGTTTTTGGCTCTACAAAGAATACTTCGGCGTATCTATTAAAAACAGTTTGCGCTCTTGGACCATCATGGAAACGATCCTGGCAGTTATGGGATTACTGGGGGTGCTTGGGCTTGAATTAGTTTTGTAATTTAACCGCCTTCCCCGTTTTCGCGGACTCCCTAGCCGCTGATAAAATCTCAACTACTACTTGATTGATTTCAAAGGAAGATAAATCTTTCTTGGGTTTAATTCGACCTTGAACCACCGCCGCTAAATAAGGGAACACATTGGAAACCTCGTGAAGTAATGGGCTCAAAGAAATCATTCCTTCCTCCCCAAATCGATCTCCTTTTACGTAGCGCATCTGGTTTGTTTTATCGGCTACAAGTATTCCTTTTGTCCCATACACTTCGGTATCCTTTCGATCAAAAGGCCAATTCCAAGACGCTTGAATGATCGCTTGACAATCCGGATAAGTCAAAATAATACTCGCTTCGTCATCTACCTTCGGGTACACGTCAGGTTTCAATTGCTGCGTCACCGCTGTCACTGAAAGCGGTCTTTTGCCATCCATTAACCAGGTCATAATGTTTGCACCATAACAGCCAAAATCAATAATCGCCCCACCACCATTCATCACAGGATCTGTCAGCCACTGTAGAAATTCAGGTGCACAGCCTATTTCTTTAGGTCCGCGATGGCCATCCATGATCACTACTTTTCGAATGGTTCCTAAGACTTTTTCTTCCTTCACCATCTGCCACATTTTCGCATGGGAAGGATACCAAGTTGTTTCAAAATTGGTTAATAAATGAATGGGGTGTTTTGCTACAATCGCATTCATTTGGTTCAGGTGATCCATATTAACTGCCAAAGGTTTTTCGACAATCACATGAATTCCCTTAGGGGCACAAACTTTAACGACTTCTAGGTGTTCGTAAATACTGTTAAAGGCGGCAATGGCCTCTGGTTTAGTCTTCGAAATTAGGGCTTCTAATGAAGGAAACCATAGGGAATCTGGGAGATTTTGTTTCTTCAAAAGCGACATCGCTAATTCCTTATTGGGTTCCGCAAAGCCTACAATGATCACATCTTGTTGAGGCTTATTAATGGCCGTATATACTTGCCCCACGTGTCCATGGGTCATGCCAGCGATACCGACACGTAAAGGTTTGGCCTGAAACACAAAAGGCATCATTATCAAGAAAAGTAGCTTTTTCATCAGAATAGTATTTGAGTAGGAAATTATAAAATTTTACTTATATATCATGCAAAGTTTTATATTTGAAACTGCGATTTATCCGCCGGAAACCTGATTCAGGCCATATGAACAATTTAGTCAAAGAAGCAATCGAAAAAGAAGCCGTTTTGGCGACTAGACGGCATTTTTTGCAGTCGCTCGGCACAGGTATTGGCTCTATTGCTTTCGGTTCTGCCCTTTGGAATTGCCAATCCCCTACTAAAACACAGCAAGCCTCTTCTCGTATCCCACCTCATTTCGGGAAAGCGAAGTCCATTATCTTTTTACACATGGCCGGGGCTCCGTCCCAGTTAGAATTATTCGACTACAAGCCTGTTTTAGCCAAATTTGACGGAAAAGAATGCCCGAAAGAATTATTAGAAGGAAAAAAATTCGCCTTTATCCGCGGGGTGCCCAATTTATTAGGGCCTAAATCAACATTCCTTCAGCATGGGAATTCTGGCCATTGGATATCGGACCAAATGCCACATTTAGCGACCCAAGCAGACAAAATCTCCTTTTTAAAAGGGATGTACACGGATCAGTTTAATCACGCGCCTGCCCAGCTATTAATGCACACGGGGTCTGCGCGTTTAGGTCGTCCATCAATTGGATCTTGGGTTTCTTACGGCCTGGGATCAGAGAATGAAAACCTGCCTTCTTTCATGGTGCTGGCTTCTGGAGGGAAAAATCCCGATGCCGGAAAATCTGCCTGGGGCAGTGGTTTTCTACCATCTGTTTACCAAGGAGTGCAGTGCCGCTCCGCTGGGGAGCCCGTCCTATTTATCAAAAATCCAGACGGCTTAACAACAGATATTCGCAAGGCCAGTATCGATGCCATTAATGCGGTGAATCAGGAAACCTACCAGGAGTTTGGGGATCCAGAAACCGTTGCTAGGATTGCTCAATACGAGATGGCCTACAAAATGCAAAGTTCCGTTCCAGAGGTGATGGACATCAGTAAAGAACCAGACTATATACATCAATTATACGGGACAAATCCAGGTAAAGAATCCTTTGCAAATAACTGTTTGCTAGCTAGAAAAATGGTGGAAAAAGGCGTTCGTTTTGTACAGTTATTTGACTGGGGCTGGGACATGCACGGAACAGGGAAAAATGAATCGGTGGATTTTGGTTTGCATCAAAAATGTTTACAAACAGATAGAGCAATTTCAGCCTTATTAATAGACTTGGAACAGCGTGGCTTGTTAGAAGAAACGTTAGTGGTTTGGGGTGGGGAGTTTGGCCGTACGCCTATGCAAGAAAATAGAGAAGGGAAGGCGCAAGGGTATTTTGGTCGTGACCATCATACGGAGGCGTTCACCATGTGGCTAGCGGGTGGGGGAATAAAGCCGGGTATGTCACTAGGGGAAACTGATGACTTAGGTTATTCGACCGTCAGTGGGAAAACATCCGTTTATGACCTGCAGGCAACAATTTTGCACTGCTTAGGTATTAACCACGAAGAATTTACGTTCCCTTTCCAAGGGCGAAATTTCCGCTTGACCGATGTATTCGGAAAAGTGATTAAACCAATTTTAGCCTAGGTGATGAACAGAATAATCCTTTTTCTGGGCCTTTGCATCGCAGGAATTGCAGCGTTTTATTTCGGAAGCAAACCGCAAAAAGTAGATTATAGCACCCAGATAAAACCCATCCTGAATAAGAATTGTATCTCCTGCCATGGAGGGGTGAAAAAGCAGGGTGGCTTTAGTTTGCTTTTTCAAGAGGAGGCCTTAGCGAAAACGAAATCGGGAAAGCCGGCTATTATCCCCGGACATCCGGAAGAATCAAGTTTTATTCAGCGACTGCATAGTCAGGATCCAGAGGAGAAGATGCCGTACCAAAGACCGGCACTTTCAAAGGAAGAAATCGAGCTATTAACTACCTGGGTAAAGGAAGGTGCCACTTGGGGAGAACATTGGGCTTATCAACCTGTCGAAGCCCCTAGCGTGCCGGTGGGTAGTTGGTGGGAAAAGGTGCTGAGTTGGGTAGGGATTTCAAGTGGATGGGCAAAAAATGAGTTGGATTATTTTGTCCAAGCTGAACAAAAAAATCAAGGCTTATCCCCTGCTGAACAGGCAACTAAACCGGACCTATTGCGCAGACTTTATTTGGACTTAACGGGGCTTCCACCTACGCCATCAGATTACCAAGAATTTGAAAAAGACAACTCGGATGACGCCTATGAAAAGCAGGTGGATAAGTTGTTGAAATCCCCTCATTTTGGAGAAAAATGGGCCTCCATGTGGATGGACTTAGCGCGCTATGCGGACACGAAAGGATATGAGAAAGATGAGGCGC
>JBIIGE010000101.1:0-3745 GCA_044236555.1 Aquirufa sp.
TCTTAAAGTAATCCAAGGGTGCTTAGAAGCCGCGCGTCAAGACGGATTGAAAACCTGTGTTATTACCTTTTCAAATCATCCAGCTGATTACTTTACGGGAAAACGAAACGAACTACTAATGCCTATGCAAGAAAAAATTGCGGCATTGGAAGCTTTAGGTATTGATTACGCAGTTGTCCTTCCGTTTGATTCCTATATTGTAGAGTTGCCAGCTAAAAATTTCATTGAAGATCAACTAATTGATCGAATGAAGGCAACTAAAGTTGTTTTGGGATATGATAATCATTTTGGTAAAAATAGGGACGGTTCCATATCTTTCATTAATGAACATTTCAGTGAAAAATTAGAAGCCATATCTATCCAAGTAGCCAAAGTGGAGGATGTAATTGTCAGTTCTTCACAGATCAAAAAATACCTTTCTGAAGGTGACGTTTTGAAAGCAAAAGCAATGCTAGGGAACTATTTTGCTATTTCAGGGAAAGTGGTACATGGGAATCAGAATGGTCGTAAAATTGGATTTCCTACTGCAAATATGTCCTTAAACGCAGACAACAAATTTATACCCCAATTAGGCGTCTATTTATGCAAAGTTCACCTGGATGCAGGTGAATATTATGGTCTGACGAATATGGGCTATCGTCCTACGTTGAATAAAGATGAAGGCATACACATTGAAACCCATATTTTAGGATTTGATGCAGATATTTATGGCCAAAAAATTGAAATTCAATTTATGGAAAAAATAAGATCTGAAAAGAGATTTGACTCTTTTGAAGATTTAAAGAGTCAGATTTCCGCTGACTTAGCTTGGGCTAAGCTATACTTAGCACAAATTCATATAGCTTCCTAGGAAGACTATCTCATCCCCTCTTTTTGTTAACAACTCTTGGATTTTTTGATCTAATTTATTCCCCTCAATGTCGATAAAGAACCAAAATTTAAATTCATTGGTGTCTTTTTTCGGCCTAGATTCAATTTTCAATAAATTGATACCCCTCGTTTCAAAATCTTGCAATAAAGACAATAAAGCCCCTGGTTTATCATCATTCTTTAATTTGATCGCCAAACTTGTTTTGTCTTTATCTGTTTTCTTTAAGTTCTCTACTTTTGAAATGATGAAGAATCGTGTTTGATTCGAGTCATTATCTTGAATATTATCAAATAATATAGGGAGAGAATAAATCTTTGCTGCGATGTGTGAACATAAAGCAGCGCCATTCTCATCTTCTACAGCTAATTTAGCTGCACGCGAAGTAGAATCTACTTGTACAAAAAAATCTTCTTCTTGAGACGAAAAATAGTCGCTTAAAAAGCCTTTACATTGTTGAAATGCAATATCCTTTGAATAGATTCTCTTAATACCTTGAATTCCATTATGTTTGGAAGCAAGACAGAAGTTCACTGGTATGATTATCTCCGAGATAACAAATAGGCTTTTCTCATTCAAAAGATCCATCGTCTCTTTTACCATTCCCTCTTGATTATTTTCAATAGGTACGACTCCATACTTTGCTCGACCCGTTTCTACCGATTCGAATACAGATTTGATGGAAGGTAAAGAGATGTAATCAGCGACAGCTCCAAAACGATTTTCAGCAGCCTGATGTGTAAAACTTCCCTCAGGACCTAGATAACAGATTATTTCAGGTAATTCAAGATTGCGTGAAACACCAAATATCTCTAAAAAAATGGCTTCTATCGCTTCCTTTTTTAGTTTCCCTGTAAATTGACTAGCTAATCGATCAACAATTTCCTTTTCTCGATCAGGATGGTAAATTACTGCGTTAGATTCACGTTTTAATTTACCGATCTCCTCTACGAACTCCATTCTCTTAACTAATAACGATAAGATGGAATCATCAATGTGATCTATTTTGTCTCTTAATTCAGGTATATTCATGCCTAATAATGTGCTATTTAGCCCAATTTACGAATTTTAGAAGATTTAAGGAAGTGAAATAAAAAAAGGATTTGAGTAAATCCTTTGAAAGTTCTTAGCGAACTATGTGATTCCGTTTGGATTCGAACCAAAGACCTACTGCTTAGAAGGCAGTTGCTCTATCCAACTGAGCTACGGAACCCTAATCAAAATAAAAAGTCAATTTATAATTGGTGTCAAACACGTCCTCATAAACTGACTTTTGTCGGGGTGGCAGGATTCGAACCTACGACCTCTTGGTCCCAAACCAAGCGCGATACCGGGCTACGCTACACCCCGAAAAATGACTGCGGAGAGAGAGGGATTCGAACCCTCGGTACCGTTACCAGTACGCATGTTTAGCAAACATGTCCTTTCGGCCTCTCAGGCATCTCTCCTAGCATTTAAGAGAGCACAAATGTAGTAAATTTATTTAGTATATGAAATTTATGGCGAAAAATTATTTCACCATGACATCAAAACTAGATACAGTTTTACCTTCTAAACTTGTCTTACCCATTAAAAACAAATCTATATTTCTAGCCGCTTCTCGACCTTCCGATATTGCCCACACTACTAAAGACTGGCCACGTCTTGCATCCCCGGCAATGAAAACTTTCTCATTATCAGATTGGTAAGAGGAATTAGCTACTAGATTACCACGATCATCGGAGTTTACACCCAGCGCAACTAATTGTTCAAATAAGCTACCGTGATCCGTATGTAAAAAGCCTGCGGCAATTAATGCTAAATCACATGGAATTTTTCTCAAATTAATTACCTCTTGTTCCATTTTGCCCTCCTTCATGTTATAAACGATATCTCCTATGAGTAAAGCTTCTAACTCTCCTTTCTCATTTTTAACAAATTCCTGTAAAGATATAGACCATAAACGCTCTACTCCTTCATCATGTGAAGTGGATGTGCGTAACATGTTAGGCCAATTAGGCCAAGGAGTTGCGGATGATCTCTCTACAGGAGGTTTCGGCATTACTTCAATTTGAGTAATGGAAGCTGCTTTGTGGCGATTAGATGTTCCTACACAATCAGAACCCGTATCTCCACCTCCAATAATCACTACATGTTTACCGGCAGCACTGATATCTTTGTTGGTATATGGTTCTCCCCTGTGGTTAACTTCTAGAGGCAGAGACGCATTTCGCTTATTTTGCTGTGACAAAAACTCCATGGCAGGAAAAATACCAATAGCGTCATTACCTTTAGCAGAAATAAAACGTGGGGTTGTACTTCCTGTTGCCACTAAAACTGCATCGAAGTTGTTAGTTAAATGAGTTAGTTTTTCTGAAGTCCCAATATTCGCATTTGTAACAAATGTTATTCCTTCTAACTTCATTACCTCTACGCGACGAGTTACTACCGATTTGTCTAATTTAAAATCAGGAATACCATAACGCAATAAACCTCCAATTTGGTCTGCACGCTCATAAACCGTCACTAAATGTCCTGCTTTATTTAATTGAGCTGCGGCTGCTAAACCTGCAGGGCCAGAGCCAATAACGGCTACTTTATAACCAGTTCGTGTTTTAGGTACAAAAGGAATCACCCAACCCTCCGAAAAGGCCTTTTCGATAATTGACTTCTCAATTAATTCAATGGCTACAGCTGGTTTATTAATCCCTAAAACACAAGACGACTCACACGGTGCAGGACAAATTCGACCTGTAAATTCAGGGAAATTGTTAGTCGTACTTAGAATATCGTAAGCATATTTCCAATTTTGCTCGTAAACAGCATCATTAAATTCTGGAATAATGTTTCCTAGCGGACAACCGTGGTGACAGAATGGTGTACCACAATCCATACAAC
>JBIIGE010000102.1:0-3735 GCA_044236555.1 Aquirufa sp.
GCCAAAGACAACGATTACACCCTTATCATTTCACTCGATTGCGGTATCAAGGCGCATGATCGTGTCGCTTGGTGCAATGAAAATGGCATCGATTTTATCATCTGTGATCACCACCTACCGGAGGCAACGATTCCAGCTGCTATCGCGATTTTAGATCCCAAACGCAAGGATTGCCCCTATCCATTCAAAGAATTAACCGGCGCTGGCGTCGGCTTCAAGCTGATGATGGCTTTTGCAATGGCGAATGAGCTAGAATTGGATCCTTTATGGGAATCGGTGGATTTATTAGCTTGTAGTATCGCTGCGGATATTGTGCCGATGAACGGGGAGAATCGGGTGTTGGCCTTTTTTGGCTTAGCTAAATTAGGCTCGAACCCAAGCCCAGGATTAGGGTATTTATTGAAAAAGGCGAAGAAAAAAGCCCCTATTCAGATCTCAGATATCGTATTTTCTATTTCACCCATTATCAATGCGGCCGGTCGAATGGACCACGCGCATGGGGCGGTGAAATTAATGTTAGCTTCAGATGAACAGGAAGCGGAGGCACTTGCGGAGGCTGTGATTCAGCAGAATCTGGATCGCCGCGTGGTAGAGAAGGAGATTGTGGCGCAGGCTTTGGCGATGTTTGAAGGCAATGAATTTTTATTGTCAGCTCGCAGTACTGTCTTGTTTAATCCTGCTTGGCACAAGGGTGTGGTGGGAATTGTGGCGAGTAAAATCCAAGATCAGTATTTTAGGCCCACCATTATTTTAACCGAATCCCATGGGCAGCTAGTGGGTTCTGCTCGCTCGGTCAGAGGATTTGACGTACACCACGCTCTAGAGGAATGTGCGGATTTATTAGAGCAATTTGGAGGACACACCCATGCGGCAGGTTTGCATTTAAAGCCGGAGAATTTGCAGGCCTTCATCGAGAAATTCGAGCGTATCGCGCAAGAGGGTTTGGCAAATATATCCCCTCGAGCGGATTTGCCAGTCGATATTCAGATCCCATTAGAGGCCTTGAATTTGAATTTTTACGATAAACTTTTAGTTCGTTTGTCTCCGTATGGTCCAGGGAATATGTTGCCTAACTTTGTTTCAGGGCCTGTTTTTGTGACGAGAAGTCCTTTTGTTATGAAAGAAGAACACTTGAAAATCTACGTAGGATCCACGCCAGATGAACGAGGGTTAGAAGTGGTGGGCTTTGGGATGAAGGCAGATTTCTATGACGGATTATGTGCTGCTTATGAGCAGCGTTTACCCATCAAACTAGTCTATCACTTGGAAGTAAATGAGTACTTGGGAAATCGGACGGTGCAATTACGGGCGCTTGATTTTGCATCTTTTGATAAAATACTATAATTTCAAGCATAAATAAAATTTATACTTATGAAAAAAGTCTATGACATATTGCCCTCTTTTTTAGTGGGAGCCTTGTTCTTATTCGGCGGATTGAACTACTTTTTCAACTTCGTAGCGCAGCCACCTATCCCAGGAGACCCAGGAGTTTACATGGGAATTATGATGTCTTCAGGTATGATGACTGTGGTGAAAGTATTAGAAGTAATCGGAGGAGCTTTGATTTTGTTCCCGGATAAACGCGCTTTAGGTCTAACTATTTTAGCCCCTATTACGGTTAATATCTTATTATTCGAGCTTTGCTTAGCTCACGCACCTAGTGTGGGAGTAGCTTTGACTGTATTATCAGCGATTATTGCTTACCAACAAAAAGATAAATTCAAGGCTTTATTGTAACAGATAAGCTTTAAATTCAGCGAAGTCCGTCCCCATGGGGATGGACTTTTTGGTTTTATCTAATAGCTCCGCTAAACGGGCAGGCACTGGAACGGAAACACCTAAAGTGCCTTCTACCGTAGGCAAGAATTTAGCATAATGTGCGGTAGATAATACGATTCCGGTCGTTTCTTCTGGATATTCGGTCGCATATTGTTGTAATCCATCGTATCCTACGGCCGTGTGTGGACACATCACGTATCCAGTGCGCGTATAAACGTCAGACATAATTTCTTGTGTTTTCTGGTCGTCGGTATAGTAGCCTTTGATGATCTCACGGACCTTCAACCATTCATCCCCTGCTAGCAAACGCATGCGAATGAAGTTCGAAGGGCTTCCTACGTCCATTGCATTCGAAATAGTTTCTACTGAAGGCACTGGATGATAATCTCCTGAACGTAAGTAATCAGCCACCGGATGGTTCTCATTGCAAGAAGCGATGAACGCTTTTACAGGTAAGCCCATTTTATAGGCCATTAAGCCTGCACTTAGATTGCCAAAATTTCCCGACGGCACACTGAACACCACAGGAGCTGTTAATCCTTTCTTTTTTGCTTGCGCATAGGCCGCGAAATAGTAGAAGGATTGCGGAATTAAGCGGGCAATGTTGATGGAATTTGCAGACGCTAATTCAAAAGAGGCGCGAAGTTCTTCGTCGAGAAAGGCTTGTTTGACCAGTCTTTGGCAATCATCAAAAGTGCCATCTATCTCTAGTGCGGTCACATTTCCACCTAACGTCGTTAATTGTTTTTCTTGAATATCGGATACCTTTCCGGTCGGATATAAAATCGTCACCGAGATGCCCGGCGTATTATAAAAACCCTGTGCTACCGCTCCACCCGTGTCCCCAGAAGTGGCGACCAAAATTCGAATTTCACGCTTCGATCGTACTAAATAATGAGACATGATCGCGGCCATGAAGCGCGCGCCAAAATCCTTAAACGCCATCGACGGCCCGTGGAATAATTCCAATACCTCCACTCCCGGCTCCAAGGAAACGATAGGTGCCTCGAAGGTCATCGACTGATCGATGATTTTTTTAATATCTGCCGAACTCAAGCTATCCCCGAGCAAATTTTCACACACCGCAATCGCAATTTCTGGCAAGCTGCGGTCTTGGATTGTTTCGAAAAACGAAGCTGGTAAAGGTTGAATGGAAGTAGGCATATACAAGCCATTGTCCGGGGGGAGACCACGGAAAATAGCCTCTTCAAGGCTTACATTTGGACTTTTATGTTCGGTGCTATATAAAATCATACTAATCGTAGGGCATCTCCTTCTAGTTTAGGAAGTACGGAATACCGATCAAATTCCAAGCAAAAAGCGATGTCTTTTTCGATTCCTAAACCTAATAAACGGTTCACGTGAGAAGAGTTTTTGACTGCCGTTAATAGGTCATAAGAGGCAAGATTATACTGCTTCCAGGCCATCAACGCAGCATCATCCGCCACTTCGTATACCCCTGTCAAGGCATCAATTAAGGCACCGGCAAACAAAGTATCCTCTAAATTCGGTTTTCCTTTCCAGCCGGCGCAAACCACTAAGGCATTTCCGTCCCAAGCTTTCAAAGCGTCCGCCACGCGAGAAATATTTAAAAATGCACCTACATAAACTGCTGGTGCGCTGCTCGACCGGCGAATGGCGACGGTACCGTTAGTGGTCGTGACGCAAATTTTAGCCCCCTTAACTTTATCCACTTGATACGAAAATGGAGAATTATCGAAGTCAAAACCCGCCGGAGTAATTCCGTTGCGTTCTGCCGCCGTCAAATAACCTCGAGAGCCATATTGCTGGCAAAGTTCCACTTCCTCTACCGGTACAATTTCTGAAGCCCCACTTGCAAAAGCCGTAACCATACAAGACGTAGCCCTGAAAACATCCACCACCACAACAGCTACGGCGGATAAATCATATAAATGGATCAAGTCCGGCGATAAACAGACATCGATTTTCTTCATT
>JBIIGE010000103.1:0-3690 GCA_044236555.1 Aquirufa sp.
TCTATCTGCTGCGCTTACCTCTAATACTCCATCGTAAAAACCGGGGATGGTGATGTGGTTGAACTCATCGTGCAAGGAGGAGATCATTTGGCATAAAATATTAATCGGATTAGCTACTGCTCCTCCGTAAACACCGGAATGCAAGTCACGATTAGGACCTTCTACTTCAACCTCCATGTAACTCAAACCGCGTAATCCTACATCGATGGACGGAATGTCATTAGCGATAATGGCAGTATCCGAAATTAGGATCACATCTGCCTTTAATAAGTCTTTGTTCGCTTCAACGAAGTTGCCTAAATTATCCGAGCCCACTTCTTCCTCTCCCTCAATCATAAACTTCACATTACAAGCTAGCTGACCCGAGGCTAACATCGCTTCAAATGCCTTTAAATGCATGAAAAATTGCCCTTTATCATCGCAAGCCCCACGTGCATAGATCACTTCATCCTTGATAACAGGTTCAAATGGAGGATTATCCCAAAGTGCTAAAGGATCCGCCGGCTGCACATCATAATGCCCATAAACAAGGACGGTAGGAGCTGAGGGATCGACCATTTTCTCCCCATATACGATGGGATAACCAGGTGTTTCTTCTAAACGAACTTGATCAGCCCCAGCTTTGCGTAAGTTATCTGCTACCCATTCTGCTGCTCTACGCACATCCATAGCATAAGCTGGATCGGCTGAAACAGATGGAATTCGTAATAAATCTAATAGCTCCGCTAAAAACCGATCCTTGTGAGCGGCAATAAAGTCGTGTGTTGATTGCATAGTTATTGAAATTGAGACAGGTTATAATCTACCTTTTCGAGGAATAAGGTACATCCGATTTTCGGTTCCAGAAATGATTCGACCGATATTTTTTCGATGCGTAAAGATCACCAGGAATGAAATGATAAATCCGAAGTAAATCAAAAGGGGTAATTCTTTACCAAATACTCCAAATTGAAGTAATAAAGGAAATACCAATGAGGTAACCATGGAGCCTAAAGACACATAATGTGAAATCGCAAATACCACTAAAAAAACAAGGCTACTGGCTAAGGCTGCTTGTGGATGTAGTGCGATGACCATACCTAATGTGGTCGCCACTCCTTTACCTCCTTTGAAATCACAAAATACCGGTAGCAAATGACCAATAATGGCTAGAAAACCGAATAATATCTTGAGTGTAACACAGGTTTGCCAATCCACGAGATTAAAAGCATATAGGACAGAGGCTAAACTAGCAGCGGCAAAACCTTTCAATGCATCAACGAACAAAACAATAGAACCCGCTTTTTTACCCAATACCCGAAAAGTATTCGTGGCTCCCGCATTACCACTACCATGTTGTCTGATATCAATCTGGTGGTACCTCTCACCATACCAAATCGCCGTAGGGATTGATCCCAACAGGTAACTTAGTAATGACAAGCCCACAAAAATTAACAGCATAATATTCTATTGGTATTCGTGTAAATATAGGAGGTGAAAATTATGAAATCAACATCCTTAAAAACATTCTTGAAATGTTTAAACTTTCGTCTTTGTATTGTTCTAAAAAGACAAATTGATGGACGCCATGACTCTAAAGCGCTCAGCTTTAGGGTTATCTAAATAGGTCAAGCGGTGAAACGCTTGCAGACGAAATACCTTGAATATATTATCAATTCCATAGCCCACCTCAGCAAAAGGCTTAGTAGGGTCAAGCGAATCAAAGGAGTAACGGTCTTCAAATTTAACGCGCAAGGGGTTATCTACCTCTTTCATTATTTCCCGATTAGCGGACCTTTGGCTTCCCATTAAAACATTAGCAGATCCTATTAGCCGCCATTTTAATTTCCTAATCAACGGGATTCGGTTGAACAATAATCCTTCAAAATTGTGATTGTATTGAATCGAAGCAAACTGATCACTCACAAATTCAAAATAGTTCATAGTAGAGAACGCAGAGCGTACAAAGAAAAAGGTTTCATTGCCTAGGTGCGGAAACAAAAGCGGGGCTGGTAAATTAGAGGGGGTATATCCGGCCGTAAAGGTATAGTCAGAGCGACCTAATGTTCCTAACCGTATAGTTTGGTAGGCTTTTAACGTAAATCGATCATAGGTGAAATCCCCTCCTAAGAAGCCCTTGAATCCATGTTGGTATTTTAGGGTTATCATTGGAAAGCGCTTTGTGGCTAGGGCAATTCGCTCATTTCCATTCATGATGAAGGTTACATTTTTTGCAAACCTTAATTCAATGGTAGCGAAGGTCTCTTGGTAATTATCTTGAACAGCAGACGCGCGCCCTAATTCCGGATTTAATCGGAATTGAAAATGAAAGAGTGGATCAAATGAGCGCGTGGTTAAAGAGGTCGTTAGCGTAATTGCTTTAGCTAACTCTGAACTGAAAAAGGCGTCTGTTTCCCGTCTAAAAAAGGCCCCTGAAAATGCTCCCCACCTTGTAAAGGCATAAAATAATTTATTGTCACCAATGTACTCAGGCGTTAACCCTACCCGCTCCACGTCATAGGTATGGCGAAGGCCAGCGATTGTCCATTTTTTCTTAGAGAATAGGTGATTCAGTTCTAACGAATATTTGGGTACTAAATCTTTCGTCCCAAAACCTACGTTACCGCGGAAAATCCATTTTTTATCAAAATTCGCATTCGTCCTAAACCCTAATCGAAAGCGGGCACCTTCCACTGCATTGATAGCAAAACTGGTAAGGTAGGGGCCTGCTTCGATTCCGTTAAATTGCCTATATCCACTTAAAACAAGCTCAGCAACCTCGACATAGGTTCGTACAATAGGTAGATTTTGAACCGTATCGATAAGCGAGGCGGCTAGATAATCATATGAACTAAGGGGTTCATGCCGTGCATGCTTCCAAAACTCGGCATTAGGCCGTGTTGCATCCTGTGCTACTTCCGATGGAACATCATAAAAAGAGATCTCATGGGGTTTATTGACAATAAAATTTTTATTAGAGATGTACATTTTCAGTAACAATCCCGCGCTACCTTTCGAAACTTCTTCTAGGTCAATTAAGAAACGTGTCCGCGCCGGCAACCAAACCCCATTGCTCGTCTGTTCTAACTCTTGGGAAATTTTGATCCGCTCAATAAAGTTCAAATTAGCGCCCTTATCCACCACGGCATCAATTTGTATTAAAGCAAAGGAAGTGGTGTCAATCCACATTTGGCCTCTAAATACCAAATCTGCTGAATTCTTCGGATCAAAATCCAGCTGGTAACACACGCGCCCTTCTACATTCACGGTGTCCCCTAAAAAATAGCTATACTTTGCCTTCCAATTCTCCCCTATCGGACTCGCAAAATCCTTACCGAAAAAGGGCACGTAATTTTGGTAAAAATTATAATTAGCTACTAAATTCCCTCCGACTAATTGCGATACGAATGAGCCATCACTTACACCTACCCCCTTTATATTGGTCTTTTGAATGAATTCCTTTTTGCGTTTCGGGTTTTCTAAATAGTAGAACTTGCCTATGGATTCTGATAAATAGGTGGGGATAATTAATTTACCATCTTCACCTGCCATTTCTTCAAACTTCTTAATCGCCTGAGCAATGTCCTTCATCACCCGCCGCTCCTTGAACTTTTCAGAAATGTTATCTACATCAAGCTCCATTTTGCTATAGGAATCGTATTCGTAAGCTATCAGCTTTGATCGATCATTTGACTCTTTATGCTGAAGCAC
>JBIIGE010000104.1:0-3673 GCA_044236555.1 Aquirufa sp.
GAATCTGGGTTTGTTTTAAGCGTGTGAACGGCCTCTTTGATTTGGTCGATCACGACACCATTTGCGCCTTCCCAGCTTCTCCATTGTTTTCCATAGACTGGGCCTAGGTCACCGTTTGAATCTGCCCACTCATCCCAAATGCGGACATTATTTGCGGTTAAATAGCCAATATTGGTTTCGCCATTTAAGAACCATAATAGTTCATGTATGATCGATTTTAAGTGTACTTTTTTTGTGGTGACTAAAGGAAAGCCTTCCTCTAAGTTGAAGCGCATTTGGTAGCCAAAAACACTCGTTGTTCCAGTTCCAGTCCGGTCGGATTTAAAGGTTCCGTTTTCTTTAATGTGAGTTAGTAAATCTAAATATGCTTGCATTAGGCGTCGAATTTTTCTCCGTTCAAAAGTAAGGTATGTGTAATGTTTGCGCTAGACTCTAATTGTGCCGTTGCTGAACAATATTTGTCCATGGACATTTGGATGGCCTTTAGGGCTTTATTTCCATCGATGATCCCTTTCAATTCGAATTGAATGTTAATCTGATTGAATGGGCTCTTTTCGGTTCCTTCGATCTTCTCGCGATCTCCTTGTACGCGAATTTGGAAGTCCTCGATGGTCTGTCTTTGCTTTTTTAGGATCAAGATGACATCTATCGCAGTACAGCCTCCTAAGCCCATTAATAATAGTTCCATGGGGCGCGCGCCGGCGTTATGTCCACCAATTCCTTCGGCTGCATCGATGTGCACCGAAATGGGGGAGGCGCCTTTGGCCTCAAAGTGAAAATCTTGATCTAATCTATTTAATACAACTTCCATATTATTTCAATTCAGTGGATTTAAGTGCTTTTGACCAAATTACCTCCCCTTTGACATTAAAAAGCGTCATCGTTAGTGTTCGGTCTTTAAGTGGGCCAGACACCTCTATTTTAGAGAAGGCTCTTTCTTGCACTAAGGTTCCAGGAACTAAGGTTTCATTATAATCTTGTTTAACCGCATCGGCTTTTCCAGCCGTCATCGGAGAAACCGTCAAATCGTACAAAGGATAGGTTCCCTCACGCTCTAATTTATTTAAGTCTGAGATATGGCGATCCCCCGTTAAAAAGAGGACGCCAGGAATTTTACGGTTCTTTAATTCCTTCAGTAAATACGTTCTTTCTGCCTCGTAATTCGCCATGTTTTCGAATACTTTGGCAGGGCTAACGACCTGACCACCGTTGACAATTATTTTAAAGCTAGCTCTTGAAGTGGATAATTGATCTAATAGCCACGTCATTTGTTTGGGGCCCCAGTAGTCTTTGTTCGGGTCATTTAACTCGTTAGGAGCCTTATTCCAGCGGTCGTCCATCAGGAAAAACTCGACGTCAGCCCATTGGAATTTACCTGTAATTCCTTCGTTTTGAAATGCGAAATTGGGATTTCCCCAATACAATTTGAACATTTCAAGTGAAGTATATTTGAGCGGGAAAGAACGATCTGCATCATTGGGACCATAATCGTGATCATCCCAAATCGCGTACTGGTGCACGCTACCTAATAAGGGCTGAATGGATTTAACCGATCTTGCGTGGTTATTCCGATGGATCATTCCGGTTCTGGTGTAGTCTGGTTCACGGTAATAGAAATTATCTCCACCCCATAACATAAAATCCGCTTTCTTAGCGTACATCGACGCATAAACCTCATCAGCGCCACCATAAGGGCGTCCGGGACGATCTGTTGCTTCTTCATTCACATAATTACATGTTCCGAAAAGGAATGAAAAGGCTGGTGGGTCTTTTCGGTATTGCCAAAGTTCCTGCGTTTGGAACTCCAGTGGATAATCAATCGCTACTTTTTTGCCATTCACGACCACCTCATATTCATATTTTTTCCCCATGCTCACTTCATCTGCTATGATGCGTGCGATGTAGGCAGTTGCCTTCTCGGTAGCCACGGGATCGGTTTTATGAATCGTTTTATCTCCCTTTTCCCAATAATTGATGCTCACAGTTGCCGCTTTCTCAGTTTGAACCCAAACTAGCACTTCCTTCATTTCGGAATAGCCTAACATGGGGCCGCTCTTGATTTGGGCGCTGGCTAAAAGTGGCGTTAAAAGGAATAAGGCGATAAATATTCTTTTCATGTTCGTTAGATTAGTATCTTTGTGGCTTACAATTTTCCCTATGGCATATTATTCAATTCAGAACATTCCTTTAACAGATTTGGCCAATGAATTTGGTACACCTCTCTATGTATACGATGCCGACAAAATTAGGGAAAAAATCTCGGTTTTGAGAGGTGCTTTTGAAGGAATTGATTTGACCATAAAATATGCGGTTAAGGCAAACACAAATTTGTCTATTTTACGCTTAATGCGGGAGAATGGTGTTGACATGGACGTGGTATCACCTCAGGAATTAGAGTTAGGTTTAATCGCCGGATACGAAGGGTCAAATATTACGTTTACTCCTTCTGGAGTTCATTTTTCAGAGATTGAGTATGCGGTTTCCAAAGGTGCCATCGTCAACCTCGATAATTTATCAGTCTTAGAAAAGTTTGGACAAACCTATGGTTCATCGCAGCCTTGTTTAATTCGCATAAAGCCCCATGTTTTTGGCGGTGGAAATGAGAAGATTATGACGGCGCACCCGGAATCGAAATTTGGAATTTCCATTCATCAAAAAGCTGAGATTTTAGCCATTGTAGCAAAATACAATATGAATGTGGTCGGTTTGCACCAGCACACCGGTTCCGATATCAAGGACGGAAAGACCTTCGAGCAAGCAGCATCCGCACTTTTTGATTTCGCTTACGACTTCAAAGACTTACAAATCATCGATTTAGGCGGAGGATTTAAAGTCCCGTATTCTCCAGAAGACCCCGGTGTAAACATGAAAGAAGTAGGTCATATCATGAGTAACGCCTTTCGTGCTTTCTGTGCTAAATACGGCCGTGAATTGCGCCTTTGGGTAGAACCAGGAAAGTTTTTAGTGAGTGAATCAGGCACTTTCTTAACAGAAACAAACGTCGTAAAGCGCGACCCTGTAAAAACATTTGTGGGCATCAATTCAGGTTTAAATCACTTAATTCGTCCCATGATGTATGGTTCCTACCACTACATTTTTAATGCCTCGAATCAAGACGCTTCGAAACAAGAAAACTACCGCGTGACCGGTTATATCTGTGAGACAGATACTTTCTCGTTTGACTTGAAAGGGAAAGAAAATGAACGCCTTTTGAATGAAGTTAAGGAAGGGGATATAATCGCTTTAGCTAACGCAGGTGCCTATGGTTTCACGATGGCCTCACATTATAATTCCCGTTTTTTGCCTGCAGAGGTATTGGTAGATGGGGGTGTTGCGCGGGTGATTCGGAAGCGGGAGACCATGGAGGATATACTACGTAATCAAGAGTAGAGATAAGAGAGTAGAGATGTAAAGCATAAAGAATAAAGTTGGAATCAAAAAAGGGGCGAAGGCCCCTTTTTTGATGAATATGAGTCACTGGACAGTGGACAGTGGTCAGTAATCGCTAGTCGATAGTCCAGAGGGATTGAGTCCGGAGGTTTTTCCAGATATGTAGTAGGATTTCGGGGGCGGAATCATTTGATTTTTCAACGATTCAGACCCCGAAAATCTAATACATAACCCACGTATCCTTCGATCCACCTCCCTGAGACGAATTTACCACCAGCGAATC
>JBIIGE010000105.1:0-3672 GCA_044236555.1 Aquirufa sp.
GCTGGCAATTAATTATTGTGGCAGCGGCTATCACTTTACCATTAGGAATAACGACCTCCCACGAATATGCAGAACTAGAATGGCCTATTGACATTGCGATTACGCTTGTTTGGGTCGCTTTTGGTATCAATATGTTTGGAACTATCTTCAAAAGAAGAGAGCGCCACTTATATGTCGCTATTTGGTTCTATATCGCCACCTTCATTACAGTGGCGGTTCTGCACCTTACAAATTCCGTTCAACTACCTATATCCCTATTTAAGTCTTATTATGTCTATGCTGGCGTTCAGGATGCGTTGATTCAGTGGTGGTATGGGCATAATGCCGTGGCATTTTTCTTAACGACTCCATTCCTAGGAATGATGTATTATTTCTTGCCAAAAATGGCGAATCGTCCGGTTTACTCGTATCGACTTTCCATTTTACACTTTTGGGCCTTGATCTTTATCTATATCTGGGCTGGACCTCACCATTTATTGTATTCCTCGTTGCCTGATTGGGCTCAATCCTTAGGGGTCGTATTCTCCATCATGCTCATTGCACCGTCTTGGGGTGGTATGATCAATGGACTTTTAACCTTGAGAGGAGCTTGGGATCAAGTGCGAGAAAATACGATTTTGAAATTTATGGTCGTAGGTATTACCTGTTATGGTATGGCAACTTTCGAGGGACCCATGCTCTCTTTGAAAAACATCAATGCCATTGCACACTTTACCGACTGGATCGTTGCACACGTACACGTAGGAGCCCTAGGATGGAATGGATTCTTAACCTTTGCCATGTTGTACTGGCTTTTCCCTAGAATCTTCCAAACAACGATCTATTCAGAAAAATTAGTCAAAACACACTTTTGGATAGGGACCATCGGAATCGCCTTTTATGCCATCCCGATGTACATCTCTGGATTCACACAAGGGATGATGTGGAAGCAATTCACGGCTGAGGGAACCTTGCAATACGGTAATTTCCTAGATACCACGCTACAGTTATTACCCATGCACATGATGCGCGCCTTTGGAGGCACCTTATACCTGACTGGGGCGATTTTGATGGCCTATAACTTGTTCAAGACCATGTCTAAAGGAACATTATTAGCTAATGAAAAAGCAGACGCCGCTCCATTAGCCATCATCGAGGAAAAACACGAAAGCGATGGGCATTGGCACCGCTGGATTGAAAAACGCCCTATCCAATTATTGGTGGCCTCTTTGGTAATGATCTTAGTGGGTTCCTTAGTTGAATTAGTCCCTACGTTTATGGTTAAATCAAATGTACCTACGATTGAATCCGTTAAACCTTATACTTCATTAGAGTTAGAGGGACGCGACATTTACATCCGTGAGGGTTGTGTGAGTTGCCACTCGCAATTAGTTCGTCCATTCAGAAGCGAGACCGAACGCTATGGGGAATTCTCTAAATCTGGAGAGTTTGTGTATGATCATCCATTCCTTTGGGGATCTAAGCGCACAGGACCTGATTTGCATAGAGAAGGAGGGAAATACCCTGACTCATGGCACTATCACCATATGAGAGAGCCTAGCAGTATGTCTCCGGGATCTGTTATGCCTAATTACGCTTGGCTTCTGGAGCAGTCATTAAATACAGCTCAAACTCAGGATAAATTAGCCGCTATGAAAAAATTAGGCGTGCCTTATTCAACAGAGGACGTAAGTAATGCGGTGAAAGATTTAAATAGACAAGCGAAAGCGATTCAAGCGAATCTAGCTGCAGAGAAAATCAAAGTAAGCGAGGACAAAGAAATCATTGCCTTGATTGCCTATTTACAACGTTTAGGTACAGACATCTCTAAAAAATAGATTATATGTTCAAGCAATTCATATCCAATATACCAGGAGCAGATACTTATCTAATTTTCTCGCTTTTGACCTTTTTAACCTTCTTCATCTTAGTAGGAATCTACTTGATATGGATGGACAAAAAGCACCTCGTGGAAATGGAGCAAATGCCTTTCAATGAAGGAAATAACCTAAACAAGGAATTTAAATCGTAATACTATGTCAGTTAATGTCATTGAAATTTGGTTAGTAAGTATGATCCTAATCACCGGGGTTGTCATTTTAGTGGTTACACTTCAATTACAGGTGACCTTGAAAAAACTGGCTGATCAAGCAGCTCCAGCCAGCGCTGAAAAACAAAGTTGGTGGAATAGTTTCACTGGATTAAAACCACTAGAAAAAGAAAAAGATCTATTAATGGATCATACATACGATGATATTGAGGAATTAGACAATCCTACACCACCTTGGTTTATGTATTTGTTCTATTTAACGATCTTGTTTGCGGTGGTTTATGGAGCCTACTACCACGTTTACAAAGATGGCAATATCCAAGAAACAGAATACAAAAATGAAGTAGCTGTTGCTGAAAAGGCAAGGGAGGAGTATATGAAAAAGTTTGCTAACTCGGTGAATGAGGATAATGTTACGGTAGTAAAAGAGGGGAAAGATTTAACAGAGGGAGCACAAATTTATTCGACAAATTGCGTAGCTTGTCACGGAGATAAGGGGCAGGGAGGCGTGGGGCCTAACTTAACAGATAAGTTTTGGATTCACGGTGGTGATGTGAAAGCATTATTCAAAACAATTATTCACGGTATTCCAGAAAAAGGAATGATCGCCTGGGATAAAACGTTGAATCCTTTGCAAATACAGAAAGTGGCCTCTTATATTTTAACGCTTCAAGGAACAAATCCTCCGGGTGCCAAGGAGCCACAAGGAACAGAAACTAAATCACCGTAATTATGAAGAAGAACATTGGAAAAATGGATCGCATCTTTCGATTAGCTATCGCTGTATGTCTAGCCATACTCGCTTACTCAAAAATCATTCCAGCTAATCTAGCCCTAACCGTCTACATTGTAGCCAGCTTAATCGCCCTAACGGGAATCATCCGAGTGTGTTTATTGTATAAACCTTTTGGAATTAGTACCTGCCGAGAAAAGTCTCCATTCTAAATTTTAAGGGGTCCGGCAACGGACCCTCTTTTTTTATGTCCACTTTCCATATAGATAATGACGATTACCGCAATCATTTGTACAACCAAACAAAGGATGGCAAAAGGTTATGGATTTATCCAGGTCGAATTATTGGTCGATTTTATCGCCTTAGAACTTATTTCTCTTATCTTTTATTAACCTTATTGTTTGGTATACCTTGGTTAGAATACAAAGGGAATCCGATATTTCTATTTAATGTTGTAGAGCGCAAATTTATCTTTTGGGGAGTTCCCTTTTTCCCGCAAGATTTCCATCTAGTGGCTTTAGGCCTCGTCGCTTTCTTGCTTTTTGTCAGTTTATTTACGGTACTGTTTGGGCGTATTTGGTGTGGCTGGGCTTGCCCGCAGACTATCTTTATGGAAATGTTATTTCGGAAAATCGAATATTGGATTGATGGGGATGATAAGGCACAACGAAAGCTCGCAGAAGCTCCCTGGACAGCAGAAAAAATGGCAAAAAGGAGCATAAAACACACCTTGTTCGTTCTGCTGTCTTTCGCCATCGCCAATACCTTTTTGATGTATATCATCAGCAAAAGAGAGTGGTTGAAACTCGTAACAGAATCCCCTCTAAATCATATAAGCGGATTAGTAGCCATCATTCTTTTTACAGCAGTCTTTTACTTCGTTTTTGCGCGCTTTAGAGAAATGGTCTGT
>JBIIGE010000106.1:0-3654 GCA_044236555.1 Aquirufa sp.
AACAAGCTCAAAGGTAGCAATAGAATGCCGAATTAGGAATTAAGAAATCAATAATGTGTACCTTGCAGGATAATTTGAATTGAAATACCATGCCTTCCCCTAAGGAACTGAAATTTTTGAGCGGCTTAAAAGCTGAGATATTGGAGTTTTTTGAATTGAACGATTACCGTTCGTATTCTTTGAACCAATTACACAAGGCTTTTGCCATCCGTGATCGCAAGACGAAGGAGATTTATTCTGACTTAGTGGCAAAATTGATCTTAGAAAATCGTTTGATTAAGAATCAAGAGGGAAATATTCGCTTTGACAATGAATCTTTCCAAGTGACGGGTCGCGTCGATCACGTGAATGCGCGCTTTGCGTTTGTGATTCCCGAGGACGGAGCGAAGGATATTTGGGTGGCTACAGGGGATTTAAATAATGCCAAAGACGGTGACAAAGTCATCGTCCAAGCACGTCGCCCATCAGAAAAAAGAAAAAATGACCGTCCGGAAGGAGAGGTCGTACAGATATTGGAACGCCGTTCCGCCGAATTAGTCGGTGTCATTCAAGTGACTCCGCACTATTCGTTTTTAATCCCAGATTCGAAGAAAATCTACGAAGATGTCTACTTACCTAAGTTCGAAATCAAGGACGCAAAGCACCTAGACAAAGTCATCGTAGAAGTAACTCGCTGGGGTACAGACGGCAAAAAGGCCGAAGGTCGCGTCATCAAAGTGCTAGGTAAGGCCGGCGAGAATGACACGGAAATGCACTCCATTTTAGCCGAGTACGGCTTGCCAAATGATTTCCCTGAAGAGGTAGAAAAAGCGGCTGCCTCGATTTTAGTGCAGATTCCTGCTACCGAAATTAAGAAGCGCAAGGATATGCGTAACGTTTTAACGTTCACGATCGACCCGATCGATGCGAAGGATTTTGACGATGCTATCTCTTACCAAAAACTAAAGAATGGCAACACCGAAATCGGTGTCCACATCGCTGATGTTTCCCACTACGTGAAACCAGGATCCGTACTCGATATCGAGGCCTATAAACGTGCTACCTCGGTTTACTTAGTCGACCGTGTGGTGCCTATGTTGCCAGAAAAACTATCGAATGGGCTTTGTTCCCTTCGTCCAAACGAAGATAAATTAACGTTCTCCGCCGTTTTCGAACTAGACGCGAATGATACGATTGTGAAAGAATGGTTTGGCCGAACGGTCATTCATTCAGACCGCCGTTTCGCCTACGAGCAGGCACAAGAATTAATCGAAAATGATTCAGATGATGCCTTAATTCCGGTTATTCGGGATTTGAATCGCATTGCAAAAAGCTACCGAGCTAGACGCTTCGATCACGGTTCTGTGAACTTTGAAACGGCTGAAGTTCGCTTCGAACTAGACGAGGACGGAAAGCCGATCGGGGTGTATCCACGTATTCGCAAGGATGCGCACAAGTTGATTGAAGAGTTTATGCTTTTGGCCAATAAAAAAGTGGCCGAATTCGTCTTCAACAAGAAAAAGGACGAGCCCAAAAACACCATGGTGTACCGTATCCACGAGGCACCAGACCCAGAGAAATTGCAGGTATTCTCGTCTTTCGCGAAGAAATTTGGCTACCAAGTAACCACCGATCCACAGCACGTGAGCAAGTCGTTTAATGCCTTGATGGAAAACATCGAAGGCAAGGGCGAGGAGCACGTTTTGCAGAGTTTAGCGGTTCGTACGATGTCCAAAGCCCGCTACAGCACCGATCCTGTCGGTCACTTCGGTTTGGCATTCCCGTTCTACTCCCACTTTACAAGCCCGATTCGTCGTTACCCTGACGTCATGACGCATCGCTTGTTACAGCATTATTTAGACGGTGGCACTCCAGCGGAACGCGCGCCTTTAGAAATCCAATGTAAGCACAGCTCAGACCGAGAAAAACTCGCATCCGATGCCGAACGCGCTTCCATCAAATACAAGCAAGTGGAATACATGAGCTTGCACGATCCTCAAGTTTTCGATGGTATCATCACCGGAGTAACCGAATTCGGAATCTTCGTGGAAATCGGTGATACGTCCTGCGAAGGCCTAGTTCGTATGGTAGACTTGAATGACGACTTCTATGATTTAGATAAAAACAATTACCGCATCGTGGGTAAATCTAATGGCCGTGTCTTCACTTTTGGAGATAAAGTTCAAGTGAAAGTCCGCGACACAAACTTAGCGAAACGCACTATTGACCTCGAATTAGTGGGTATGCGTTCTGGCCTAGTAGGTAAGTTTGCGAACAACCGTTCTCGTAAGAGAGAGGCGCCGAGGGGCGGGAGGGTGATTCCGAAGGGGAAGGAACGTAGAAGGAATACCGGCCGTAGATAATAGAGTAGAGAGTATAGAGTATAGATATGGAATTTAAAAAAGGCTTCAGAAATGAAGCCTTTTTTAATGGATTTTGGAATAAGTGGAGGATTCGCAATCCATTGGAATTTAATATTTCTTTGCCGAATTAATTTTTTTACTTAGTTTATACTTTGAAAAACCTATTTACCTATAAAAATTATACAAAATGGCTCCTAGAATAAAAATCGGATTGATTCTGACTGTCATCTCCATTTTTACGATTAGCTTTTTTCAGCCGAAAGCCCCTACCTTTTTATCGATTGAAGAAAATACGAAGATCGCATTAGTAGGCGGCAATTTAGGCTCTCGCATGATCAATTATGATCATTTTGAGACAGAACTACATCTGCGTTATCCCACCTTTAATCTACTAGTTCGCAATATGTGCGACGGTGGAGATACGCCTGGATTTCGGCCACACTCAGCTCGAATGTTGCCTTGGGCATTTCCTGGAGCAGAAAAATTTCAATCGGAATTCGCGAATCCCTCCCAAAGTGAAGGCCACCTAGACACACATGACCAATGGATGAGCCGATTAAAAACGGATGTGGTCATCGGGTTTTTTGGATATAGTGAATCCTACGAAGGAAGGGCTGCGATTGCAAATTACAAGGCTGAATTAGACGCTTTCATTAAACATACGTTGGCACAAAAATACAATGGGGTTTCTGCCCCACAGTTAGCTATTGTTTCTCCTACGGCTTTCGAAGATCTAAGCGCTAAAATGGATTTGCCTAACGGAACGGTTCAGAATGCAAACATCATCTTATATACACAGGCGATGAAGGAAGTCTGTGAGAAGAATAATGTTTTATTCATTAATGCGTTTGAGGCCTCCAAAAAATGGTATGCAGAATCAGCGGAGGATTTGACCATCGACGGTTTTCAATTAAATGAGGCAGGGTACAAAAAATTAGCGCTATTACTCGCGGATCAAGTGTTCGGGAAGAAATCGACAGCCATCGAATCTAAAAGAGCGGAGGTGTATGCAGCGGTTGCAGAGAAGAATTGGATGTGGCATAACGACTTTAAAATTCCCAATGGCGTTCACGTGTATGGTCGCCGTTACAATCCTTTTGGACCAGATAATTATCCTGCTGAGATCGAAAAAATTCGTCAAATGACGGATAATCGAGAGGCTGCAATCCAAGCAACGCTTAAAGGGCTTCCGTATGATCTGGCCGCTGCAGATGCAAAGACACGCAAGCTGGATCCAGTAAAAACGAATTTTAATCCGGATAAAAACGGCAGCTTGAAATACCTGTATGGGAATGAGGCGTTAAATGCCATT
>JBIIGE010000107.1:0-3642 GCA_044236555.1 Aquirufa sp.
CCTGCAATTAGAAGAATAACCAAAAACTTTTAACACGATTAATTTAACGGTCAAAAATTGCCTTCTACTCCATTAAAACGAGATTGTGAGATAGGCCGTTTAGACGAAGAGTGGGGCGACCATCTATCATTATTGGTTTAACAATTTTCCCATTTAACATCCATCGCTTGTAAGAACCAGTTTTTGGACTAAAATAGAGCGTCCAATTCTTTTTCTGACGAATCTTATACGTACTTTTTTTCGTGCTTCGAACATAAGAAACATCAATAGCGTTATCCCCTATTTCCACTTTTTTTATGGAGCCTGAATGAAGCGAATCTGGCCAGGATGGGTGAAAATAAATCTCTTTTTTATAGGCCAAAGGCTGTATTCCAAAAAACTGATGAATCACCGGCACTTCAAACGCATAACTATTCCAGGCCTGTGTTATCATTCCATAATCAGGCGAAACTTCGTATATCGAACCCGGCAAAGCAAAGGAGAATGTGCGCAACATGCGTTGTACAAGATTATAAGCCTGGTTTGGGTGGCCATAATTGTTCTCAGAAATAGCTTGAACACCTGTAGGTAAGGTCATCACGGTACCGGTGTAAGTGAATTCAGATTTACCGACTTTGGCAGCATAGGATTCCGCCTTTTCAGAATTCGCAGAACGATCAATTCCGGTCACATACATCCCAAATTTATTACGGAACTTCTCTGCAGTTTTCAAGGCTTCCGAGGCTTTTTCAGCATCAGCCAATCCCGTTTCCATAGGTGTATTCACCACCCAATTATGATGCAAAACAAAACCCCTTTTCGTGGTATCTGGGTTAGCCGAAATTTGCTTTTCCAAAGCCTGCAGTTCCTCCACAGCCCAGTCATTTTTCAATCCAGTTGCGCGCTCAATGGCATCTTTCGTCAAGCGCAATGCCTGATTCTTTGTTCCTCTGAAGTCTGCAAATGAATGTGACGAGGGCACCCAGAAATCGTTGTTAACTTTGAATCGAATCGCTTCATATTTCGCAAAATAGTCCTTAGCTAACTCCGTGCGACCCAAGGCCTCCGCTAGCTTAGATGCGTCTAAAAAAGCTTTACCGCTGTAGGCCGCCACATCAATCATCTCGGAATCCAATCCATGAATTTCCATCATTCCGTTTCCATCCGGAATCAAATTATGGTCCTTGTCCTGCTGCATTAGCCATTCAAGGCCTTTTTCAACCACGGGAAAATACTTCGCTAAAAAAGCTTTATCACCGGTCCAGCAATATATTCTGTATATCAAGGAGGCAAACTGAGGCGTTTCATTGACATTCCCTGGATTATAAACAGACCCGTTTGTGCTTACCTCGTGGACAATTCTGCCGTTCCCATTCGTTTTTTCAGAGAGTTTAGCGATTAAGTCAATCGTAGAGTAGGCGATGTCCTTTCGGCCAGAGGAAATTAAGCCTTGCAAAGAATAGGTCATATCTCCGCCAAAAAACCAGGGGTAATCCGGCATCCCCGCCGTAATGCCGCGACCGATTCCATCGACATCATTAATCAGCCAATCCGCATTGTATTTTAACCAGCGCATGGCTTTGGTTAATTCGGGATCTGAAAGCTGGATTTCAGATTGAGCAGCTATTTTTTGATAGCGTTGTTTTTTAGCTAGGACTAAGGAGGGCCCATTTTCTAATACCGTCCCAAAAGTGGCTAATGCCTCCGATTCAGAAACAATAGAACCCGATATCACAAAGGGAAACGAGATATGTCCATTAGCAGGAATTTCAAGCGAATAAGTAGATTGAGAAACGGCAACATTCGGCTTTTCAGACAGACGCGGCAAGGCCACGTTTTTAGCAGAAAAAGAGCTCCCTACTACCGAAAACCAATTATTTGCAGAGTCCTTTAAAACCGTTTTACTCTCCTTAAATTGCTGCAAATCCTTCGAATCCACCATCCCGGTTCTTTCCCCTATCCAAACCGGCCGTAAATTCGAACGCGTAACAAGCGAAAATTGTATAGATTTTTTAACTGATGTTTTATTCGTAAAAAGATATTCTACATAGACCGCCTTCTTCCCATCGGGAACGAATTGAAATCGTTGCACTTGGATTTCTGATCCCGTATAATCCTGCTGACTTGCGAATGGATAATTGATAAAGGAAAATGCTTTATCCAGCTGAACAACTTTGCCACCATCCGTATAAGAAGCTTCGAAACCGTCCAATAATTTAATGGGATGAGCCCAGATACCCCCCATCTCATCTTTCACGTGCCAACCCATAGGCGGAAACGATCCATCTTGGTGGCCCACAAGGTATAATTTATCTCCCGCGGTGACGAAGGGAGTAGATAAATACGCAGCTTGACCAGGAATAGATTCAGATGAACGAATGTAGTCGGACACTCTAGTTTGAGCAAATAAGCTGCTGCTGATCAGGAATAAAAAAAGAAATCTCATAGAAGTTGAAATTAATCAAATTCTATGAGACCTCACTTAAATTCTTTTTTAAAGGCCTAAACTCCAACCTTCGCGATACGTGCGTTTAACAAACTGATTCGCAGCGTCGAAATTCGTTACACGCATATTCTCATTATCCCACAATAATTTCGTGTTCGAACCTGGATAGTGATTTCCTTTGCCTGTAGGGCGAGGGAATGGCATATCCGCCACCCGAATAGCTAGATTTGCCATCAAGATTGCTTCCGTTAATGGACCTGCTAATTCGAATGGGGAGCTTAATTGCTTGTTACCATAACCTGCAATTGCACCTTCCACCCACTGTGCGTAATGACCATCTGCGCTGCCTGGAACGCGCTCTAATTTTTGCTTTACTTTTACTTCTTGATTTCTAGTTAAAGGTAATAAACGAGGGTTAGCCGCGTATTCGCTGGCCATCATTTTACCTTTGGTTCCAATAAACAAGATACCAGAATTTCCATCGCCAAATAATTCATCTGGACCTAATTCCTCCGGTCGCTCTGGCTTAATTCCGCCGTCCATCCAATGCATGGTTACTGGTCCCTTTGTCTTAGAGGTTTTTGGGAAAGTTAAGGTGGCGTGACTTGATGGAGGACAGCTGTCTGGGAAGACCCCTCTTTGGCCAAAAGCCGTAAACACACTGCCCACACTCGCCTGCACATCTGAGGCATATTTTAATCCCAAAACGCGGAACGGTGCTTCCATTAAATGGCAACCTAAATCACCCAGAGCGCCTGTTCCATAATCCCACCAGCCTCTCCAAGAGCCAGGAATCAAATTATCCACATAGTCCTTGTAAGGTGCGGTTCCTAACCATAAATCCCAGTCTAATCCTGCTGGTACCGGTGGTTTCGCGGTAGACCAAGGAATCCCTTGTGGCCAGATAGGTCTGTTTGTCCAAATTTGGACTGTATGTACATCCCCTATAATTCCCGCATCAAACCATTCCACTAATTGACGAACACCGTCTCCGGAAGAACCCTGGTTCCCCATCTGAGTAACGACTTTGTATTTATCAGCCGCCGCCGTTAACATGCGCGCCTCATAAATATCATGAGTCATCGGTTTTTGAACGTATACGTGTTTGCCTAACTGCATGGCAGCCATCGCCTGAACCGCGTGGTTATGATCTGGGGTAGAGACAGAAACCGCATCAAAATTTTTCGATTCGACCTCCATCATTTTACGCCAATCCT
>JBIIGE010000148.1:0-2727 GCA_044236555.1 Aquirufa sp.
AGGCTGGAAGTCGATGGGTCCATTTTTCACCTGAACGATCACATTTTTCGCGAAGGTTCCGTCTAACGGTTTGAAGTCATTATAGGCCTCCTTAAAGCGATCGCCTTTCGGGTTAGGCGCATAAACAAAGGCCCGCCAAATCACCAATCCATTAAAAGGCTTCACCGCTTCCGCCAGCATATTCGCCCCATCCGCGTGTGTACGGCCATATTCCTGAGGCCCCGGCTCACCTTCGGAATTCGCTTTCACTAAAAATCCGCCAAAATCCGGGACATAACTATACACCTCTTTCGTCTTCGCCGCCCACCATTCACGAACTTGTGGATCCAACGGATCCGACGTTTTCAGCCGACCTAAAATCTTAGGCGAAGCGAAGTTCACCGATAAAAATAATTTGATTCCATAGGGGCGAAATACGTCCGCTAAGGCCTTGACTTTTGCTAAATATTCCGGCGTTAAAAACCGTGCTGACGCGTTTACATTATTGACTGAAACGGCGTTGATCCCGATGGACGCGTTTGCCCGGGCGTAATCCGTGTAGCGCGGGTCGACCGTCTCCGGCAATTCGTACCATTTCCACAGCGATTGTCCGGCGTATCCGCGCTCGATTGTACCCATCACGTTGTCCCAGTGGTTCAACATTCTGAATTTGACTTTGGGCGAAGAGGATATGTTTGCCAAAGGTTTCTCCTGCTGAATCATGCGTAACAATTCAAAAACCCCGTACAAAATGCCCCGGTCAGAGCTGGCTTTGATTTGAATTTGCGGCCCAGCGATGATGCTGAAAGCCTCTTCTTTTAGGCTCGCATCTTTCACAAATTGAATAGATCCTTTCGATGCGGTTTCGCGAGGTGTTACCCCCGTCAAACCCTTCAATCCATTCATTAATTCTTTCTTCGCCGTCTCTAAAATAGGTGTGGATGCAAACTCCGATGAAACGGAAGAAGCATAGGGCGCATAGCGAGCAGCACTTGCCACCTTGTCAAACTTCAACCACAAACGGTAGCCATCATCAGCCTTCAGCGCGAAACTGCAGACTACAAAAAACACGGCTAAAAAGGAGCGAATCGCTAATTCGAGTCCGCGGATTTCCGCTAAACCGCGCAATCGTCCGATCGCCGAATAGCCAGGATATGTTTTCTTTTTCAAATCATCTAACATTTGGTGGCCGTGATCAGGGCGCATCGGAATCTCTGCTCCACCTCTTCTTTTTTCTTCTTCCACCACTGCCTTCACCACCTCGAACATATCCACATCCCCCGTTAAATGCGGTGCCTCATGGAAGATTAATGGATCGTTTTGTTCCCGGAACGTAGCCCGTAAATGAAGGAAATGAATGCGGTCCGCAAATCGACGAATCATTCCAGGTAAATCATTATCAGCACGCACCCCTAATGACCCGGTGCAAAACGTAATTCCGTTCGCCCGTTCTGGAGACGCGTCCATCAATAAAGCTAAATCCGCCTCCGTACTCACCACGCGTGGCAAGCCCAATAAAGGGAAAGGAGGATCATCCGGATGAATGCACAGATTGATGCCTAATTCCTGTGCTAAAGGCGAGATAGAACGCACAAAGTAGTGCAAGTTTTCGCGCAATTGATCCGCTGAAATGTCGCGGTATTCGTCTAATAGACTTTGGAAATTCTCTAAATGAAAAGCCTCCTCTGAACCAGGAAGGCCTAGAAGGGCCGTGTTTTTTAACTCCGCTTTTTCCTCGTCCGTCATGGTAGCGAAACGCTCCGCAGCCGCAGCCCTAACAGAAGGAGTATAATCCGCTTCAGCCCCTGGGCGCTGTAAAATATGCAAATCAAACACCGCGAAATCCGTCCAAACAAAGCGCAAAGCCCGAGCCCCATCTGGCATCTCGAAATTCAATTTCGTCCGCGACCAATCTAAGACTGGCATGAAATTATAGCAAACCGTTTTGATCCCGCAAGCGGCTAAATTTCGCAAAGATGTTTTGTAATTTTCAATCAGCTGAGCGCGCGATGGCAAGGCTTTCTTAATCCCCTCGTGCACTGGAAGCGATTCCACCACCGACCAATGCAAAGGTATCCACTCCTTGTTTCCAGTCTCGATAATCGTAATGCGTTCTTGAATCGCTTCGATAGGCCAAACTTCCCCCACCGGGATTTGGTGCAAGGCAGTCACGACTCCCGTGCATCCGGCTTGACGAATATCCATCAAGGAAACCGGGTCGTTCGGGCCGAACCAACGCATCGTGTGTATCATGTAAATTAGTTTAGAGGCTTACGCTTTTGAAAGTGCAAAATGCACAAAATTTACTATAAATTCTAGGTGGATTGGAGGGGTGGGCCAGCATCAGTGTTTCATATTAGGGAAGTAAATATTAGCTTTTGGCTAAATAATATGATGAAGTTGACTTTTATTTGAACCTAACATAACGAATACTTAAAATAAGGAATAATTCTTGGGTTTCCATTTTTGTTTAGAATTTGATTTATTCCATTATGGACTTAATACAACAAAAAATCAGCCCAATATGGTTAATTACACTTATATTTGATTTTAACTTATAAAATCAAACGAATCTACTGAAAAATGAAAATTAATTATTTAGGCTGTTTATTCGAAGTTAAATCACTGAAGCAAATAACCTTTAAACTAGTACTTCCGCTTCTTTTTTTTTGTTTCACCGCGTTTACACAGAGTTATAAATTATCCGTAGGATCCAATAACACTACTTATCTTTTTACAAATTCGGCT
>JBIIGE010000108.1:0-3621 GCA_044236555.1 Aquirufa sp.
CTTGATCCAATTTTTGAATGACGTCCTTGTCTTTGATCAGCGCTTCTGGTCCTTTGGCCTGAATCCCTTGCTGATCTGCCCACACTTGTAAGGCATTAAACTCCGGAATGATAAGTGCGGATGGGAATTTTTGGCTTTCGCCCACCACCATACATTGCTCGATGAAAGCTGATTCCTTCAACTTATTCTCCACTAATTGTGGCGCCACATATTTACCTCCAGACGTTTTGAAAATCTCTTTCTTGCGATCGGTAATCTTCAAATACTTGCCGTCTACCATCGTTCCGATGTCACCCGTGTGGAACCAGCCATCTTTATCAATCGCCTCAGCTGTTGCCTCCGGATTCTTATAATAACCAACCATTACAGAATCTCCTTTTACGCAAATCTCGCCATCTTCTGCAATCTTTAATTCAATACAGTCGATCAAAGATCCTACGCAGCCTACTTTAAAATCAACTGGCTTTACGCGTGAAACCGAAATAACAGGTGAAGTCTCTGTTAATCCATACCCTTCTGAAACCGGGATGCCGGCTGCCCAGAAAACGCGTGATAACCGAGGTTGCAAAGCGGCAGAACCAGAAGCGATTAAACGCACATTTCCGCCTAATGCTTCGCGCCACTTGCTGAAAATAACTTTGCGATAAAACGCTAATTTCAACGAGTCTAGTAATCCTAACTTTTCCATCGGATCGTATTGTAAACCGAATTCCAATGCGCCGAAGAATAGCGTCCGCTTGATGCCGGTAAGCTCATTTCCTTTGGCCAAAATCTTATCATATACCTTCTCTAATAAGCGCGGAACCGAAGCAAACATCGCTGGTTTCACTTCTCTAATATTATCAGCAATGGTCTCCATGCTCTCCGCATAATAGACCGAAACGCCGTAATACATGTACATATAAATGTCCGTACGCTCATAAATGTGGCACAAAGGCAAGAAGCTCAAGGCACAATCATCAGGTAATAAATCAAAGAAGTTACCGCGAACTAAAGACTTTACATTACTCACAATATTGTGGTGCGTTAACATCACCCCCTTAGGGCGACCCGTCGTACCAGAAGTATAAATCAATGTCAATAAATCGTTCGGCTGAACTGCGTCCATTAGAGGTTTCAAAACCGACGCATCTTTTCCTTCTCCTAAATCTTTCACTGCTGTCCAACGCTCCACATCAGCCACTGGATCAAAAGTATAAACGCCCTTAATTGTCTTGTTTCCCTTCGAAGCCGCCTTTACCTTCAAATATAATTCCTCGTTTTCACAGAACACAAATTTCACTTCTGCATCTCTGAAGATATAATCATAATCCTCAATGGTAATAGTAGGGTACATGGGAACAGTCACACCACCGATGATCTGGACTGCGAAATCCACAAAATTCCAGCCTGGTCTATTTCCTGAAATGATGGCTACTTTATCACCTGGCTTTATTTTTAATTCCAATAAACCCAAGGCAAGCGTTTGAATCGTTTCCAAAGTTTCGTCTACCGAATACTTCTTCCATTCGTCGTTTCTTTTTAAACAGAATAGATCTTCTTTTTTAAAAGTCTTGTAAGCGTCTAATAAATCAAATACGCGGGTGAATTGTTGATGAACCATGTTGTTTTAGGGTTTAGAGCTAGCAATTTAGTGAATTGTATTAAAAATAGTTCTTTTTGCATCTAAATTACTTATCCACAAGTTATCCACAAGCGGACAGATAATTTAATCTTTTTTTATCCCATATAATCTTTTTTAATATACGAAATATCAAAAACGCATTAAATACACTTTTTCCTTCTGAGAAACTTATCCACATACATAAATTAAAAAAAGAAAAATATTTTTAAATCTCTTTTTTGTTTCTTCTTGTTGTTCTCTGTGGATAAGTGGATAAGTCTAATTCGTGTTTGTAAGTGCTTGATATGAGCACGTTTTATACTTTTAAGACCCATTATCGCTATGTGGATAAAAGCCTAACAACTTGTGGATAACTCTGAGTTTATCCACAATGCGCGGTGAGGACAAAAAGTTATACACACTCTTGTATCATTTGTGTGGATAGAATGTGGATAAATAAAGCACTTATCCACAGTGTTAAGGGGTGGTTATCCACAAGTCGGTTAATTGGAAATTAGCCTTTAATTTGATCTTCGTATCGAAGTAGTATATGTCCTCAGCCTTTGTTTTCGTTTTAAAATTACCGATGTCCCATTGCCCGTTTTCGTTACTATCCACAATAGCTCGTAGTGTGTAAGTACCTGGTTCCACGTTTTGGAAGGAACAAGGGCCTTTTGATTTCTGCTCGTAGGCCTTTTCTAGCTTATCGCCCCTTAAAAGTTGGTATATGTACTTTCCGGGTTGTCTTATTCCCCCATCTATCGATCCGGTCTCTTCAGGATCGATGCGTTTAATTACCTGCTTGTATTCATTCGTAGAATCAGTCTCTGGGCCTACAAAAGCTATTTTATCTAAAGACAAAGTGAAGGTGGGCAACTTAGGTAAGAATGTACTTTTTAAGGTTAAAACATTTTGGAACTTATTCCAACTAAACGCTTCATCTGGGAATGTTAAATCGTCTTCGTTTTCTGTCAAAATGTGTACTTTCTTAGAATCCCATTGCAAAACAGGCTTAGGGAAAATAAGTAGTATAGAGTCTGTGGCAACAATTTGTGCTCCTATTTTAGGGAAAACATCAAAGCCGAGTGGAACATTTACCGCCCTTTCTTTTTTTGCTAACTCTCTAAACTTTCCCTTTAATTTAAAGTCCACTTTTCGCCCGATTGAGTCTTCGAGCGTTGCCTCGATTTTTAAGGTATCTGCTTTGTTCAAACCACCTACATAAATGCGTAGGTTTCGATCCGCTTCGATTTGATACAAGGGTTTTTCTGTGGAGGAAAAACGCACATCAGCGGACTTAATGCCCCGCGAGAATTCATATAAAATGGTTTTAGCGGTGGTGGTGGTTTTGCTTAATTTAATAGGGTCTTGGTTTTGGAGGGCGATCTTGAAGTCGCGGGTCTCATTTTTTTGTAGATCAATAAACGACTCTGTGATGAAATCCACCGATTCTTTAGCCGAATTGTACAGCAAGTTGTTGTTTACGTCCTCAAAAGCCGCCATATAATATCTGCCTGCTGCTAAATTCTCTAAGACATAAGTTCCCGAGGTGTCGGTTCTAACAAAATAATAGGGCTTAGCTTTATCTATCGATAAGGTATCCGTGTAGGGATAGAGCCCCACGGTAATATTGTCAGCTTTTTTATTCGTTAATAAGTGTTTTACTCGACCTTCTATCTTTAAAGAATCGATGGTTTCCGCGGTACTAAAAACAAGTTTGATGTTTTTGCCTTTGTTGCGCTCCGCCACATCTTCGATGGCATTTCTAAAATTAAAAGTATAGGTCGTTTTATCTTTTAAAGCGCTATCTAATAGGAGTGTCAGCCCAGTAGGCCGAATGCGGGTTTCGTAATTACCGATCGTTGGGGTAATTAATAATTCTTGATTTAAACTTTTAACGGTGATGTATTCGTTGAAGTTTAATTCGATTTTTTGTCCCTTGAAATTCTTGCTCTTGTTTAGCGGGATCGAGCTAGTTACGACAGGCGCTAACGTATCTTTTTTACCACCGGGAGGCG
>JBIIGE010000109.1:0-3611 GCA_044236555.1 Aquirufa sp.
AGACCCCGTTGATTTAACTAACGCCTCTGCGAGTTGCACTTGCGGACTTTGGATATATTCCCCATAGACCATCAAATGCATATAGGCATCGACTTGGTCTTTAATGGCTTTCACTACGTCTGGATTTCGGTGACCAACATTAGATACGGCGATTCCCGAAATTAAATCCATATAAGATTTCCCCTGTGTATCGTACATATAAACTCCCTCTGCTCTAGTTATTTCTAATGCCAAAGGAGCGTCCGATGTGGGCGCCATAAATTTCTGGAAGAGCTGTCTATGTGTATATCCCATACATAACAAAATTACGTTAATTCTTGTTAAGTGCTCGCCGTTCGTCAAAATATTAGCTTGTATAAGTCACTTATGCTTAATTTTGCTTTATGAAACCACTTTTACTCCTATTGTGTACCTGTATTGGTCTACAAGCCCAAACCCTACGTGGAACGATTCGGTCAGATAAGGGTGAATTGATGCCTTTTTCTACTATTTGGATTACCAATTTAAATAAAGGCACCTTAGCAAATGAAGACGGTAAATACGCCATTCAATTGCCAAAAGGTGAACATGAAGTTGTTTTCCGTTTTCTCGGCCATACCCCTAAATCCATTCGTATACAATTAGACTCAGATAAGAATGTGGATGTGGTTTTATCTGAAGAGGCCGTAACCCTACAAGATGTGAATGTAGGCGGCTTGAAGGAGGATCCTGCCATCGGGATGATGCGCCGGATGATTTCAATGGCCCCCTTTCACTTAAAAGAAATTGATCGTTACTCTGCCAAAGGCTATGTGAAGGGCGCTGGTAAAATTACGTCCATTTCTAAAGTGATGAATGCCCTCGTGGGTAAGAAGATGGAAAAAGAAGCGGGCATTAAAGTGGGTTCCACCTATGTTCTGGAAGGAATTAATCAAATAACCTTTACTAAACCGAACCGAATAGAAGAAAAAGTTTTATCTAATCGAAATAACTTACCCTCTGTATTACGTAATTCTGGAGCTCCTAATTTACGCATTACACAAACTAATTTTTATCAACCTAAAGTCTGGGGGGAATTGATAAGTCCGCTCTCACCATCCGCTTTTTCATTTTATAAGTTTGCTTACCTAGGTAGTTTTCAGCTCAATGGTCAAACTGTTTCTAAGATTCAGGTCAAACCTAAATCTACTTCTGATGACTTGTTTGAAGGAACCCTCTCTATTGTGGAAGATACTTGGAGTATATATTCCTTTAGTTTAGCATTTCGTAATTCCCAAGGATATTATACGTTTCAGCAGCAAAATGCCTTATTTCAGGGAGTATGGATGCCCATTAATTATGATGTAAATATCAATTTTGAAGCTATGGGATTTGGCGCTACTTTCCGCTACATCACCCAAGTAAAAGAATATTCGATTAAGGTGAACCCTGCCTTCGTTGTGAAACCTACCATTATTGAAGAACGGCTGCACAAAGATTGGGCAAAGGAAATTAATAAAGAGAAAATGCCTAACCCTAAATTAGCTTTAGGCAAAGAATTAACCCGCAAAAAACTTAAACAAATATTGAAGCAGGTCGAAAAAGAGGAAAAAAAAGAGGTTAAAGAAGAGTTTAAATCTGACTATAATTTTACGGTAGATTCTACGGCAGGCAAAAAGGCGGAGGAGTTTTGGGAAGCAGAAAGGCAAGTGCCGCTAACAGAAGCGGAAGTCAAAGGTTATAAAGAGGCGGATAGCCTATACATTCAAGATGAGAAAAAACGCTTAAAGGATTCCGTTAACTCATTGCCAAGATTTCGTTTTTCAGACCTTATAGTAGGCAGGACCTATAATTATACCCAGAAAGGAATAGGCTCTCGATTAACATTGAATAACTTTCAGCGCAGTTTTAATGCAGTAGATGGGTATTTTTTAGGGCGAGGTGTGGACTACCGCTATACCTATAAATTAGCCGATTATTGGGGGACAGGATTCGATCTTCGGTATGCTTTTTCTAGAAAGGCTTGGAATGCATCCGCTTATGTGGAGCGAAATTGGGATGAGAATCGGCAAAGAATTCTCCTCTCTGGTGGTTCAATTGTACAGCAAATTAATTCAACGGAACCTATTTCCACTACCATTAATGCGCTTTATGCGGTTTTTCTCTCTAGGAATTATATGAAGTTGTATCAAAAAGATTTCATTAAGGCTTCCTATGCCATACAGTTGAATGCCAAATGGAACCTGAATACGACTTTAGAATTTCGCTCCCGCTCGAGTTTAGCGAATACGGAGGAGAATGGATTTTTTAATAAAAAACGTCAATTTGAGTCTAATGGTCTTCCTTTTGAAACGAGTCGGCAAGCATATGGGTCTATTTCTTTTCGCTATCAACCATTTGCATCTTGGCGACGTTTTAATGGCGCGAGGAGATTGTCCAATGAAATTGGGCCTACCTTTATAGGTAGTTTGGAGCAGGCTTTGGGAGATAATTCATATAGTAGAGTCTCATTACAAGTAACTCAATCTATTTCTCTAGCTAATTGGGGATCACTCAATTACCGAATCTCTGCAGCTCAATTTTTAAAGAAGCCATCTTTAATATTAGACTATCAACACTTTAAGGGAAATGAGGTGAACGTTGTGTCTGGAGATTATAGCTTTTTAGCCTTGCCTTATTTTGCTCTTTCTAATCCGGGAGGACATGTTAAAGCTTTTATTGCCTGGGAGCCTCGTAAATTTCTACTTACCCAAAACCCTTATTTATCACTCTATGGTTTAAAAGAAAAAGTGGGTTACTCTTATCTTCAGACATCGGTTAATTCTCAAACGGTTCATTACCAAGAGTTTACTTATGGTTTATCGGGTATAGGTAAAATTTTAGGTATTGATTTAGTCTATCCGATGGGGAATGTAGTCCCAGAAAAGTGGAAAGTTCTGGTCCGATTGCCATTCTAATTGTTTATTTGCACCTTTTTGCCTAAATTGTGCTAAATTTTTTTGATATAATCTAAATTAACCTTTATGAATCAAATTGTTTACTTAGTCCCTGCTTTTGGTTTAGTAGGATTGCTGTACACAGCATGGAAGTTTAACTGGGTGTCTAAACAAGATGCTGGAAATGAAAAAATGCAGGAATTGGCTGGCTACATTGCAGATGGTGCTATTGCCTTCTTAAAAGCGGAGTGGAAAATCTTAACCTATTTCGCGATTCCTACGGCTATCTTATTAGCTTGGTTAGGATCTCAAGAGGGAACACCAGAAAATCCGATTCACTCCTCCCCTTTAATTGCTGTTGCTTTTTTAATCGGTGCAGTTTTTTCTGCTACCGCTGGTTATATTGGTATGATCGTCGCTACTAAAGCGAATGTTCGTACAGCAGAGGCTGCAAGAACATCTTTAGCTAAAGCGTTGAACGTTTCTTTCACTGGTGGATCCGTGATGGGAATGGGAGTTGCAGGTTTAGCTATTTTAGGTTTAGGAGGCTTGTTTATTGCTTTCTACCAAATCTTCGCTCAAGGTCAAGCTCTGACTTCTGTAGAGATGAGAACAGCAATCGAGGTATTAGCTGGTTTCTCTTTAGGAGCTGAGTCTATCGCTTTGTTTGCGCGTGTAGGTGGTGGTATTTACACTAAAGCAGCTGACGTAGGTGCT
>JBIIGE010000110.1:0-3598 GCA_044236555.1 Aquirufa sp.
TTTCCTAGCGTTATCCTCCATAATTAAGCAAAAAGTCGAAGATTATGCCACTTCCATCGATCGCGCAAAATTAGTTGAAATTACAGATTTGAATTCAGCCCGAAACAACCTGCTATTGGTCCAAAATTATTTTGCCACCAAACAGATGAGCCTTGGTCGAATTTATCTAAAAAAAATTGACGCAGATCTTTTGCCAGCTGCTGATAAACCCATCCTAAAGGCAGTCAAGGATTATTCAGTATCTGATTCTGCTCGACTTTACACTTTAATGAATGGAAAGCCGTCAGATGATTCACCCCTTGTCTATCTGTATTATGATTATGCTTTAGAGAGATTATCCACGTTGCGTTACCAGGAATTAATTCTTTCAAGCTTAAAAAAATACCCCATGGATCCATTATTTATGCGGTTTTGGGCTCGTTTTTTAGTCAAAATGGAAAAGTATTCCCAAGCGGCGTCCGTTTATAAGCAAGTCTTAAAGGTTTATCCTAGAACGAAGTCTTTAGCCGCTGAATTGGTATACATGGATTTAGCAAGGCAAGGTAAGTTGCCATCAGAGAGCAAAGAATCGGAATCAGATTCGTTGTCAATTTCGTCTGATTCTTTATCCCAAAATTAATCAGGCCCTCTCCTCAATACATTGCGCCTTAATTTGTACCTTTGCACAAATTTTTTAGAATGATCAAAATTACATTTCCCGACGGACAAATAAGAGAATTTGAAAAAGGAATCACTCCTTATCAAATCGCTTTGTCTATTTCAGAAGGTTTAGCACGGAATGTGTTAGCGGCTAATTTAAATGGAGAGGTTGTAGATTCCTCTACTCCTATCGAAGCTGATGCAGCTTTGCAATTGTTAACCTGGAATGACACTGACGGCAAAAAGACCTTTTGGCATTCATCTGCTCACTTATTAGCAGAAGCGATTGAGGCCTTGTACCCAGGTACTAAATTTGGTATTGGTCCAGCTATTGAAAATGGTTTTTATTACGATATAGACTTAGGAGAGCAAGAATTTGGTTCAGATCAATTCAAAGCTATTGAAGATAAAATGTTGGAACTGGCGCGTACGAAGAATGAATATGTGCGATCGTCTGTTTCAAAAGCTGATGCCATCTCTTATTTCAAGGAGAAAGGTGATGAATACAAATTAGAATTAATCGATGGTTTAGCTGATGGCTCCATTACCTTCTATAATCAAGGCAATTTCACTGATTTATGCCGTGGACCTCACATTCCTAACACGGGATTTATCAAATCCGTTAAATTACTTTCAGTTGCTGGTGCCTACTGGCGTGGCGATGAAAAACGTAAGCAATTAACCCGTATTTATGCAATTACTTTCCCTAAAGCAAAAGAATTAGAAGAGTATTTGACTTTATTAGAAGAGGCAAAGCGCCGTGATCACCGCAAGTTGGGTAAGGAAATGGAATTATTCGCATTTTCTGAAAAAGTAGGCTTGGGATTGCCATTATGGTTGCCTAAAGGTACTTTGTTAAGAGAGCGTTTAGAGAATTTCTTACGTCGTGCCCAGGTGCGTGCAGGTTATTCCCCGGTTATCACTCCACACATTGGAAGCAAACAATTATATGTGACTTCTGGTCACTATGAGAAATATGGAAAGGATTCTTTCCAACCAATTCATACGCCAGACGAGAATGAAGAATTCTTATTGAAGCCAATGAATTGCCCTCACCATTGCGAGATTTACAAGACGAAACCTCGTTCTTATAAGGATTTACCTTTGCGTTTAGCGGAGTTTGGTACCGTTTATCGCTACGAACAAAGTGGTGAGTTACACGGTTTAACGCGTGTGAGAGGCTTTACTCAAGATGATGCCCATATTTTCTGCCGTCCAGATCAAGTAGAAGAGGAGTTCATGAAAGTAATTGACTTGGTTTTATATGTTTTCAAAGCCTTAGGTTTTGATTCCTATTCTGCTCAGGTTTCACTACGTGACAAGGAAAATAGAGAAAAGTATATAGGTAATGATGAGGACTGGGATCGTGCTGAGTCTGCGATTATCCGTTCTGCAGAAGCAAAAGGTTTACCTACTGTGGTAGAATATGGAGAGGCTGCATTTTATGGACCAAAGTTAGACTTCATGGTGAAAGATGCTTTAGGTCGTAAATGGCAATTAGGAACGATTCAGGTTGATTATCAGTTACCTCAACGCTTTGAATTAGAGTATACGGGTTCAGATAATTTGAAGCACCGTCCCGTGATGATTCACCGTGCACCATTCGGTTCTTTAGAGCGTTTTGTGGCTATTTTAATTGAAAATACGGCAGGAAACTTCCCGTTGTGGTTATCTCCTGATCAAATAGCAGTTCTTCCTATTTCTGAGAAATATGAAGACTACGCAAACGAATTATACTTACGTTTACAGGAAAAGGATTTACGTGGTTATGTAGATCATAGAAATGAGAAGATGGGACGTAAAATTAGAGATGCTGAAATCGCTAAAGTACCATTCATGATTGTGGTAGGGGAAAAAGAGCAAGCGGAAGGTATTGTATCTGTTCGTAAGAAAGGCGATGGAGATGTGGGTTCGATGACTTTGGATGCATTCATCGCGATGGCACAAGAAGAAATCCAGTCCTTAACCTATGAAAAATAGGACCTTATGCGTGTTTTGCTTGCAAATGCGTTAATTTTGATTTAGCTTTCGATTTAATATATATTAAACCCATTTTATTTTATGGCTTTACGCCCGAATAACAATTACAGAGGAAATAGAAGAGAAGAAGAACCTTACCGGATTAATCAATTAATCCGTGGTGTGGAGGAAGTTCGTTTAGTAGGCGAGAACATTGAGATAGGAGTTTATCCTTTCGAAAAAGCGTTAGAATTAGCTAATGCACAGAGTTTAGATTTAGTGGAGATTTCTCCTAAAGCAGTCCCTCCTGTTTGTAAGATCATCGATTATGCTAAATTCAAGTATGATCAGAAGAAGAAGCAAAAGGAAATCAAAGCAAATGCTACTAAAACAGTTATCAAAGAAATTCGTTTCGGTCCCAATACCGATGAGCATGATTTCAATTTCAAATTAAAACATGCAGTTAATTTCCTAAAAGAAGGTGCTAAAGTGAAAGCTTATGTACACTTTGTGGGTAGAACAATTGTTTTTAAGGAGCGTGGTGAAATGTTGTTATTGAACTTCGCTAAAGGTCTTGAAGATGTAGGTAAACCAGACGATATGCCTAAATTAGAAGGAAAGCGGATGAGCATCATCTTCTCCCCTAAGGCCATCAAGAAATAATTTTCAAACGGATGCTGGAATAATAGGGTAATTTTCATTACTTTTGCATTCCAAATTTCAAAATTTAATTTTTACATAATTATCAAACAATGCCAAAAATTAAAACTAACTCTGGAGCGAAAAAACGTTTCAAAGTAACGGGAACTGGTAAGATTAAGCGTAAACACGCATTTCACAGCCATATCCTAACTAAAAAAACGACTAAGCAAAAGCGTAATTTAGTTCACGCTACCTTAGTTCACCCATCTGATATGGACCGAGTAACCTTATTATTAGGTCTTTAATTAGAAATTAAGTTATTGTTAAACCAGAAAGAAGGCCTAAAAAGTAATCAACA
>JBIIGE010000111.1:0-3583 GCA_044236555.1 Aquirufa sp.
TTCCTTTTTGTTTGTCTATTTTATGCTATTTCCTCAAAGGAAAATGGTCTTGTGGCATTGGCTTTTATTTACTCCATTTCTGTTGCATACAGTGGAATTAATTCCATTTTTTACTGGTCCGCTGGAAGATAAGGTTAAAGAAGTTGAGCTTATCATGAAATACCATTCGCTTATTAAATATCCGAGCGATGTCAGTTATTTTTCTCCGGCCACTTTGGCAAAATTAAAAGTAATCTACACGCTCGCAGGGGCAGCAGGTAGTTTTGCTTTGGTTCTCTGGTTTATCCGGAAAAATAGCTATAAAAAAAGTTTTATCTTGAATTGGATGCTGGCCTATACAAGCCTAAGCCTGCTTTCCGTTGTATTCATTATCGCGTATGTGCTAGGAATTATTGGTTTTAATAATTTGCAATTCTCTTATTCAGACCTCTTAATGCATCTAGCGGCGTTCTTGAATGTAGGTGTTGTCCTATATCGCCCTACCTTGTTAGACTCCGCGACTTTTCAAAGCCTGGTAAGTCGATTACAGGCAGAAGATCGAAAGCCGGAGCCTGAAGAGGACGCTGAGAAACTAAAAAAATATGAAGTTTATGCGCAGCGTTTAGAGGAATACTTCATGAAGCAGATGCCTTTTTTGCAAGGCGAGGCCAGCTTAGAAGTGAGCGCAAAAAGGATAGAAGTTTCAGCCCGTGAATTGTCTCGAACTACCCAGTATATCTATGAATTAAACTATCCAGATTTTGTCAATTCTTGGCGGATCAACTATATCTTAGAGCAACGAAAGGAAAATGAGTTATGGCGTTCGATGTCACAAGATTTGATGGCAGAGCAAGCGGGTTTTGGGTCTAGGCAAGGGCTTCACAATGCCATTAATAAGCTTCACAACACGACTCCGGCCGCTTTTTTTGCTCAGAAAGACGCGGAATAAATTTTGTCAAAAAACTGTTACAAGCACAAACTGTTACAAAGGCGCTTGTCCAATTTCTGTTATTTAGCTTATCATTCAACTGTTCTAAATGTCAAATATCGGATCTCTGTACCTTTTCTCGCTTGTGAGCTCCCTATGCTTGCTGTTTGGCCTAAATTTTTTGTTTAGAAAAGGCAATTTAGTGGTCGCTAAAATCTTAGCGGTACAGTTTTTTATCCTAGGTTATTTGGTGGTCGCGGCCTATTTTTTAATGCCTGAAAACATTATTGAAACGCCTTATTTTTACCGAACTTCGGCCCCCCTTTATTATGTATTACCTCCTTTGAACTTTATGTTCTTGTGGTATCTATTGCACCCTCGTTCGAAATTCAATTGGATACATCTAGTTTTTTTTCTTCCTTTTCTTTTTCAACTTATTGAAAACACGCCTTATTACCTTAGTTCAAAAGAGGTAAAAATCGAAGAGGTTAAATGGATGCTCGCTCAAGGTAATTTTTTCGCCTACAGTCCGCGTTTTTTATGGTTTGATCCTATTTACCATGTGTACGCAAAATTTGTAATTTACCTAGTTTTCTTTGTTACTATGCTATATTATTATCTCCTATTTAGGTTAGACAAAAAAAATGAAGCATTATTCCAAAAGAGAATTTTCCATTTCTGGATCTTTGGCATTTTGCTCTTTCGTTTCTGTGCCGTGTTTTATCTATGGTATCTTTTTATCTACTCAGACGATGGGAAATATTATTTAGTAACATCGAATTATCTTCTAGTTGCAGAGTTCGTTTTCCATTTATTTTACTTAGCGATTAATCCCAAATTATTGGATGTCAAAATTCTCGCGGAGAGCCTACGCGGTCCCGAAAAAGAGGACGTTCCTTTAAGCCCTGAGGAAGAAGCGCGATTATGCGATTTAGCGGAGAAAGTGGAATCGTATTTTAAAACCACTGAGGTATTCTTGAATTCTCAGTTAACGGCAGAATTGTTAGGTTCACTGACGGGTCATCCGCACCGATTGATAGGTCAGGCGATGAAGCATACGCATGGCATTTCCTTCCGGGATTATTTGAACAATTACCGGATTTCATACATCGAAGAGAAGCTCTGTGACCCCGGCTTTATAGCTAAATCTTCTATAGAGGCAATCGCTGAAACCTCGGGTTTCGGGTCACGTCAGAGTTTCTACACAGCTTTCAAAAAGGCCAAAGGATGCACCCCTAAGGAGTATTTCAGCTCCAGAATAGGTTAATTCATTCGTCCAATTTCTGTCAGAAGCGGTTTTTTTGACAAATCTCCACCCCCGATTTCATTTTATTTGTTTGCCGAATAGTATTATTTCTGCTTCGGCGGAGCATTTTATGATATTACGTTTACCAATTCGCGTTATTCTAATTTTCTGTTTTCAGCTGGTTGCTGTGTTTGCTTTTGCGCAAACACCATGTGTGGTTCCTTATAATCCTACACCCGCTACCTCATGGGGAATGGTACAAAAATTTCAATCCAATGCGGTAATTTGGAATGGAGGAACACCTACAGCTGCTGACTTAAATGGTGATGGAATTTCTGAAATTCTTGTTCCTGCTAGTGATAACTCAGGGTATTTCGTTTATAGGGGCAATGGCTCTAATGCGACTTCGGGTACTAAAAGTTTTGTTATTGCTACCACCAATGAGCGTTCAGTGCAACCAGCCATTGCGAATATAATAGGTACAGCATCTTCAGCACCCGAAGTGGTAATGGTGAACGCCTCGGGCTTTGTTTACATTTTTGCAAGCACCGGAGGTACAGAAACTAATTTTTTGTTTAAATCTACTACTGCATCACAATACGATAATGGGAACTTTGTTAACCAAATTACTAAATCTGCAACACCCTACATTGTAGATATTGACGAAGATGGCACAGCCGAAATTGTTGTAGGTTCGGATGTTTTTGGAATTGTCAATGGTGCATTAGTTAAAAGAGTAGCAGGGTTGCCTTTAAATTATTCTAGTCAAACTTTTGGTTCTACTGGTACTCCAATTGACGTTATTGTAGTTGACATCATTCCATCTAATCCTGGCAAAGAATTAGTTTTTGGATCAAGAGTCTACGGTTTTAATCTTGCAGCGGGCACTATGTCCTTATTAAAGGATTTGAGTACTGTTTCAGGTGCAGGTATCGCAGCAAATGATAATGGGCCTACTGCCGTAGGGGACATGAACGGTGACGGTAAATTAGATATCGTTTACAATGGTTCAAGTTTTGTTGTTATGTGGGATCCTAATGGAACCACTTTAGCGAATACCTTACTTTTCAAAAGAGTTCCGCCAACATTTAATTTTGGCGTTCGAGGTTTACCCTTAATTGCCAATGTGTACAACGATAAGACAACGGGCGGTAAAGCTACAGATCTACCAGAGGCGGTTATTATCAATTCAGCCAGTGGGTCAGCGGGTTTAGTTACTGCCTATAATCTAAACTATAACACCGCGGCTGGAACAACAACCCAACATATCTGGTCATTTGGTACCAATGACATGTCAGGTTCGACGGGTATTACGGCATTTGACTTTGATGGAAATGGTATGCGAGAAATTGTATACCGTGATCAATCTACATTACGTATTATTAATGGTAATCTAGCCACACCAGTTAATTACGCTTCTGCCCCTGTTG
>JBIIGE010000044.1:0-13053 GCA_044236555.1 Aquirufa sp.
AAATATTGCTCTTGCGTTCGTATTCGACTACTTTGAAGCCATTCAACCAGTGTTGAACGATGTTATTTGGATACACTATGATACGACCTTGATTCCACTCGCCTATTTTCTTTTGGAAACGGCCATCGATTTTATTCGAAGGAATGATGTCATATAAACTCGCTAATGTGCGATTTCCTACGGTTCCTAATTTCGCATCTGGGTGTTTTGCATCATCTAACACTTGGTATTCTAAGCCGATGGCTGACATACCGGAATTATAGGATTCGTTTACGAAATATTTAACCCCTGAGTTAGCTCCTTCTGTTAACTTGAAATCAAACGTTAATTCAAAAGCACCAAATTTGTCATTGGTTAGAATGTCACCGCCATTTCCTGACTCTTTTCCGCCCGAACTGTTCACGTGTAATGTACCATCTTCAACTGTCCAAACCGATGGAGGAGCCGTTGTCTTGAAAGCAGAACGGAAACCTGTTAAGTCTTTTCCATTAAACAATAAGCGGAAACCTTGTGCTTTCTCTTGATCTGAGATATTATTTAGCAGGTAATTGTCTACCACCACTTTGTTGTCCAAAGGACGAGGTTGCATGTCTTTTCCGGTTTGGATACGGATGTTTTTCCACATCACTTGCATGCCAGGCTTCATATCTGCATAAATGGCATGTACTTGGAAAGCAATAAAACCTTTAGCGGTCATGTCATCAACTAAATAACTTACAGGGATGTCATTAATCCAGGTTCTGATAGTAGATCCAATCGCCTCTACCCGGTAATGGTTCCAAACATCCCCTAATTTAAATGCCTTCTTCGCATCTGGTTTTAGCTCATTTTGTGCTAACCAACCGCGTCTAGATTCATCGTAAATACCCCCAGACCATCCGCGAGATGATGGGTCGATTTCTACTTGGTAGCCATGCACTCGACCACTTTGGTATTCTGGGATAGAAAGGCTTCTGAATTGAACCCCTGAATTCATTTTGTTGTCTACTTTGACATCAAACTCAAGGATGAAATCGCCGTATTCTTGTTCGGTGGCCATAAAAGAGTTAGGAGTATTAGCCACGGTAGTTCCCACCATGACGCCATCCTTTACTTCATATTTTGCCTGTCCATTGAGTTGTTTGAAACCTTTGAAGGTTTTTCCGTCGAATAGGTTGGTCCATTTTTGAGCCTGTAAAGTCTGCAATCCAATCGCTAAAAACAAGCTTAAAAAGGGAAGAATCAATTTTTTCATAGTAGATTTTGTTTTATTCAGAAGGCTTACTTCTTCGAAATTTACTCAAATATCTTAAAATAATTTACTTCTTGTGGGTGTCAAAATCAGGTCAAGAAATTTGTTATCATCCTGGGGCGGATATCAGCGGTATTCTATTAAATTTGTAGATTAATTTGAAGAATATGCAAAAACAGACCAAAGCCATTCGCATTCAAGCCGAAAGATCTCAAAACAGAGAGCATTCTGTGCCTTTGTATTTGACATCTAGCTTTACATTTGATGATGCTGAGCAGGGTAGAGCGATTTTTGCGGAAGAAATGGCTGGCAATATCTATTCTCGCTATATGAATCCTAATGTGGATGAATTTGTGGCTAAGATGAATATGCTGGAGAATGCGGAGGATGGCATTGCGTTTTCTACAGGAATGGCGGCGATTTTTGCTTCCATGGCGGGTCTATTAAAAGCAGGAGACCATGTAGTCGCGTCCAATGCTTTGTTTGGTTCCTGCATCCAGATTTTAACCAAGATTACCTCCAAATGGGGTATTGAATGCACTTTCGTACCAGGCGCAGATATAAACGCGTGGAAAGCAGCTATCAAACCCAATACCAAGTTTTTATTCTGTGAATCCCCGTCTAATCCGGGTTTAGAGTTGATTGACTTAAAGGCATTAGCCGCGTTGAAAGAGGGGAAAGATATTATTCTAGCGGTAGATAACTGTTTTGCGACGCCTATTTTACAAACACCTTTAGATTTAGGGGCTGATTTAGTCATACATTCGGCGACGAAATACATTGATGGCCAAGGTCGAGTGTTAGGCGGTGTGATCTGTGGAAAAAAAGTCTACATCGATGAAATCCGCTTCTTTGCGCGTCACACGGGACCTTCCTTATCACCGTTTAATGCGTGGGTGCTTTCGAAGAGTTTGGAATTATTGGATTTAAGAATGCAGAAGCATTCAGAAAATGCGATGGCTTTAGCGGAAGTTTTGGAAGGAAATAAAGCCCTAAATGCAGTGAAGTATCCTTTTTTAAAATCACATCCACAATTTGAATTAGCAAAGCGCCAAATGAAATACGGTGGAGGTATTCTTACCATTGACATTAATGGTGGATTTGAAAAGGTGGTTGCCTTTAGTAAGTTTTTGAAGATAGCCTCAATCTCACCTAATTTAGGTGACACGCGTACGATTATTACCCATCCAGCTTCCACCACTCACTCGAAATTGCCGGCTGAAGAGAAAATATCTTTAGGAATCACGGATGGCTTAGTTCGTATAGCCGTTGGTTTAGAGTCCATAGAAGATTTGAAAGCTGATTTCTTACAGGCACTTAATCAGATTAGCTAATGTGGATCGCTCTGATCGTTTGTTTGCTTTTGTTGACCGTAAATGTCGTGATTGGCGTTTATGTGGAGCGAAAGCTATCTGCATTTATGCAAGATCGATTAGGGCCTATGAATGTGGGTAAATGGGGTTTGCTACAAGTTTTTGCGGATCTTTTGAAGTTATTCCAAAAAGAAGATATCGTCCCTGAAAACGCCCAAAAGCGTTTATTCCTTTTTGCACCTTGGATTATTTTCTTATCCGTTTTTGGAGCTTTTTCCGTCATCCCTTTAAGTTCAGGTACATTTCTACGAGGAAGCCAAACCGAAATGGGTTTGATGCTTTTGATGGGCATTGTTTCGTTAGATAGTTTGGGGATTTTATTAGCGGGTTGGACCTCGAATAACAAGTATTCTTTGTTAGGTGCTATTCGTTCTGCGGCGCAATTGGTTTCGTATGAGATTCCCTTAGGATTAGCTCTCTTGTGCGTTGTTTTGATTTCTGGATCATTGAATTTGCAGGATATTTCCATGCAGCAAGGGATTTATTCAGCAGAAATTCAGTATTTATTTGGCCTAAAAAGTCTAGGTATCGATATTACGCAGGTAGGTGGTATACTGAGTTGGAATGTGGTGAGGATGCCTTTGTTTTTCTTTTTATTTGTGATCTATTTCATTGCCTCTTTAGCGGAAGCGAATCGGGCTCCATTTGATATTCCAGAGGCTGAATCTGAATTAGTGGGTGGTTTTCATACTGAATATGCGGGAATGCGCTGGGCCTTGCTGTTCTTGTCGGAATATGGCATGATGCTCTTGGTAAGTGTTTTAGGGGTCATTTTATTCTGGGGATCGTGGTATTCTCCTTTTCCAAATGTGGGCCCGATTCGATTAGCTGATTGGACGAATGGGCAGCCTGGTTCGGTTTATGCTACGATAGCCGGTTTTTTTTGGTTATTACTTAAAACCTATATCTTAATTGGTATCCAAATGTGGGTTCGTTGGACCCTTCCTCGTCTTCGGGTAGATCAATTGATGTATTTGTGCTGGAAAGTATTGACCCCCTTTGTCCTGATTTTCGTCGCAATATCTGCGCTTTGGTCGCTAATGATGTAAGTAATCTGCTTTATTCTTTGTTTCTTTACCGATTACGTTTGCAAACCTCTTTTCTATGATCAAACTCTTACCCAGAGTCTTTTGCCTAGGGCTTTTATTTATCCTTTCGCATCAAAGCATTGCACAAACCACCTCACTTCCTGCCTTATTTGGTAAGGTTATTGATGCCTCAACAGGGGAGCCGTTGAAAGGGGCAGATATTTCTGTTGATTTTAAAAAATCTGGAGTCACAACGGATACGCTTGGGAATTATAGGGTGTATTTACCCTATGGGGAATGGGTCGTGAAGGTTAGTTATGTAGGTTACAATCCTTACCGAAAGAAAATTAATCTCAAAGGGAATACAGAATTAAATGTTGAATTGAATAACGTCACGAAGCAATTAGAGGAGGTCATTGTTTCAAGTGCGGCAACGAAGCGGGATATTCAGACACCTTCTTTGGGAGTAACCGTGTTAAGCTTAAAGGGAATTAAGAAGTTACCTACCATGATGGGCGAGGTGGACGTGATCAGGAGTTTACAATCCCTTCCCGGAGTTTCTTCCGTGGGTGAGGGCGCTAATGGATTGAATATTCGGGGTTCAAATGTAGACCAAAATTTAATCTACATCGATGATACCCCTATTTTTAACCCGACCCATATGTTCGGTTTATTCTCTGTGTTTGCTTCAGATGCCATTCGCGATTTAGAATTATACAAAGGTGGGGTGCCCACCCGTTTTGGTGGTCGTACAGCATCGGTATTAGACATTAAGATGATTGAGCCTAACACCGAAAAGTTCAAGATGCAAGGGGGCATTGGTTTAGTTTCAAACCGAGTAATGGCTGAAATTCCGATTATTAAAGATAAGTTGTCGGTATTAGTAGCTGGACGACTTTCTGTCAATGACTTTATGTTTAAATGGTTTGCGCCGGATTATCTTAAAAATCTTCGGGCTAACTTCTCTGATGTGGCGACGAAGATTTATTTCCGCCCTAACACAAAAAACACGATCTCTCTTTCGACTTATTTGAGTCATGATTTTTACCGAGTGGATTCGTTATTTAGTATTGAGAACGTTGTTGCAAAGCAAACCTCGTTTAATTATGGCCATAAAAATTTGGCTTTGCATTGGAATCACTATTTTTCATCCAAACTTAACATGATGATAAGTGGTGCTGTGACAGATTATTCAACCAAGACTTTTGCTCCAGATTCGGTCAATACCATTAATTTACTAAGTTCAATTCTGTACCGAAACGTAACAGCAAGCTTCGATTACCAACCTCGGGAAAACCATAAAATGAATTTTGGTATTACGGGAACTCGCTACGATATAGATCCAGGTAATTTGAATGAGGGTGTTGTTTCCAGAGTTGCTTCGGTGAAATTGCCTGATGAGCAATCGTATGAGTTTGGCCTATTTGCGGATGATGAGTGGACGCTTAGTCCGAAGTTCACCTTGCAGGCAGGTTTGCGTTATTCTCATTATTACCGCATGGGTGCTGGGACAGAAAATGTATATGCACCTGGTCAAATGCCATCTTTGAATTCTGTGATTCGCAAAAATACGTATGCTCCAGGGGAGGTAATGGCCTCTTACGGAGGTTTCGAACCTCGTGTTACGATGAAGTATTCTTTAGCGGAGACTGCAACTATGAAATTTGGCTATAATAGACAGCAACAATTTTTCCAATTATTATCAAATAACACCACTCCTTTACCGACGTCTCGCTGGAAGACAGCAGATAATTTCATCAAGCCTCAACAGAGTGATTTTCTCTCGTTAGGTCTATTTAAGACCTTTAATGAAAACGTCTATGAGGCGTCTATTGAAACCTATTACAGAGACGTCAGAAATACCTTGGATTTCGTTTCTGGAGCAAATCTTCAATTGAATCCGAATATCGAAACGCAGTTGGTTACTGGTAAAAGTAAGGCGTATGGAATGGAATTAATGGTACAAAAGAAGAAAGGAGAAGTGTCCGGTTGGGTATCTTATACCTATGCTCGGGCCTTTAATCAGATGATTGGTGATTTTCCTGAAGTGCAGTCAATCAATGGGGGAGAATGGTTTGCTACGAATTATGATAAGCCACACACCTTGAATATGATGTTAAATATTCAGCCTACGACTCACCATAGTTTCTCCTTTACCTTTGCCTATAATACGGGTCGTCCTTTTTCGTCCCCGTCAGGATCGTATGAGATTGGAGGTAAAAAATTCCCTGTTTTTGCAGAGCGAAATAATGATCGAATTCGGGATTACCACCGCTTAGATTTTTCATGGACAATCAATAATCCGTCTATGAAAAAGCAACGTTGGGAGGGTAGTTGGGTATTCACGGTCTACAATTTGTATGGTCGCCAAAACCCCTATTCTGTATTCTTTAAATCGACGAAGCGAGGTTTGCGCGCCTATGAATTAAGTGTATTCGCCTCTCCATTTATCTCTCTAACTTATAATTTCAAATTCTTGTAATATGTCTTTATCATTCAAAAATATAAGTTTTTATGTCTTGCTCATCGGTTGTGTGACCTGGGCATGCGTGAATCCGATTACTGATTTTGTTCAAATTGACTCTACCTCCTTTACAACAATTGAGGCGGATATTTCCGATGATGCAGAATTAAGTAAAGTTCGATTAACTAGTTCTGCTAATCGTTTAACTTCACAATTATCTCTTCCTATATCGAAGGCCGTAGTTTCAGTTACTGACCAAAATGGTGTAAAAACAACCTTCACAGAAGGGGTTCCAGTAGGAACCTATTATCCACCTAAAGGATTCGTTGGAAAAGTTGGATCTTCTTATAAGTTGAATGTAAGAATGTTAACGGGTCAAACTTATGAGAGTACTACAGAAACAATGAAGGCAGTTCCGGAGATTGAGAATGCTATTTCTCGTTTCGAAATTTTTAACCAGTATTCTAAAGTAGATATTCGCAGAGCTGGCTTCACGGTCTATTTAGATTTTAAAGATAGTCCTACGGAGGGGGATTATTACCTTTGGAATTGGAAACATTACTCCAGAGTTGGTTATTGTGCCACTTGCACTGATGGAGGTACTTTTGACTTTAGAAGAAATGAATGTGTTCAGCCAAGGAATCGTACGGAGGCCATTTTGAATTATATGTGCGATGGAAATTGCTGGGACATTACCACTAACAACGATTTGAATGTATTTTCGGATGTATTAACGAATGGTCAGCGAGTAGTGGGTCGCCAGGTGGCAAGAATACCGTTTGATAATTGGACACCCTACTATTTCCGTTTAGAACAACGTTCTGTTACTAAAAATGCCTACGCCTTTTATCAATCATTAATCTCCCAAGTACAATCATCAGGATCCTTGTTTGACGTTCCTGCTGAAACGCGCTTTAGTTTAAATATTAAATCGTTGACCAATCCCACTGAGCGTGTAATAGGTATATTTAATGTTTTTTCTGTTCGTAAGAAAATTTTTATCATTGACCGCAGGAAGGATATACCAGCAGGGGAGTTTCCTATTATAACGGTTGTTCCAGGAGAAACCTACTCATGTCCTCCGGGATCAGTAGGTTGTCTTGATAAGGCACCTTGTGTTGAATCGCCTACCAGAACAAAAATTACTCCGGAAGGTTGGGTATTCTAGTTTTTTAGGCACAAATTTGTGCTTTAATTATACCTATGATCGGAGTTTTATTAGTGAATCTGGGAACACCAGATGACCCAGGTACATCCAGTGTCCGTAAATATTTACGGGAGTTCTTAATGGATGGCCGTGTGATTGATATCCCTTATCCATTTCGCTACTTGCTAGTGAATGGTATCATTGCTCCATTTAGAGCACCTCAATCTGCTAAAATCTATAAAGAGTTATGGGAAGAGCGTGGTTCTCCACTTAAGTTTTATGGAGAAGATGTTTGCTCATCTTTAGCGGCCTCCTTAGGTGAAGGGTATATGGTACGTTTAGCCATGCGCTATCAGAGTCCAGATTTGAAAACAGCTATGGCTGAGATGGAAAAAGCGAATCTAAAGAAGCTAATCGTCATTCCTTTTTTCCCTCAATACGCATCCGCTACCACCGGTTCAGTATACGAACGGGTAATGGAATTGATGTCCAATTGGCAGATCATGCCTTCTGTGTCTTTAGTGAGTTATTTTTATCAACACCCCATATTTGCTAAGTATTTTGCGGATAAAGCGGCGAATTACCAAAAAGACGTAGATTTTGATTATTATTTGTTCTCCTACCACGGGGTTCCAGAGCGACATATTCGCAGAGGGGACTTGACGAAGAATACCTGTGTTTTTGGCACCTGCTGTGAAACGATTACTGAAAAAAATCACGGTTGTTACCGAGCTCAGTGCCATGAAACGACCCGATTAATTGCCAAAGAAATGGGCTTAAAGCCCGGAACGTACGGGACAGCATTCCAAAGCCGTTTAGGCCGCGATCCTTGGTTACAACCCTACACGGACGATACGATTAAAAAGCTTGTCAAAGAGGGCAAAAAGAAGATATTAGCCTTCTCTCCAGCCTTTGTTGCGGATTGTTTAGAAACGACAATCGAAGTAGGAGAGGAGTACAAAGAATTGTTTGAAGAAGCAGGTGGCGAGCACTGGCAGTTAGTGGAAAGTTTGAACAACTCACCAGAATACGTAGCCCTTTTAGAGGACCTTGTAAAGAATTCATAACATGGTTGCACTATTATTAACTATTGTATTCTCGGTATTGTTGTTAGTGAATTTTCGAGCACATGCTAAATTCAATATCGATACCCGAATAGCCATTCTTCTTAATTATCCAGTTTGTTTTCTAACGGGTTATTTTCACCAACTAGATGCGATTCCTTTTCATTGGCCCTCTACAGGTTATTCCTTGGGGATTCTAGGCATTGGAATCGGTTTTGTGATCACTTTCTTATTATCAGGCTATTCGACCGTTAAGAATGGAATGGCGCCCACCTCTCTAGCGAATAATATCTCATTAGTGATTCCGGTGATGGTGAATCTATTTATTTGGAAGACAGGTGGTGACTTGACTGTGTGGGTGATGGCTGGACTAGCATTATCTTTTGCGGCTATCTATTTCTGTAGTCCATCTGATTCAGGTTCTGTTCAAAAACCAGTCATTTGGGCATTAGTTGCGGTTTTCATAGCCTATGGGATTACCAATACGGCTTTTAATTATTTGAATGCAGCCATCGTTCAGCAAGTAGGTGGAAGTATCTCATTTACCTTAATGCTTTTACTTGGTTCTATGGCCACATCTGCCGTTGTCTTAGTTTATTGGACGATAACAGGTGGTGTTACTTGGTCATTAAGATCCGTTTTAGCTGCCATCCCCTTAGGTCTTCCTAATTTCTTCTCCTTTTATTTCTTGCTAAAAGCGTTAGATGCTTACCAACAAAATGGAGCAGTGGTTTTAACTATTTATAACCTTGGAGTGATTCTTTTAAGCGCTATTACCGCATTAGTTTTCTTCAAAGAAAAGTTGACAGGTAAGCAGTGGGTGGGGATTGGGTTAGGATGCCTTGGAATAGCGTTGATTATTCTGTAGAGAAGATAGTAGAGATAAGAGATTATAGATTAGAGATAGGAAATTAAATGAATCTACACTCTATAATCTGTACTCTCTTATCTATGTTTTATAATTGCTTCGCAACTATAAAACGTTCGCCGTTTGCTCCTTAATCTTTTCTAACTCATCCTTCATATTCACCACCAAACGTTGAATAGTGGAATCATTTGCTTTCGAGCCTATGGTGTTGATCTCTCGGCCGATTTCTTGGGCCATGAAGTTTAGTTTTTTGCCATTTCCTTCCTCGAGAATCTCGATGAAATAGTCGAGGTGAGTTGCTAAACGGACTTTTTCTTCGGAGATATCGAATTTCTCAATGTAATAAACGACCTCTTGTTCGAAGCGGTTCTTATCGAAATCTTCTTTCAAGCCTAGTTCTAGTAGGGCATTGCGCATCCGCTCACGGATACCTGGCATGCGGATTTTATCTTGCTCGAGCACTTGTGCTAGTCCTGATTTAATAGCGGCGATATATTCCCGGAATTTGTCTTCTACGACCTTGCCTTCGCGGGCACGGAACTCCTTACATTCTTTGACTGCTTCTTGTACGGCTTCGAATACAAGGTTCCAAAGTGCTTCAATCTCTTCTTCGTTATCATGGGAATGATCCGATGCGTTCAAACTCGGCATTGACATGGCTTGTAAATACAAAGCGTTTTCGTCTATATTCTTAATGCCTAATTCAGTGGCAACACGCTTTAATTCTGCATAGTAGGTGGCAATTTGATCTTGTGGGAGAATGCTTTGTTCTACGTTTTCGTTATTCTTTTGTAGGTGAAGATTCAATTCCATTTTCCCTCGCTCAAGTTGTTGGGTCAGGTAATTGCGTATGTCGATTTCCTTAGCGGATAAAGACTTAGGCACGCGGCAAAAAATATCAGTAAACTTCGAGTTTAAGCTTTTGACTTCGACGCGAATTTGAAGGTCTTGGAGTTCTTTTTGGGATTTTCCAAAACCCGTCATGGAGTAGATCATATAGATTCTTTTTTGGCCTTAGCCGCTTGGTAAAATGCAAATGCAATAAATAAAATCATCGCAATCGAAGCCCCTAGGTCGATTTTATTCCCTGTAATAACTGAAACGGGAGCAAATTTAAATTCAATGGTATGTTTTCCAGCTGGAATCGCTAATCCACGTAATACGTAATCTGCTTGAACGTGATTTGTTTCTTTACCATCGATAAAAGCTTTCCAATCCTTATTTCCGCGGTAATAGATCTCTGAGAATACGGCAAAAGCAGCTTGCTTGGACTCTGAGGTATAGGTCAAATGATTTGGCTTGTATTCGGTTAATTGAATGCTGCCATCCGCTTTAAATGAGGTAGCAGGAACGAATGAGGCATCTTTTTGTTCGACTAAAGCCACCGTGCGTGGATCGATTTTACTGATACCGTTCAAGGCATCATCTGCTGTAGGAACAACAGTTATAGATTTCACAAACCAGGCGTTGCCTAATGCTCCTGGATTAGTCTGTGGAGCTAATTGACCAGTTGAATCCGGGCTTAAAATGTATTTTGTATTTAACATATTCAGGATGTTCATTTGTCCTGGATTTGCCGTGAATTGTTTCTCGATTAACTCTTGGTATCGACGCAATTTAGCAGCGTGGTAGCCACCCACCGATTGATGATAATAGGATACCGTGGCGTCACTCATGAAGTTGGTTGACACATTAATGACGCGGTATTGCGTCGAATCTTGTAGTATTTTTTGATCGGCTAAAGTAGGTAAAACCTGCTCATCTAACGTCGCTTTAGAGACAAAAAAGTCTTTGCCAAAATAGCGCTTCGCCACCGGTGTTAAATCAAAAATACCCAATAAAACTAACGCGATTAACCAGACTGATTTTTTAACTTTTCCTGTACTCGCCACAAATAAAATACCAAATCCGATCAATACGATAAAGAAACTGCGAAAGGCATCAGATTGAAATAGTTCGATGCGATCCAGTTGAATACTTCGCCAGATTTGGTTATTCAAGGCAGTATCTTGAATGATGGAGCCACCAAAATTAGGTCCTTTGAAATCAAAGAATAAATCCGGAGCCATTCCAAAAAACAAGGCAAGTCCACCGCTTAATCCAGCGGCATACAACAAAGGTTTTTTGATTTCTGACCATGTCGATTTCTGTTGAATGAATCGTATCAAACCTAGGATACCTAAAGAAACGAAACCTAATTGAACAAAAGACAATACCATTGTAATTGCCCTGAACTTGTTAAACCAAGGGAAATACTGGAATAAAATCCCATTAAAGAAGAAATATTTACCCCAAGCGAAGGTGATAAAAAGTGCCGTAAATCCGATGATCCACCACTTTTCAGCCGTTTTGATATAGAAAGCTCCAAATAAAAATAAGAAGATCACTAGTGCCCCCGCATAGGCAGGGCCAGCAGTATAACTTTGATCCCCCCAATAAGCAGGTCCTTTTTCTACAAATCCTAAAGCCTGTTCGTCTGCAATACCCGCATTGGTCATAGTTTGGTAGGTATTAGATTCGGTTCCCCCTAAATCACCAGCGGAAGCACCACCCATGAAATTAGGGATTAATAAAGTGCCTGTTTCAGCAATTCCGTAGGACCAATCGAAGGCATAGGTTTGGTCTAAACCATCTCCACGTGATTTATTTGCACTTAATTCGGAGGCGCCACGCGTAGTTTCTTTGGCATATTCATAGTTGTTCCAAAGTCTCATTGAGTGCGTTCCTAACGCTAAAACTAAACCAACGCCAAGCAATAATCCGCGTTTAAACCAATCTGCAACGGTCTTTTGGATGATCGCTTGAGTAAGAGTATAGACTAAATAAAAACCAATGATAAAGAAAAGGTAATAGGTGATTTGGACGTGGTTAGCGTACAATTCTAACGCCAATCCTAGTGTAAACAGAGCAGCTCCTAACCATTTTCGGTTACCCCAGCCGAGTTTCACTCCAGCCAAAACGATGGGAGCGTAAGCTAGGGCTAGCACTTTAGAGGTATGGCCTGCTGGAATAATCACCATGTTGTAGGTCGCAAAGGCATAAAAAATGGCCCCAGCGAAGCCTAAAATAGGGGATGACCCCATCGCCCAAAGCAAAATATACATGCCTAGCATCTGTAGAACAAGTAAATTCACAGGACTTGGAAGGAGATTGGTAATGAAAGAACCGATTTTGGCAGAAATAGAATACGGATAAGATCCAGAAATCTGGTAGGTAGGCATTCCTCCAAACATGGAGTTCGACCACCACGCATCTTCACCGGTTTTCTGTTTGTATTGTATGCTCTCCTGTGCCGCCGCCTGGGCCTGCTGAATATCATGTTGAATCAATACTTTTCCTTGCAGAACCGGTCCGCAATAGATAAAAGCGATCAAAAGGAAACCCAAAAGGACAATCCCATGGGGGGCAAAGGAGCGCAAATTAATTTTCATAGTTTATGAAATCGATACTAATTCTAATTCAAATGTTAAATCACGACCAGCTAATGGGTGATTTGCATCTAAAGTTACATGAGAATCTGTTAAATCAGTGATAACCACTTCCACCACGTGACCACCATCTTGGTGCATGGATAACGAACCACCTAATTCTAGTTCGATGTGAGCAGGTATTTGAGCTCGTTCTAAGGTTACTGTGTTCTCTGGAGAATGCTCGCCATAAGCCTCAGCAGCTGGAATAACTACCGTTTTTTTCTCACCAATTGTCATTCCTGTCACGCCATCATCAAAACCTTTGATGACCATACCTGAACCTAATTGAAATTCAAGGGGAGTTCTTCCTACAGAAGAGTCAAAAATAGAACCGTCGGTGTGTTTACCTGTGTAGTGTACGGCAACCTTGTCGCCGGTTTTTGCAATAGACATATTGAATCGTTAAAA
>JBIIGE010000112.1:0-3549 GCA_044236555.1 Aquirufa sp.
TTGCGGTCGAAACGGTTACTCCTGGACTATCAGGAGTACCTAGGGTAGCTACGCCAGAACCAGCAGCAATTAAAAATGAATCGCCGTGACCGTGGTAACAACCCTCCATTTTAATAATTTTATCACGTTTCGTGTAGGCTCTAGCTAGGCGAATAGCTGCCATTGTTGCTTCTGTACCTGAATTGACTAAACGAACTTTTTCAACCGATGGAATCATTGAAGTGATTTTTTCAGCGATTAAAACTTCGTTGTAGGTAGGAGCTCCAAATGAGAATCCATTACTCAGTGCCTGACGAACAGCGTCTTCAATAACAGGATGCGCCTGTCCAAAAAGCATAGGTCCCCAGGAACCAATCAAATCTATATAGGAATTGCCGTCTACATCATGTAGGTAGGCACCTTTAGCCGATTTAATAAAAACAGGGTTGCCTCCGACTGATTTGAAAGCGCGAACTGGTGAATTAACTCCACCAGGAATTAACTCTTGAGCTCTTTCAAAATAGGCTGAACTTAAAGTGGACATCTTATTTCTTCTTAGGATTCTTAGCTGATGTTTTTTGTTGTTCTTCCATCGTCTTCAACTGTGTTTGAAGGTATTGGGAGAACTTTGATTTCTTAGGACCACCTCCAGCAGCAATTTTCTTGCGATTCTCGTCTAATAAAGCTTTAATCTTATCCTCGTTCACAAATTTGCGAATAGCTAATTGTTGACCGATGGTCACTAAGTTGGATATGAAATAGTAGAAACTCAAACCAGCAGGGAAGGAGTTCATAACAAACATAAAGATGACTGGCGTTATGTAGGCCATCATTTTCATGTTGATAGGTTGTCCTGGTTGATCTGGTGTGATTTGGTTGTTATAATAACCGTAGGCTAATTGTGAAACAGTCATTAACAAACAAAATAAACTGACATGCGAACCATAAAATGGAATATTAAATGGTAGGTTAATGAAAGAATCAAAGGTAGATAAATCGTTAGCCCACAAAAAGGATTGTTGCCGTAGGTTAATAAGGTTAGGGAATAACATAAACACCGCCATTAATACCGGCATAGTGGCTAAAACAGGTATACAACCACTTAACGGATTAACACCCACCTCGCCATATAACTTCATCGTTTCTTGCTGAACACGGGCCGCATCATCACCGATTTTTTCTTTAATGGCGGCAATTTCAGGTGCTAAAATACGCGTCTTTGCCATTGAGACGTATGATTTATACGTTAATGGCAATAAAGCTGTCTTAATGATCAAAACTAAAACAATGATTAACAGACCATAATTTGTGAATAAACTTTCCAAGAACCCGAATAAAGGAACGAAGATGTATTTCGTGATAGGCAATAAGAAATCATAACTCAACTTGACATTCTTGCCAAAATTAGGTGCTTCCACTTTATTGACGATAGCGTAATCATTGGGTCCAAAATAGAATTGAAAGGATGATTTTCCAGCCGATAAATCTTGTGCAGATGCAATGATTTGCGCATCTAAAGTCTTGATGTTTAGGGAATCTTCTAAATTTGGGGTAGCAGTTAAAGCTGCCGATTTGAACATGAAGCCTTGTGGAATTAGTCCAGAAAGGAAATACTTCTTTTTAAAGCTGATCCATTTCGTGCTTTGGTCTAAATTCTCATTTGTTACTGAACTTGGATTCTCAGAAAGGTAATCAAATTCTTCATCCTCAGTCAATAAATAATTAATTGTTGCTTTACGCTCTTCAGTGATATCTTTCTCTGTTTGGTGTACTTGCTCTTTCCAATGGATGAAATAATCCGCTCCTGATAGGGCAACCGATTTAGCATCTAACTGGTAATCTAAAAGGAATCCTGACTCTGGCAATACGTAGCTTGAGGCAATCGTTTGTCCATTAGCTAAGCTGCCTGTAAAGTTGACTTTATTCCCGGTTTGAACACCCGTGAAATCGAGGTTAGCAATCTTTATCTTTCCTGCTGATGTAGGTAATTCTATGCTAAATTCATCAGATGAAGCATTGTATAAATACAAGCCATCTGTTTTTCCTACATTAAAATTTGCATAACTCTTGTAGTTCTTTAATTGAACGGAGACTAGTTTCGCTCCTTTTGAAGATACTTTAACGATGATATCTTTGTTTTCAAGCGTGAATACTTGTTCCTTTTTAACGCTTGAATCAACTGCAACTACTTTTGCAGAATCTTTAGGTGCTGCGACAACCGCTTTTTGCGTTGTGATTTTAGGTTTTTCTGCAGGGATTTCTGCCGGGGCAAAGAAATATTGGTAGCCTAATAGCATACCCATGATTAACACAATACCCGTGATGGAATTTCTATCCATGATTTTTTATTTAGAATTTTTGATGAAAGGTACCGCATGTGAATGCGCTGCCTTTACAAATTGTACAAATAGGGGAGACGGACTTTCAACCGTCGATTTATATTCTGGGTGGAATTGAACACCTACAAAGAAAGGATGATTTTCAATTTCCACGATCTCTACCAAATTAGAATCTGGATTAATACCTGAAGTAATTAATCCGGCTTTATGGAATTGATCTAAGTAGTCATTATTAAATTCGTACCGATGTCTATGACGCTCCTGAATGAGTGATTTTCCGTAGATTTTATAGGCCAAAGTTCCTTTTTCCACCTTACATGGATAGGATCCCAAACGCATTGTTCCACCTTTTTCAGAAATATCTTTTTGTTCCAGCATCAAATTAATCACTGGATCTGGGCTATCTGGATTCATTTCAAAGGAATGTGCCTCTGTTAAGCCCATTACATTTCTGGCAAATTCAATCACCGCACATTGCATTCCTAGACAAATACCTAGGAAAGGAATTTTATTCTCACGCGCAAACTTGACAGCATTTATTTTTCCTGCAATTCCTCTTTCTCCGAAACCTGGAGCTACTAAGATTCCATCTAAACCTGCCAATGTTTCTGCAATATCTACGGTATCCATCGTTTCAGATGAAATCCATTGAAGATTTACTTTTATATCGTTTGCTGCTCCCGCGTGAATAAATGCTTCAGCGATAGACTTATAGGAATCCTTTAATTCGACATATTTCCCAATTAATCCGATATTGATCTCGAATTTCGGGTTTTGAAGTTTGGAAAGAAAATTAGTCCAGTTCTTTAAATTAGATTCCTTGTCATTGTAGATGTCTAATTTATATAAAACACGGCTATCTAAACGTTCTTTCTGCATTAATAGTGGAACTTCATAGATAGTGGATGCATCTCGGGCCTCGATTACATCCGCTTCTGATACGTTACAGAATAAACCTATTTTTTTCTTCATTTCTTGAGGAATCGGATGTTCTGTACGGCAAACTAAGATATCGGGTTGAATTCCTGATTCTGATAATTGCTTTACACTGTGCTGCGTAGGCTTTGTTTTTAATTCTCCTGCTGAGGCTAAATAGGGAATCAATGTCAGGTGAATGAACAAGGTGTTTTTCTCCCCTAAATCCCATTTCAATTGACGTGCTGCCTCGATAAATGGAAGGGATTCAATATCACCTACGCAACCACCAATTTCAGTAATGACGATATCAAAC
>JBIIGE010000045.1:0-12978 GCA_044236555.1 Aquirufa sp.
TTAATGATTCATAATATAATGAACAACAAACCACTCCCTGTGTACGGAAAGGGCGAAAACGTGCGCGATTGGTTATTTGTGATTGATCATGCACGGGCTATCGATACGGTTTTCCACGATGGCAAAATCGGAGAAACCTATAATATTGGTGGCTTTAATGAGTGGAAAAACATTGATTTAGTGCATTTATTGTGCAAAATCATGGACGAGAAATTAGGGCGCCCGGAAGGAACATCGGTTCAATTGATTACCTATGTGACGGATCGTGCGGGTCACGATTTACGTTATGCGATCGATGCGAATAAGATCATGAAGGAATTAGGTTGGGAGCCTAGTTTACAATTTGCAGAAGGTTTAGAGAAAACGGTGGACTGGTATTTAGCGAATGAAAAATGGCTAGATGAGGTTACATCGGGAGATTATCAAAAATATTACGAAAAAAACTACGCAGGCAGATAAGATGAAAGGAATTATTTTAGCAGGTGGATCGGGAACAAGATTACACCCATTGACTTTAGCAGTTAGCAAGCAATTAATGCCGGTTTACGACAAGCCGATGATCTATTATCCGTTGTCGATCTTGATGCTTTCGGGTATTAAAGAGATTTTAATTATCTCTACACCACATGATTTGCCTCATTTTGAGAAGTTATTAGGGGATGGATCCCAAATAGGCTGTCGCTTCGAATATGCCGTACAACCAGAACCAAATGGTTTAGCGCAAGCATTCGTTATAGGTGAGAAATTCATTGGAAAAGATAAGGTGGCGTTGGTTTTAGGGGATAACATCTTCTATGGCTCTGGCCTTAGCAAGTTATTACAAGCTAACAATGATCCTTCTGGAGGCGTGGTATATGCTTATTCTGTGAACGATCCGGAGCGCTATGGCGTGGTGGAATTTGATGCAGATAACAAGGTGATCTCGATCGAAGAGAAACCGGCGAATCCTAAGTCTAATTATGCCGTTCCAGGCTTGTATTTCTACGATAATGACGTGGTGGATATTGCCAAAAACATCGCCCCATCGCCGCGCGGAGAATACGAAATCACGGACGTAAACAAGGAATATTTGAAGAGAGGAAAACTTTCGGTGGGTATTTTGAACCGGGGAACAGCTTGGCTAGATACAGGTACTTTCGCTTCTTTGATGCAAGCCGGACAATTCGTTCAGGTAATCGAAGAGCGCCAAGGCATGAAGGTAGGTTGTATCGAGGAAGTAGCCTATCGCATGGGTTATATAGATAAAACACAATTGAAGAAGATTGCAGAGCCGCTTGTAAAGAGTGGTTACGGTCAATATTTATTGAATTTAATCGCCTAAACGGCCTTAAAATCCCATAATTCCCGCTATCAAAGCTAACGTAAACAGCAAGATGGCGGGAATTTTTGTTTTCTCTGCAAGAATAAATGCGGCCACCACAATGCCCAAAGAAACAACTTGAGCTCCCTCCACCATAGGTCTCGTGAAAGTAAACACTGCCACTAAAGTTAATCCAACCGAAGCAGCCTGAATACCAGCTAGAGAAGCTCGAATGAAGCGATACTGCTTTAATTGTGACCAAATTCGAAAGACAAAGAAAATCAAAAACGTCCCAGGCAAGAATATTCCTAAAGCCCCAATCACCGACCCGGCTATTTCTCCTACTACACCATAGTCTTTCATCAATAAGACCCCTAAATAAGACGTCAAGGCAAACACGGGTCCTGGAAGTGTTTGTGATAAGGCCATTCCCGTTAAAAAAACGTCCGAATTAATGAGCTGTTTAAACTCTACGAATTCGGTGTAAAGCACAGGAGCCAAGATATGCCCACCCCCAAAAACCAAGGACCCATTTCGATAAAAGTTTTCAAAAAGTCGAATCGGGAAATAATCCGTAAAGTGACCTAATAGAGCTAAAAACACTAAAAATCCCCAATACAAATGGAAATTGGCCCACGGAATAATAAATCTGTGTTTCGTTTGACGTGGAAAATCTTGGTAGTTAAACGAGGAGACGATTCCTCCTAAAAGCAATACTAAAGGGAAGATATAGGGGCTATGAAATGCGATTCCTAAAAACAAGGACACTAATAAAATGATGACATAGGTGGGGCCTGTGATGACTTTTTTGGCCATAAACCAGCCTGCCTGTAAAATTAGACCTATACCCACGGGAAGAACGTAATGTAAAATCGAAGGATTACGTAAGAAAGTCATCCCAAAGGCCGCTGCAGTCATAATCAAGACTGCAGGTAAAATCCAACAAAGCAAAGTAAAATAAGCCAAAGAAGCCCCCCCTCGCTTTAAACCAATGGCCGTAATCATTTGAGTGGAAGTAGGACCCGGTAAAACAGAGCAGAGGGCCTGGATTTCAAATAATTCTTCTTCGGTAAGGTAAGCACGCTTCTTCACTAAACGATCTAAGAAGAGCGCAAAATGCACTTGAGGTCCACCAAAAGAGGTGCAGGCTAAAACCAAGATATCTATCAGAAAATCCAGGTGTTTTAACCGCTTCATTTATGCTTTTTTAAGTCCTAGCTCAATTAATCGCTCATTCAAAAACTCCCCAGCCGTCATATTGGTGTATATTTTAGGGTACTCCGAAGATACACAAGAAGGCAAACAAGTTAAATCCATTTCAGAACGCGGATGCATAAAGAAGGGAATCGAATAACGCGACGTTCCCATTTTTTCGCGAGGCGGATTCACTACGCGGTGTATCGTCGATTTCAACTTGTGATTCGTTAGACGATCTAACATATCACCTACATTCACCACTACCTGGTCAGGAAGCGCAGTAATCGGAATCCACTTTCCATCCATACGTAAAACTTCTAAACCCTCTGCAGATGCACCCATTAACAAGGTAATTAAGTTAATGTCACCATGAGCCGCTGCTCTCACAGCACCCTCAGGTAAAGAATCTGGGTCTAAAATAGGAAAATAGTGAATCGCACGAAGAATGGAATTACCATTTATAACACGTGATTCAAAATAATCTTCGGGTAATTCTAAATACAGCGCAATCGCTTGCAATAAGGCTTTCCCTGCCTTTTCTAAGGTTTGATAAGCCTCTACCGTATATTTTTCAAAATCTGGATATTCCGCTGGGAATACATTCTCTGGGTATTCTGACCAAACCGAATCCCCATCCTCTTTCCGTGGTTGACCCACGTGATAAAACTCCTTCAAATCAGGCACCTTGAAACCTTTCGCTGTTTCTTTTCGCTTACCTATATAGCCACGCTGACCTGCGATTCCTTCGATTTCATAGGATTGCTTCAGCGCATCTGGCGATTGAAAGAATTGCTCTACTTCACTATAAAGTTTGGATGTAAATTCATTCGTTAATCCATGACCCTTAATGGCCACAAAACCAATCGTATTGAACGCACCGCCTAATTCTTGTACAAATTTCGCCTTACGACCCGCGTCTCCCGAGAGGAAATCTGCTAAATCCAATGAAGGAATTTCATCTAATAACATCTTATTTACTAAAGTTTGTTGATACAAAGTCCCAGTTAACTAGGTTCCAAAAAGCTGCGATATAGTCCGCACGTTTGTTCATATATTTTAAATAATACGCATGTTCCCACACGTCTAACGCTAAAATCGGTTGCCCTTTCACTTCTGCCACATCCATCAAAGGATTGTCTTGATTAGGTGTGGAAGAGATCACTAATTTGTCGTCTTTCTTGATTAACCAAGCCCAGCCAGATCCAAAACGTGACGTTGCTGCTTTCGTAAATTCAGCCTTAAAAGCATCAAATGAGCCGAAATCGACATCGATTTGCTTGGCTAGCGCAGCTGAAGGTTTAGTTCCTTTCGCTGGCCCTATTACATTCCAGAAAAAACTGTGATTCCAGTGCCCTCCCCCATTGTTGCGCACCGCAACAGGCTGAGTGGAAACGGTGGCTAAAATTTCTTCTATTGACTTTGTAGCTCCTGGCAAAGCCTTATTCAAATTATCCACGTAGGCCTTGTGGTGGCGATCGTGGTGAATTTCCATCGTTAAACGATCGATATGAGGCTCTAAAGCATCAAAAGCATAGGGCAAAGCAGGTAAAGTAAACGAGTCTGCCACAGGTGCAGAAAAAGAAGGCAATACCAGACTAGCTCCCGCAAGAACTACCGATTTCTGTAAAAATTCAGTACGTTTCATGATTATTCGGTTTTATTCTATTCGTACGTCACTCGACCTACTATGCTTCGGCCGAGCGTAATCTCATCTGTATACTCTAAATCACCCCCGATTGGAATTCCGCGCGCAATCGTTGATAATTTAACAGGGAACTCTTTTAATTTTTTGGTCAAATAAAAGGCCGTAGTATCTCCCTCCATTGTGGGGCTAAGGCCTAAAATCACCTCCAAAACTTTCCCCGAGGCCACGCGAGCGACTAAAGATTCGATGGTTAAATCCCCCGGAGAAATACCAGACAAGGGGGATATAATCCCTCCTAATACATGGTATAAGCCAGTAAATTGGCCCGTATTTTCAATCGCTAACACATCCCGTAAATCCTCTACCACACAAATGATGCTCTCATCTCGCTTATGGCTAGCACAAATGCCACACAAATCACCATCTGAAATCATGTGGCATTGAGGACAATATTTCGTCTCTGTACGCAACTGCACAACGGCATGTGCTAATTGCAAAGACTGCGCCTCTGGACGTTTTAAGAGATGTAATGCTAATCTTAATGCAGATTTCTTACCAATCCCGGGCAGCTTGGAAATCTCCTCTACTGCTTGTTCAATCATCTTCGACGGATAGGTATTCATCATGCGCTGGCTTCTATTTCGGCTGAAATTCCTCTACGGCAAATTTCATTGCGCATAGCCACTAATTCGTCAAATCCTCCGGTTTTTACCCCGCATTTTCCTCTAAAATGAATCTGCAAGGTACATTGCTCCGCTTGTTGAGGGGTATGTTCACACACCTCAATCAAAGTCAAAATAACATATTCAAAGGAGTTTACTTCATCATTGTAGACGACCAGCTGATGGGCTTCGATCACCTCATCCTCTACGAGGGTGGAGGTTTCTTCTTGCCATTTTTCCTGATTTTGAAAAGAAAAAGGTAGACGATAAATACTATCTACACAGAATTCCATATTTTTGATGAATTTGAAATCAAATTTAAAAAAAAATCCGTTCCAAACCTTATGTCTGTACAATTAGCTGGAGGAATTCTTGCCCTCTATTTTGGCCTACTGTTAGCGATCTCTTATTTCACCTCTAGAGGAGCTGATACCCACGCTTTTTTTACAGCAAATCGCGAATCCCCTTGGTGGTTAGTCGCCTTTGGGATGATCGGAACATCGATATCAGGTTTGACTTTCATCTCTGTACCAGGTGCGGTAGGCAAGACCTATTTTACGTATTATCAAGTCATTTTAGGGCATTCTCTCGGTTATTTAACCATCGCCTTAGTATTAATGCCCTTGTATTACCGATTGAATTTGATTTCTATTTACGGTTATTTAGAAAAACGCTTCGGATTTTGGTCGTATAAAACCGGTTCAGCGTTCTTTTTACTCTCTAGGACCATCGGTTCTGCCGCCCGTTTGTATTTAGCGGTGAATGTGCTACAAATCGCTATCTTCGCCCCTATCGGCGTACCTTTCATTGTGACCGTTTTCGTTTCCATCTTTTTGATTTGGCTGTATACGCACCGTGGAGGGGTTAAAACGATCATTTGGACGGATACTTTGCAGACCCTTTTCTTGTTAGTGGCGCTCTTTATTACGATAGTTTTAGTGGGCCAAAAAATGGACATGAGCATCCCTGACATGATTCAGCAAGTGAATGCAAGTAAGTATTCGCATCTATTTGAATGGGATTGGAAGAGCCCCCATTTCTTTGGAAAAGACTTCCTTGCGGGGGTGTTTATCGCCATCGTGATGACGGGATTAGATCAGGATTTAATGCAGAAAAACTTAACCTGCAAATCGATTGGTGAAGCTCAAAAAAACATGTTTTGGTTCTACTGGGTGCTGTTATTCATCAATATCCTATTCCTATCTTTAGGCGCCTTATTGTACATATATACGGCTTCTAAAGGAATTGCAGTACCTACCAAAACGGATGAATTATACCCTATGTTAGCCTTGGGTGGTGAATTTGGAACTTTAGCCGCAGTCACTTTCTTATTAGGCATTATTGCGGCCTCCTATGCAAGTTCAGATTCTGCTTTAACGGCTCTGACTACCTCATTTTGTATCGATTTCTTAAGTATTGAAAAGTTCAAAGAGAAAAAGCAGCAAAGCCTGAAACATTGGGTTCATATTGGATTCTCTGCCTTGTTTTTTGTCGTGATTGGCTTATTTCACATTTTCAATACCTCTGAGTTAATCGCCGCTGTATTTAACCTAGCAGGATATACCTATGGACCCTTGTTAGGCCTATTCTCCTTTGGATTATTCACTAAATACGCCATTCGCGATAAGTGGGTACCTATCGTTTGCGTTCTATCACCGATTATCACGTTTGTATTAGAATCTCAAGCTCAAAGCTTATTCGGTGGATTCGGATTCGCTAAATTGATTTTGAACGGGGTAATTTGTTTTATGATGTTGTGGTTAATTCGCGACAAAACATCAGAAGCGGTAAGCGTTACGTAAAGCAAAATAGACTACATTTTTTCCAGAACCGGATTCTTTCAAGTAATCCCCTGCTCTACAAAATCCTATTTCAAATTGATTGAACAGGTGTGGGGATACATTATAGTTAAAATCTAGCGCATAAATAGAACACAAATCCTTTAAGTTAGATGCCTTTCCATTAGCTACAGGGCGTAGAGTCGACATATTAGGAGTATAAATACCATCCGCTTCACTTATTCGATTAACAAGCGATGTACGCGCAGTAACAAACCATTTTGTGCCTTTTTGGAACCTTAAATAAGGACTGACATTAAATGTATTCGTAATATTTAATGCAACAGTTTGACCAAAAGGCGGCCTAGCAAATAACGTATTAAACGTATTTAACTCTGAATCTGTGGCAGATTTATCACCCGGAACATAGTTTCCACCTACACCTAGAAATACAAACGGAATTACTTGTTGATTCACATCCCAAACAAGCATCCACGATTTGATCGCTAAATCCTTAAAGCTACCCCATTGATAGGCCAACTCTAGTTCATAATTAAAGGGTTTAGGAGAAGAATAAAGTCGAAATCCAGCTGTATTCCTGTTCTCTAAGCCATTTTTAAAGACATAAGACCGCTGTGAGCTAGTAAAATTGAAATAAAAAGCATCCAGATTCACGTACTTAGGATTTACTTGTTTAGTCACATAAAGCCCCCCTATTCGTTCATCCATCAAGCCATCATCAAAAGCACCCAAATTCATTTTGATCGGATTTAGATAAAACAATACCGCTCTAACCGACTTGGAACGGTAGGTTGCCTCAGCACCCAAGAATGTTTGCCTATTATTAGGTCCTTCACGGGAGGCAATAAATCGCTCTTGTCCGAACTGTATTTCTTGCTTTCCTACCCTAAGGCTTATATTTTTAGTTAATTTATATTCGCCAAAAATTTGGTGCACGGACAATAAATTTTGTTCTACTTGGGACAAAATAGGATTTGGATTCCAAAAGCGCATCGTGTTATTCAACTGCGTGAAAATCCGAAATCGAGAATTAACCTGTAAATCCGCATGAACTAACCACCGATGAAGCCACTGGTGAGGACTCTCCTCCGTGTAACTGGCGGGCATTTGGCCAAAATTAGCGTGTGTGTAATTTTGGTATTGTTCTCTCCATTCTCCCCCAATACTCACCTTAACGTCTGAAAATAGGGGCATAAACTTCAATTTTTCATCCCAAGATTTCTGCAGTGTATCAGTTAATAAATAATCGAAATTATCCTCCGCACGTAGTCTTGCTATGTGCTGAGCTGAAGAAGAAAAAACAACGAGGCTGAAAAAAAAGATTAAAAACTTATTCAAGGAGCAAACAATGGATTCGAATGACAAAAGAAGTCATAATAAAACAAAAAAACCACACGTCCTGTGTGGTTTTTTGCCTACCGATTAATCACCTACGATAGAATGGAATAATTCCTAATTTGTTGAAATCCCGCAGCATTGTTCTTATTCTCTCTATGATTAAATATGGTGTCTCGAGTCCCTAAAAAGACGTGGAAAAAAATTATCAAACAACGACCCATTCTTTGACAAAAAGTCTATAATTGTTTCACAACGGACTTTATTCTAGAATCAGGATATTTTCCTCGTCCGGCAGAAATACTTCTTTTAGGCTATTTTTAAAAAATTTAGTTATCTGATCATGCCTAACTTTAAAAAAATCTTTTTATTTTCATTAAACAATCTTAATTAGGATTGGAAAAAACTATCCGACTTACCATGAAATCACAATTTCTTGCAGCGTTATTTTTTATGTGTTCGTTCACTGTTTTTGGGCAAGGGATTACACTTCAAAGATTTTCTAATAGCGATTCGAGCCCCCAAGGCAGCGGTTACAATGAAAAATGCGGATTTACCTTTTTAGAGTTCCAGCAAGAAAAAGAGCTAGGGGTATTTGGATCGAAAGGCTTCTTTGAAGATTGGATCACCAAGAAGATTGTTGAGAGAAAAAGAATGCCACAGATTATGAAGGTTCAGGCTGAACCACGCGTGATTCCAGTGGTAGTACATGTCCTACACAATGGGACACCCATAGGAGTCGAAGCCAACATCTCGGATGAGCAGATTCTCTCGCAAATTCGGGTACTAAATGAGGATTTTCGAAGAAAAAATGCAGATGCCATCCGTACCCCCGCGGAATTTCTTCCAGTAGCAGCAGATGCAAATATTGAATTTGTGCTTGCCAAGCAGGACCCGGCTGGACTTCCCACCAAAGGTATAGTGCGAAAGCAGGGACCTAAAACCATTTATGGGCCAGAAGACGCTACCTTGATAGGCCAGACTTCCCAATGGAATCCAGAAGAATACCTAAATATTTGGGTGGTTCCCTTGGTATCTCCTTACTTAGGTTATGCTACTTTTCCCACCTCTAACCTACCAGGACTTAATTTCACACCAAATGCGGCAATTCGTGATGGGGTAACTGTTGATTACCTCTTTTTTGGAACTGGAGCCGGCACAGCTGCCAATACCAAAGGAAGAACTGCTACTCATGAAGTGGGACATTACCTAGGTCTGCGTCACATTTGGGGTGATGGTCAAAACTGCGAAGGAAATGATTTCGTCGATGATACTCCAAATCAAGAAAAAGCCAACAATTCTATTTGTAATGATAACCCTGTTCTTATTTCTTGTGGCAACAACAACATGATACAGAACTACATGGATTACACGCCAGATCCATGTATGAACCTTTTAACCAAAGGTCAAGTAGAACGATTTGATGTGGTATTGACTAATAGTCCTCGAAGGGCATCGCTGGTGAATAGTCGTGGAACCAAAGATCCAGTTCTTCCAACTAGAGATGTGGCGTTATTAAGAGTGGTAACCCCTTCAGACGCGCTTTGCGACCCAATCGCCTCTCCTCAGTTAGAAATTCAAAATAGAGGCATAGAATTAGTCTCTTCGTTACGTATTGAATTTAGATGGAACGGAAACTTGATTGAAAATAAACTATTTTCAACCAATATAGAAACAGCGGAGAAAACAACAATAAGCTTTGCTAGCTTCGATACAAAAAAGCAGGAAGGTGTATTTTCTTTTACTATTACTGAATTAAATAACCAAGCCGACCTGATTACTTCAAACAATACGTTAAATAGTAAACCTATTCAGCAAGGACAGCTTAATCTTCCTTATTCAGTTTCATTGACAACCCTTCCTTCAACTTGGATCGTTGGAAATCCTGATCAGTCATTGACTTGGGAGAAAACAAATCTTACCATCGATGGAAATGCTCAACCAGCCCTATTCATTCGGCACTATGAATACGAGGCGCAGGGACAGCTAGACTACTTTATTTCTCCTCAAATTGATCTAACCAAGTATCCAAATGCCCAATTGGTATTTGAAGTTGCGCATGCTCCTTACGGTCAAGCCGGATTTCAAGATGAATTATTGGTCGCAATAGCACCAGAATGTAGCCAAGATTTTTTCTTCATTACACCGCCTTATAAAAAGTTTGGAACTAGACTTCAAACTTCTGATACTACTAGTAACGAATTTATTCCAACCAGTATAACTCAATTTAGAACGGAGCTGGTCAATCTCAATAAATTCAAGGATTTGGGTAAGATTCGAGTAGCATTGGTTACCAAAAATGCTTTTGGTAACAATATTTTCCTTCGGAATATTCGACTCTTACCCACCGAGGATTTCAAGTATGATTTGAAGATTGATGATGTGATTGCTCCTAGTCCTATAAGTGCTGGAACAAATAAAGAAGAAATTGTACGAATTACCAATACAGGTAATCTACCAGTATCCAAATTCTTGTTTTCAAGAAATACCAACAATTCAGGAAATCGAGTTTTCGTAGGTTCTGGCACATCCATCCCTCCTGGAGAATCCATCAATGTTACCATAGCCAAATCCACTATTGATGGAAAGAACAGCTTGAGTTTCGGAGTAGCTGAACCGAATTTTGATCAAAACTTACCTGCAGTCGCACAAACCAATTGGTACAATCTCGAGAATAAAAATACAGCCAGACTGGAAGTGCCTTGGAGACAAAACTTCAACGGCAGTACCGAACTAAGCCCATGGCTTACCATTAATCCAGAAAGTGATCAGGCTGCTTGGCAATTGACAACGGTAGCTGGAGCAACAGGCCCAAACAATGTGGCTAGAATTGAAGGTGCTACCAATGGAAATTCCTATTGGATGGCAACCCCTTCCTTCAACTTGTCCGAAAGCCGCCAAGCCAGTGTGTTCTTTGATGTGGCTGCAGGATCAGTGAATCCAGGAACCACACTTTATGTTCTGGCCAGTACAAATCAAGGAGAAACTTATAAAGTTGTTTGGTCAGAAGCAGGAACAGCTCTTTCAACAGTGAGCACTGGGAATGTAAACCCATCCATTGCAGGGAATTACGAACGGAAGTATATCAACCTCACTGAGTATGCTGGAGAAGGCAAAAAGGATATTCGTTTAGCTTTTGTATTGGATGCGGTGGGAACGCAGAATTCACCAGTTTACTTAGATAACATGGAACTTTTCCTAAGCGCAAATCCAAATCCTGTGATTCCCGCGGAGCAAAATACGATTATCTATCCAAACCCGGCATTTGAATTTATCAATGTGGCATTCAATCTTCCAAAAAGAGAAAATGTGACCATTCAGATCTTCTCCATCACTGGTGCCTTGGTACAAGAATTGACCTTCCCAAATACTTTGAACCAAACTTATACTTTTAGTACAGAGATGCTTGCGTCTGGTCTTTATATCTTCAAAGTAAATAGTTCAAAATTACAAGAAATAAAGCGCATAATAATCCAGCGATGAAATTGAGCCGAAAGAATTATTTCGGCTCAGTTTTACCCCTTTAAGTTGTTTATGTATTGCCCCTATCAAACCCTTTGTACCTAGCAAAATTTTTAGATTGTCTTATTTAATCCCCTAAAAACAAAAAAACCACACGTCCTGTGTGGTTTTTTGCCTACCGAAGTAGTCCGTACGGGAATCGAACCCGTGTTTCATCCGTGAAAGGGACGTGTCCTAACCCCTAGACGAACGGACCATTATTTATTTTGGTGGCACAAAGGTAGGGTTTTCCCTTTTATATTCAAAACTACTAGTCGAAAAAGACTAATTATTTTCTGATTTATTTTCGCTATTTTAGCCTAAACATTGAAGCAGAACCCCATATGGCGAATGTAAAACCCTATTCTAGACTGACTGATTTTGACATTGCGCTATTCTTAAATGGCAAACATACAAGACTTTATGAGAAATTAGGGGCCTTCGAAATAGAACACGAAGGAGTCGTTGGAACCTTTTTCGCGGTTTGGGCACCTAACGCTTCAACTGTCTTTGTAACTGGAAATTTTAATTTCTGGGATCACCATTCTCATCCTTTATTTCCTCGTTGGGACTCATCCGGCATTTGGGAAGGTTTCATTCCGGGAGTAAGAACGGGGGAAACTTATAAATATGGCATTGAGACCACAGGTGGGGAATATCTGGAGAAACTAGACCCGATGGGCTTGTATTGTGAGGCACCACCTAAGACTGCTAGTATTGTTTGGAATACGTACAAAGAGTGGAAAGACACAAAATGGCAGGAGATTAGGGGCACTAAAAATGCCTTTAATGCACCTATGTCTATCTATGAGGTACATTTAGCCTCTTGGATGAAGACGCTGGAAAATGACTACCTTAGTTATGCTGATTTAGCGATAAAATTAGTGGATTATGTGAAGGAAATGGGCTTTACGCACGTGGAATTCATGCCCATCATGGAATACCCTTATGATCCATCTTGGGGATATCAGATTACAGGATATTTCGCCCCTACGGCACGTTTTGGTGATCCACAAGGCTTTATGCGTTTAGTGGAAGCCTTTCACCAAGCTGAAATTGGGGTAATATTAGACTGGGTCCCCTCCCACTTCCCGGGTGACGCACACGGTCTATATAACTTTGATGGCGGTAGTGCCTATGAGCATCCTGACCCTAAAAGAGGCTATCACCCGGATTGGAAATCCTATATCTTCGACTACGGCAAGAATGAAGTACGCTCTTTCTTACTCTCTAACGCTTTTTTCTGGTGTGATCGCTACCATGTAGATGGTTTGCGCGTGGATGCGGTGGCTTCCATGTTGTATTTAGATTATTCGAGAAACGACGGAGAATGGGAGCCTAATCAATTCGGAGGCAACCATAATTTGGAGGTTATTTCCTTCTTACAAGATTTGAATAGCCACATTTATGCCGAGTTTCCCCATATCCAGATGATTGCAGAAGAGTCTACAAGCTTCTCAGGGGTGACTAAACCTGTATTTATGGGAGGTTTAGGTTTTGGCCAAAAATGGATGATGGGCTGGATGAATGACACCCTTC
>JBIIGE010000113.1:0-3499 GCA_044236555.1 Aquirufa sp.
AATCCTTGTATGCTTTAAGAATGATTCGCATGTACAAAGGTGGTCGATCCGTATTTATTCCCAGAATCTGTTCATAAGGAACGGCGCAATGAGAGAGCATTTGATCTACAGACATTTTACCCCAAAGTCCCTGACTCTGCGGATTCAATTGATCGATTCGTCGAAATAGTTCTTCAGTCGTAGAAGCCAGGTAGATGGATGGGTAAGCCATAAGTTTAGTTCAATTTCCAGCGTTTCACATTAATTAACTCCGGTTTCTTATCACCGGTTTGCGTAAAATTAGCGTTTGTTAATTGAATATCCATGGCTTCAATCACGCGGTAGGTTTGTTTCGCCTCGATATCTAGATTAGAAAGAAAGATGTGGTGGATCGGCATTTCAGGTAATCCCCGCACGAGTAATCCGGTTTCTGCTCCTTTGGCAACGACATGGTCTACGTAGATATTCTTAAACTGTGGCGTGCCTGCATCGACTGGTTTGCTTTCGATTTTAGGTGTTTCGTCACCATTCCCAAAAGTCGCCACCGGATCTTTCCCTTGGTAATACATGTCGAACAAGATGGCCTCGCCGGCTATGTTCTTCATGCTGATATCTTGGATGTACACATTTTCTACTACACCACCGCGACCGCGGGCTGTTTTGAAACGTAATCCTACGTCGGTTCCTAAGAACTGGCAGTTCGAAACGTATAAGTCATTTACTCCACCTGACATCTCACTTCCCACTACGACTCCACCATGTCCGTGGAATACGACACAATTATCGATTATAATGTGTGCGCTCGGGCGGCCTCTTTTTCGGCCTTCCGCATCTTTACCTGATTTTAAACAGATGCCATCATCCCCTACGTCGAAGCGGGAGTTGCGAACGGATACATATTCGCAAGACTCGATGTCGATGCCATCTCCGTTTTGGGCAAACCAAGCGTTTTTAACCGTGATGTTTTCTACCGTTAAGTGTTTAGAAAGTAGCGGGTGGATGTTCCAGGCTGGAGAGTTTTGGAAGGTAACTCCTTCTAATAGTATCTGCTCACACTCCCGTATTGAGATCATATTAGGACGAAGGAATTCTTTGATTTCCTCGGCTTTGGCCTCTGTAAAACCTGCAGCTATGACACCTGGTCGATCCATTGTTGATCCTTTTAGGGCGCGAAGAGTTGGATACCAAGTTTCCTTCTTGTCATCTAAAACACCACCTGAACGAACCAATTTATCCCATTCTCCTGCAGTTAATTTCCCTTTTTTCACCGGTCTCCACGCCTCACCAGCGCCATCGATGATGCCGGCACCCGTGATCGCAATGTTACGTTCACCTATCGCTGTGATAGGTGATTGTGCTCTAATCGCTGCGACCCCTTCCCAGTTAGTTTTGACTAAAGGATATTGCGCAGCATCCGAGCTGAATTGTAAAACGGCACCTGCATCTAAATGGAAGTTGATATTCGAGCGCAAAGTGATGGCTCCTGTTAGCCAAAAACCAGCCGGCACTCGCACCACGCCACCGCCTTGTTTCGCGGCGATATCGATGGCTTGTTGAATGGCTGAGGTGTTTAACTTGCTGGCGGACGACGACGCTCCATAGGCCACAATATTAAATGTATCTTTTTTAAAGGCAGTTGTCGCCACGTTCGGTAATTCAAAAACGTATTTCTGCGAGAATGATGACTTCTTAAGGAAACTGCGCAAGTGCTCGTTCGAAGCTAAAATGCCTTCAGCGACAATCGATGCAATCTTTTTTGCTCCAAAAGGAGAGAAGTGTGTATCGTCCACAACTCCTTTGCTAAATTTCTTGAAGATACCTGCTGGGTAGTGAAGGAACATCTTCTTAGCGCCGTCTGGCCCTTCAGCGCTGATGTATTTTTTACTTTCTTTCTCTACATCGATTAAAAGTACTTTTTCAGCGGAGGCTACTTCGCGTACGACACTTGGATAATCCGCATGTTGGTCCACAAAAACACCAGTAGAATCAAATTTTCTGCGTTGGGTTGGCGTTAGTAAGATGGGAATTCCCCCTTTTGAACGCGTTTCGCGGACGTAACGGATTAGGTTCTCTCGAAAATCAGTTTGAGCTGGGGCGTAGCGGCTAGTGTCTGAGACTTTGGCATCATTATGGCCAAACTGAATGAACACATAATCCCCCTTTTTGATCTGATTAAATACCTTTGCCCAACGGCCTTCGCGTCTGAAACTTTTCGTGCTTCTGCCATTGTAGGCGTGGTTTTGGACTTCAACAGCTTCATTAAAAAACGCTGCAAAGGGCATTCCCCAGCCAGTCTCTGGAAAATCGGCTGACACTTTATCTGCCATCGTTGAATCACCGATGAGAAAAACACGCATCGGTTCAGAGGCGGTAAAACTGAATAGGAATGCGCAAAGGATAACGAGGTATTTCATAGGATCTAATTTGCTATTAAAGCACAAAAGAGCCTGATTTTACCCAAAAATTTAGCGATTAATTGCTACGCTACTTAAGATGGATTGAATGATTTGAAGCGTGGTAATATTATCCGCTTCGGCCACGTAGTTCAAGATAATGCGGTGATTCAGTATATCGGGTGCCATTTCTTTGATGTCCTCCGGTAATACATAGTCGCGTCCTTCTAAATAAGCCATCACCTTTGCAGCTAAATTCAATTGAATACTCGCACGCGGTGATGCTCCGAATTGGATATATCCCGCCTCTTGTGTCAAGCCATATTCCGCTGGATTTCTCGTTGCAAAAACGAGTTCGATAATGTATTTCTCTAACGTCTCCGAGATCGTGATTTCGTTAATTTCCTTGCGGATTTTAGCGATATCTTCCGCGTTTAACACGGTTTTAGGCTCGTAATTGAAGTCCATATTGGACTTTTGGCGCATCACAGCTAACTCTTGATCTTTATCTAAGTAATTCAAGAAAACCTTGAGCATAAAGCGGTCCACTTGTGCCTCAGGAAGCGGGAAAGTGCCCTCTTGTTCTACCGGATTTTGAGTCGCTAATACTAAGAATGGCTTATCTAATGGATAGGTCGTATCTCCGATTGTCACTTGCTTCTCAGCCATTGCCTCTAGCAGGGCAGATTGTACTTTAGCAGGAGCACGGTTGATCTCATCTGCGAGGATAATCTGAGCGAAAATAGGCCCTTTTTTTACTTCAAATTCCGATTTTTTCGGATTATAAATCATGGTCCCCACTAAGTCTGCTGGTAATAAATCCGGCGTGAACTGAATGCGGTGAAAATGAAGGTCGAGAATTTTAGCTAAGGTATTAATTGTTAAGGTCTTAGCTAATCCAGGCACCCCTTCTAATAGGACGTGTCCGCCCGTAAAAAGACCGACTAAAAGGCGGTTAATTAGGCGCTCTTGGCCTATAACTACCTTGCCCATTTCGTCAATGACTGCCTGAATTTTCTCTCTTGATGTCATATTACTGCAATTTCTTGTAACGAATACGCTTCGGTGTTGTGTCCCCTAAACGTTTCTTACGTGATTCTTCGTATTCTGAATAATTACCTTCAAAC
>JBIIGE010000006.1:0-43600 GCA_044236555.1 Aquirufa sp.
GCTGCCGGAGATAGCTGGCCTACGGCCGTACGAATAATCCGCGCTCCGTCGTCGCGCGTCCTAAACACCATCGTATTCGGCTCCATTTGGTGCCACGTGATTCCCGCCTTACTTCCATAAATACGGAAGTTGAAGTCGTTTTCTTCGCCATTACAGATTTGAGAGCAATGTAAAATACCTTTGGCCCCATTATTGTAATGAATTAAGATATTGCCATCGTCATCTAATTGACGACCCTCCACGAAGATCGTCAGATCAGCGCAAAGCTCTTTGATATGTAATCCAGTGATATACTCGATCAAATTCTCGCAATGAGTTCCGATGTCTCCGATGGCACCTGCAGCACCGCATCGCGCTGGATCAGTTCTCCAGGCCGCTTGCTTTTGTCCGGTTGCTTCGACTAAGTCGATCAACCAACCTTGTGGATATTCCACGATGATCTTGCGAATTTCGCCTAGTTGACCTGAGTCTACTAAGTGCTTCGCCTCTTTGACCATCGGATAGGCCGTATAGTTATGAGTTAAAGCGAAAATTAAGCCAGATTTATCGATGATATTCTTTAGTTCTTTTGCCTCAGCGAGATTCAAAGTGGCCGGCTTGTCGCATACCACATGAAATCCATTTTCAAGCGCCATCTTTGCGGCTGGGAAATGCACGTGATTAGGGGTAACGATAGAAACGAAGTCCATGCGCTCACCTTCAGGCAATTCTTTTTCCTTCAAGATCATCTCCTCATACGAACCATAAACACGGTTTTCTGGAAGATAAAGAGCTTCGCCGGTAGCTTTAGATTTTTCTGCGCTTGAACTAAATGCGCCGCAAACTAATTCGATTTCTCCGTCTAATTGGGAACCGCGACGGTGAACTGCACCGATAAAAGCCTCTTGACTTCCACCGATCATTCCCATTCTGATTTTCCTACTTTGGCGTGATTTTGCCTGTGTAGCAGAACCTCCTTGGATCATAAGTATTATAGATTTAGATAGGTTACAAAAATAGAGCAAAATTTGGTTTTATAGCCTCTAAATCGCTCTTTTTTTGGAATAATTCTAAAAAAAAATGCCCACAGATGCCATTATCCAAAAAACTTTTTGTTTTTTTGTTACGATTTTTCTAATGAAGAATTTAATTTTTTAAAGAATAATCAAAATAAACTATTTATCTAAACCTCAAACAATTATGAATCAAACTGTTAATGCCAATCGTTTATTTTTGGCGTCTTGTTTTGCCCTCATCACTACGGCCTTTTCATTTAGTATTCGGGCAGGTATTTTACCTCAATTAGGAACCGAATTAGCTCTAACTAACGAGCAATTAGGCCATATCAACCAAATGTGGTTTTTAGGTTTTCCAATCTCCATGATTTTAGGAGGCGTATTTTATACTTCAGTTGGACCAAAATTGATCATGCAAATTGCCTTAGTAGCACACGCTGCAGGTATTTTAATGACTATTTATGCAGTAGACTACAATACGTTGTTGATCTCTACTCTTTTAATTGGATTAGGTAACGGTTGTACAGAAGCTGCTTGTAATCCAATGATTGCAGATGCCTACACGGGTAACGAAATGAGCAGTAAGCTGAATCGTTTCCACATGTGGTTCCCAGGTGGAATTGTGGTAGGTTCACTTATCTCAAAGTTCATGACGGATGCGGCAATGGCTTGGCAAACACAAGTTTGGGTGATTATTATTCCTACAGTCATTTATGCTGTCTTGTTCTCTGGTCAAGCTTTCCCTAAACCAAAGGCTGATGCAAGCTCGACGATGGATAGCTTTAAAGCTATGCTAAATCCATTGTATTTATTTATGGCGGCTTGTATGGCATTAACAGCTATTTCAGAATTTGGCCCTCAGCAATGGGTAGGTCCTATTTTAGCCAAAGCGGGTGCTAGCCCGATGCTAATTTTAGCCTTAGTTACCGGATTGATGGCTGTAGGTCGTTATTTCGCTGGTTCAATTATTGCTAAAATCAATACAGTTGGTGTGTTGTTAGCCTCTGCGGTATTTGCTCTAGCAGGATTATATATGATGAGTACGATGTCAGGAACTACCTTGTACTTCGCTGCCTTCATCTACGCGTTAGGTATTTGTTATTTCTGGCCAAACATGTTAGGTTATGTGGCTGAGGCTATGCCTAAAACAGGTGCCTTAGGTCTATCTATTATGGGTGGTATCGGTATGTTTTCGTCGTCTATGTTCCAGCCTATTATCGGTGGATGGATTGATAAAAACAAAGTGGCAGCGGTGAGTAGCGGATTAACTGGGGATGTAGCTGATTTAGCAGCTGGACAAGCGACCCTTTCCAATATGCTTTTATTCCCAGGCATCTTGATCGTCGCTTTTGCTGGTCTTTATTTCTTCGGAAAGAAAACATCAAACGCATAGTCTAGAATTTTATTTAATTTAGGGGGCTCGAAAGGCCCCCCTTTTTTTTATGCGTTATCTGATTTTAGTTTCCTTCTTGTTCGCGTCTTGCAAGCCTAATTGGCGGATTGATCCTGCCAAAGTAAAACAGGAATTGCAGGCCCAGTCAGCGCAGCATACGGAACGGCGCATCCAAGTAAGTACGCGTCTAGGGGACTTCGAACTCGAGTTAGATGATCGAACACCTTTGCACACGGTGAACTTTATTCGGTTAGTGAAGATGGGTTATTTTGAAGATCGCTATTTCTACCGGAATGTATATGAGATAGGAATTCAAGGAGGAGGGGAATATTTTGATCGTTTGAATTACTTAGTACCGGCTGAATATGTAGAGGAGCTGCGTCCCGTGCGTGGCACGATAGCGATGGCACGATATGATGAAGGGAATCCCCTTCAATCCTCTTCCCCCACCGAGTTTTTTATCGTTACCGATACGGAACAGGCGAGTCGCTTTTACCGCAAATACGTGGTTTTTGGAAAAGTAACCAAAGGGATGGCCGTGGTGGATTCTATTAAGAAAGAGCGTTCTTTTGACGAAAAGCCGGTTATTCCGGTGAAGTTTTCGATGTCTGTTTTGGACCAGAAATAAGACTTAATAGAAGGGCGATCGCCATCACTAATAGGCAGCCTAACACGTTTAGCCAAAGAAAGGCCATCCATTCCACCTTCCAAGCATAAATTACAAAAGCTTCTGCAATCAGTGCGGCCGTGAAAACTTGTGTTCCCGTCGTTCTAGGTAAATAAAAGGCACATAAAAAGACGCCTAAAATAGTACCATAAAACCAGGATCCTAAAATATTAACGACTTCAATCAAGCTGCCCATGTTTACCGCAAATTGGGCGACGACTAAACAAAGTGCCCCCCAGCCTAAAGTAATGAGTTTCGAAATCCACCAATAGTGCTGGTTACCTCGGTCAGGTGCGATAAATCGTTCATAAATATCAACCATCGAAGTGGAAGTCAAGGACCCAAAAGCGGAGGCCATTGAACCCATCGAGGATAATAAAATCATTGCGATCAAGAAGCCTACAATCCCCAAGGGTAATTGGTTGATGATATAATGCAAGAAGATATAGTTCGTGTCTTGCGCTTCCGTGTCAGGTTTTACAGATTTCAAAAGACCAATGGCTTTTTCCTGAGTGGCTGACGCCTGCTTATTCAATTTGTCTAGGCGAGAGTAATCTTTCTGTAAAATCGCTAATTTCTTTGCCTCGAAAATGGCACCTTTCTCTTGATCGATGGCCTGATGACCCGGCACAGTCGCCCAAACAGCCTCCGTATTCTTATTAAAGAAGGTAGGAGGGGCGTTAAATTGATAATACGTGAAAACTAATAATCCGACTAGCAAGATGAAGAACTGCATCGGAATCTTCAAGAAACCATTCATGAGCAATCCTTTCTTGATCTCACTTGCAGAAACGCCGGAAAGGTAGCGGCCTACCTGACTTTGGTCCGTACCAAAATACGATAACTGCAAAAAGAAGCCTCCAATGATTCCAGACCAAATATTGTAGCGGTTATTCAAATCGAATTTCCAATCGATCAAGTTCACTTTGCCCATCTTGCCCGCAATCTGCAAGGATTCTTTTACTCCAATTTCCTCCGGAAGCTGTGAAACGATATAAAATCCGACAAAAACCATACCAACTAAAACAACGGCCATTTGCAACAATTGCGTGTAAGAGATAGCTTTTGATCCCCCTAGCATGCAATATGTGGTGACGATGGCCGCAGTAATGGCGTTCGTCCACGTCAAATCCCAGCCTAACAAAGTGGAAAGAATTATGGAAGGTGCGGCAATAGTCACACCGGTGGATAAGGCACGCGGAATTAAGAAGAGGAGGGAGGTGAGCACCCGAGTTTTGGCATCAAAGCGATTCTCTAAAAACTCGTAAGCAGTATATACTTTTAAGGAGAAATAATGTGGAATAAAGGTCACCGAAAGGATAATCATCGCGATAGGTAGACCTAAATAAAATTGCACGAAGCGCATGCCATCGTGGTAAGCCTGACCTGGAACGGATAAAAAGGTAATCGCAGAAGCCTGGGTGGCCATCACCGAAAGTAAAATGTGGTACCATGGAAGTCCCCGATCCGCTAATAGAAATCCTTGCAACGAATGCTTCGTTTGCTTCCCTTTCCAGCTACCATACGCCACAATTCCACCAATCGTGGCCAATAATACGATCCAATCGAGTGCCTGCATTTCTACTTGAAGGTTTCAGTTAAGTAAATGAATGTCACAATAACTCCGATCAGGAAAGCCAAGAGTGCAATATACCAGCGACTGAATTTCATAGGAGGATTATTTTTGCCCAAAGTTAATCCAATATTTATATTTAAAAGCTTTTGAATTTTTAAAATTGCTGACTACCTTTGCACTCCAAATTACGCGGGTGTGGTGGAATTGGTAGACATACCAGACTTAGGATCTGGCGCCGCGAGGCATGGGGGTTCGAGTCCCTTCACCCGTACCAATGGCAAGCCCTCAACACCAAAAAGGTTTTGAGGGTTTTATTTTACTAGCTAATTATAAATAAGAACAAATGAACATTTCACTTAACAAGGCAGGGGATTTAGAAGGTCGTTTGACTGTAGTTGTTTCTCCAGCAGATTACGCGGAAAAAGTAGAGGCAAAATTGAAAGATTATCGTAAGAAAGCATCCATTAAAGGATTTCGTCCGGGTATGGTTCCAGCGGCTCTTGTGAAGAAATTATATGGTCAATCTGCTCTAGTAGACGAAATTAACCACTTGTTAGGTCACGAAGTTTCTGATTATATCAAAGAAAACAAATTGAACCTTGTAGGAGAGCCTTTGCCAGCTGTTGAAGAGGCAGACGCGATCGATTGGGAAAAAGATACAGAATTTACATTTCATTATGATTTAGGTTTCCACGGAGATTTTAAAGTGGATTTGACTAAAATCAAAGCTATCGCTTCTTATGAAATCAAAGCGGACAAAAAAGAAATCGAAGAAACGATTGAAAACTTGAAGAAGCAATTTAGTGATCAAACTCATCCAGAAACCGTTGAAGACCGTGATTTAGTTTTCGGTACTTTCACGCAAGGGGAGTGGGTAGAGAAATCTGCCATCCCAATGCATGCGATAAATGACAAGTCAAAGAAAGTGTTCTTAGGTGCGAAAAAAGACGATACCTTGAAATTTGCGATTGATAAAGTTTTCGTAGATGCAAAGGCATTAGCTTTAGCGACAGGAAAGAAAGAAGACGAAGTAGCTGATTTGAAAGGAGAGGTTTCGTTCGTAGTAGAAGATATCACGCGTCAAGTGCCATCTGAATTGAACGTTGCATTCTTTGATAAAGTATTAGGTGTGGGTAAAGCGGCAGATGAGAAATCATTCCGGGCGCAAGTAGAAACAATCGTAACAGAGAACTACAAGCGTGAAGCGGAATACTTATTGCGTATTGATGCAGAGAAAGCCATTTTAGACGCTGTGAAAATCGACTTGCCAGAGAAATTCTTACGCACTTGGTTGATTCGTATCAATGAAGGCAAATTTACGCCAGAGCAAATTGATCAAGACTTTGATAATGTGAAGAAAGATATGCGTTGGAACTTGATCAAGAATGAGATCGCTGAGAAATTCGACGTGAAAGTAGAATATCCAGAGGTGGTAGAGAAAGCAAAAGATATGGTACGTGCCCAGTTTGGCGGTTATTTGTCGTCTAACGAGCCAGGTATTGAAGAAATGATTGAGAAAATCGCGATGGGTTACTTGAGCGATAAGTCGAAGTCAGATAACTTCATGAACTTATACAATCAAGCTTTCGCGGACAAAGTTTCTGCTGCGATCGTAGCAAACATTCCTCACAAAGTGACGAAAATCGACGTAGACAAGTTCAAAGAAATCGCTGCGGCGCTTTAATTTTAAAATTGTCCTGATATTTTTTGGAAGCCCCGCACATTGCGGGGTTTTCTGTGAACAAAGGTTCTTATATTTGTGTTCTAGGTAGTATAAATTCTAAAAAAGTCTAAATTTGATTTTTAAACATTAAAATCTATGTATCCAAAGGAGTTATCATCAGAAGAGTTTCGTAAGTATGCGGTTCACCATAGAGGTTTGAACGGTCTTGCGGTTGATCAATATATGAATAACATCGGCAGTCGCCCGGTGCCCCAAATCGACGATATGACGCAATACATCATTGAGGAACGCCCGATGCGTTTTGCTCAAATCGATGTATTTTCTCGTTTAATCATGGATCGTATCATCTTTATGGGTGTTCCGGTGGATGATTACATGGCCAATATTATTGTTGCACAATTGTTGTTTATGGAGTCTACGGATGCCAAAAAAGACATTGTAATGTACATCAATAGCCCCGGCGGATCTGTTTATGCCGGTTTAGGTATCTACGATACGATGAACTACATCCGTCCAGAGGTGGCAACGGTGTGTACCTCACTTGCCGCTTCGATGGGAGCCGTTTTATTAGCCGGTGGTGCAGCTGGAAAGCGTTCTGCTTTAGAGCATGCTCGTGTAATGATTCATCAACCATCAGGTGGGGCACAAGGTCAATCGCGTGATATCGAAATTACCGCGCGTGAAATCGTTAAAATTCGCCAAGAATTGTACGAAATCTTAGCAAAACACTCTGGTAAATCATTCGAAGATATCGAGCGTGATTCAGATCGCGATTATTGGATGAAGGCGGCAGAGGCGAAGGAATATGGTTTAATTGATGAGATTTTAACGAGAACTGTCTAGTGGCTAGTAAAAAAACAAGTTGTTCTTTCTGCGGTCGTCCTAAAAACGAGGTAGGTTTATTGCTCTCCGGCATTGATGGCCATATTTGTAATAACTGCTTACAGCAAGGATACGAGGTAGTTAAAGAGGAGATGGGAGTGGCTGCAGCGACTAAATCAAGCACAAAGCATTCCTTTGAATTAGTAAAACCGAAGGACCTGAAAGAATATTTAGACGGATACATTATCGGTCAAGAAGAGGCGAAGAAGCATTTGTCTGTGGCTGTTTATAATCATTACAAGCGTTTAATGCAGTCCCCTTCGAATGACGATGTAAAGATTGAAAAGTCCAATATCTTGATGGTAGGCGAGACTGGTACAGGAAAAACGTATTTGGCTCGGACTCTAGCTCAAAAATTACAAGTTCCCTTTTGTATCGCCGATGCGACCGTCATTACGGAGGCTGGTTATGTGGGAGAGGACGTAGAAACGATTTTGACACGTCTATTGCAAGCAGCAAATTACGACGTAGAAAAGGCCGAATGCGGCATCGTTTTCATCGATGAAATTGATAAAATTGCGCGTAAATCTGATAATCCATCCATCACGCGTGATGTGTCTGGAGAAGGAGTACAACAAGCATTATTGAAATTATTAGAAGGTTCGATTGTAAACGTACCACCACAAGGAGGGCGTAAACATCCTGACCAAAAAATGATCGCCGTTAACACCGAGAACATCTTGTTCATCTGTGGTGGTGCATTCGATGGTATCGATCGTCATATCGCGAAGCGTTTGAACTCCCGTCCGATTGGCTTCTCTGGAGATGATACCTTCCACGAATCGTTTGAGAAAGATCAAATTATGAAGTATGTGACGGCCCAAGATTTAAAATCATTCGGTCTAATCCCAGAATTACTTGGTCGTCTTCCTGTTGTTACCTACTTGAACCCATTGGATACTACGGCTATGTTATCGATTTTAACGGAGCCTAAAAATGCGCTTGTGAAGCAATATGAGAAGCTTTTCGAGATGGAAGGGGTTTCGTTAACTTTTCAGCACGAAGCACTCGTGTACATGGTAGAACAAGCGATGCAATTTAAATTAGGCGCGCGCGGTTTACGTTCAATCATGGAAGCCGTGATGATAGATGCCATGTATGAAATTCCGTCTCAAACGGGAATGAAGAAATTTGAGGTGGATATAAATTATGCGAAGTCTAAGTTCGAACGAACGGTATTCCATCAAATGAAAGTAGTCGCTTAACGCTATGAAAAAATTCATTTTATTTTTGTTGATAGGCCTACCAGCCTTCGCTGGAGAAGAAAACAAACAGCCCACTGCCTTACAAGTGGCGCCGGTTGAAAAGGTCTCAACAACTGTTGTATCTACTGCCGCGGCGGCTGTCTCTCCGAATGTAACACCGGTTGTAGCCACAGAGATCTCTACCGAGAAGAAAACGCTGGTTGCATCTAAGAAAGTGAAGTTTACCCTTAGCTCAGAGGTGAAATCAGTGAAAAAAGCGGTGGAGCCAAGAGGTTGGCATCCTAAATTGAAAATAGGTTTCACACTTATTGCATTGGGTGTGGTTTTAGCGGTAATTGGCCTAGGCTTTGTCGGTGGTTTATCTGCCTTTATCGGCCTATTATTTACGATTGCAGGGTTATTACATACCTATTAACATGCTTACCACCCAGCTTGTTATGTTGCATGGTTTTGGGGAGGATGAACGTATTTGGGCCGACTTTTTACCTTATATAGGGGATAATTTCACCACTCACACACCATCTTATGCTTCTTGGACTGATTGTCCAACCTTAGAAGATTACGCAAAAAAAATACAATCGTCTTTGCCTTCTGGTCTTCAGTTTTGTGTGGTCGGCCATTCGATGGGAGGGTACATTGCCTTAGAATTAGCGTCGTTATTTCCTGAGCAGGTTGAAAAAGTCGTAATGTTACATTCTACTTTTGTGGCAGACACAGAGGAAAAGAAAATCAATCGAGATCGAACGGCGGAATTACTCTTAAAAAAAGGAACTGCATTTTTTATCGGTCCTTTCTTGCCTAATTTGTTTGCATCAGCATCTCAAGAGCTCATTTCTACCTTAGCATCCAGGTACCGAGAGTTACCTGCAGGTGGATTAATTGCTGCCACCAAGGCGATGCGGGATCGAAAAGATTTTACCACCTTTGTTCAGACATCTAAAATCCCTATCCTATTTATCTTGGGAGAACAAGATGCCTTGATTTCTCCGGAGTCTATTACTCGGTTTGTAACGAAATCGGTTGTAATTTTGCCAAACGTAGGCCATCAAGGTACCTATGAAGCGCCTGAAGCAGTAGCCATGGCCATTAATCAATTTGTTCATGTCTGATATTATCATTGCCTTAGATGGCTTTTCTTCTTGTGGAAAAAGTACGACTGCTCGCCATGTGGCATCAGCTCTGCATTATGCCTTTTTAGATACGGGTGCCATGTACCGAGCTGTAGCACTTTATTTCGATCGGCAAGGAGTGGATTTTGCTGATTTGCAAGCGGTGAAAGAAGCATTAGCACATGTAGAAATCACCTTTCAATTCAATCCAGCTAAACAAGCCTCGGACACCATTTTAAACGGAGAGAATGTGGAGTCAGAGATTCGCAAAATGCATATTTCTGATTTAGTGAGTCAAGTGGCCGCTATCCCAGAAGTGAGACATGCTATGGTGGCTCAACAACAAAGAATGGGGGAGAAGAAGGGAATTGTTATGGATGGTCGAGACATAGGTACGGTCGTTTTCCCTCAGGCAGAATTGAAAATATTTATGACGGCAGAGCCACATATTCGGGCTCATAGACGCAAATTGGAGCTTTTACAAAAGGGCGAAGATCTTCCATTGGAGGAAATTATTGAGAACTTGCGCAAAAGAGATGAGATTGATTCAAACCGAAGCGAAGGGCCTTTAAAGCGTGCATCGGATGCTATTGATTTAGATACATCCTATCGAACAATGGATGAGCAGGTAGAATTTGTTTTAGATCACGTTCGACGCGTGCAAGGTGAAAAACGCTAATCCTTTTATCATCGTAGGCCAGGGTCTAGCTGGCACTATTCTAGCGCATCATTTTTTGGAGGCGGGAATATCTTTTGAAATTTGGGATTCACCTCAGACCCATTTTAATTCATCTCAAGCTGCAGGTGGCATTTTCAATCCGGTTACTGGTCGAAAATTAGAACAAACCTGGCTCGCAGATGAGTTGTTTTCTTACCTTTTTGAATTTTATCCTCGATTGGAACTTACACTTGGAGAAAAGTTCTTTTTCCCCATGCCGCTTTTTCGTCCTTTTGCAAACCAGGAAATGAAAGTTTGGCTAATCACCCGAAAAGACGAGATTCACCACGATTATTTGCGCTGGGATTCGGATGGTGTTTGGGTGGAAAAGGCAGGATGGGTCGATGTTGCTACCTTATTGCGGGTGTCCCGTGTATATTTTTCTTCACTTGGTTTGTTAAAAGAATTAGAGTACAGAGGTAGTCAGGCTATTTTTTGTGAAGGATTCCACGGGCAACAAAATCCACTTTGGACTTGTTTGCCTTTTTTGCCGGCGAAAGGGGAGTTAATTGAAATAGAAACAAATGAGCCCTCTGAGGAGTTTATTTTGAATAAAAATGGTTTCTTGTTGCCTTTAGGTTCTCATCAATTTAAAGTGGGGGCGACGTATGGTTGGCAAGAGTTTACGAACGAAATAACTCCGGAGGGTTTAGAAGAATTAACAAAGAAGTTAGCCTTGATGGGATGTGATCATTTTCAAATACTTAGGCAAAAAACGGGAGTTAGGCCCGCTACCCAGGATCGCCGACCCTTTGTGGGTTTTCATCCGCTATCTGAGGCAGGAATATTTAATGGATTTGGGTCGAAAGGGGTTTCTTTGAGCCCTTATTTTGCCAAACAATGGACAGACGAAATCCTGACTAACTCTTCTGTTCATCCGGAGGCATCAATTCGTAGATTTTATCATTTATTTTCCGTTTAAATCTGTAAATTTGGATTTAATGTCTATGGGCAAAATGCGTAATTTAAAATCACTTTTTGTAGTCATTTTGATTTTGACTTTAGCTATTCAAGAGCTAAGAGCCCAAGGATCGCATTGGGTTCCAGAAAATCACCGGATACAATACCAAAAATTTGATTGGAAATTTGTCGCTAGCTCTAACTTTGAGGTGTATTACTTAGAGAAAAGTGAGCCTTTAGCTAGAACTACGTTGTCCTATCTGGAAGCAGATTTTGTACGATTAACAGAGCTCATTTCCTATTCCCCCGTTCAAAAAATAAAGATTTTTATTTACCCTAATCATGAGACTTGGTTACAAAGTAACGGGGGTATTTCTTTAGTGAATGTGAAGGAAATAGAAGAACAGAATCTTTCTAAATTTCACATTGAAATTCCATTTAAAGATAATTTAGCCGCATTCAAGCAAGAATTAACAAAGCAAGTGGCGCGAGTTTACTTGCAAGACTTGTTATACGGAGGTAGTGTAAAGGATATCTTACAGAACTCCTTTCTGCTTTCTGTTTCCGATTGGTATATTTTAGGAATGGCTGCATACATCGCCTCAGGAGATGCGCCCGAGGTGAGGAGATTTACCTACCAAATAATTAGTGAAAATAAAATTCGCAAATTACAATTAGCAAAAGGCAAAGAGGCAGAATTGTTAGGTCAATCGATTTGGTCCTACATTTCCTTGACATATGGTAAGCAAGCCATTGGGAACATCTTAAATTTAACGCGGATTATCCATAATGAACAATCCAGTATTTCTAGTACGATTCGAAAACCATTTTCCAAGTTTTTGAAAGAATGGTATGAGTATTATTTGAATGACGCGAAGCAGTTAGAAATTAAATCAAAGAAAGTGTTCGCCCAGTCGGAATTTATTCCTTCACAAACATCCGTAAATTCCTATCGCCTCAGCCCGGATGGATTGTACGAAGTGTGGGTTTCAGATGAATCTGGGCGCTATAGCGTAAATCTGCACCCGATAGCTTCTAAGAAAACCCAAGTAATCATGCAATCTGGGTTGAAGGATGTGAATCGACTTTCATCTGGCAAAGGTCCGTTGCTTTCTTGGATAGGTTCGAATCAACTAGCCGTGCTGTTTTCTGATCAAGGATTTAGCTGGTTGAAGCTATTTCAAATCGATAAAAAGGGAGGGGTAAAAGGAGAGGATAAAAAGAAAATTGCGAACCTGTCCTACTTGGATATGGAAATGAATAAGAATGGGACGAAGATGTTGGTGCGGGTTTTGGAAAAAGGCCAAGTAGACGTGGGAATTTATGACCTAAAAAGAAACCGCTTAAACCCAGTGACAAAAGATGCTTTTGATGAATCTGAGGCACATTTATTGCCGGATAATCGGGTGTTGTATTTGACAAATAGGTATATTGATTCACTTCCAGCACCTACTGCGCTCTTTACCTCTGTTATGGTTTGGAATCCTGAGGAGCCTGAAAATCCTACACGTCTTTTTTCTACCTCAGGTAAAGTGTCGAATTTTCAATTTAGGTCTGATTCGCTAGCCTATTTCTTGCATGCGCAGAGTCAAGGAAATAGACTTATTCGGTACTCATTAGTTGATTCTAGCTTTCAGCAATTAGCGATTCGTACTGTAGCTTGGGATAATTTTGAGATTTCTCCTGCTGGGATTTCTAGTAAGGAGAACTCGATTTTGGTAGAAAAAATCGAACGTTATCCGTGGGAAAGTTTGGATGAAATAGGAGGATCTGCTTGGATTCCGGGGATTATTAATCCTGATGAAGAGAAACCAGTGAGTCCGGTTGTGGTAGAAACGAACATTGATTTGGCAAAAAAATCAAGGCGTGCTCGTCTAGATCGCCAGCAAACCATTCGCTTAAAAAGGGAACCTAGTAAGTTAATTGGCCCTTTAGACTATGAGAATTCACTCATTATGAATAGCTCAGAGGGGCTCTTTGTTTCAGATCCTATCCGAGGAATTGGATATGCTTATGAGTTAAAGGCTAATGATCTTTTAGAAAATCATCTCTTCAAAGCAGGTGGTTTCTTAACGGCAAACCTACGAAATACCGACCTTTGGGGTGAATACAGTTATTTAGCGAACAAGCTTGATTGGAAGTTTCGGTACGACAGAAAAGTATTAGATCAAAATACAGAATCGGATGCTCAAAAGATTCGCTTTAATCGATTCGCCTTAAGTGCAACCTATCCTTTTAGCTTATTAAGTAAAATTTCGGTTACAGGAATGTATTCCACTAACCGATTGTTTAGTCAATATTCTTTAACAAATCAGGAAGACTATTCTGGTTATGCTGGCGCTCAGGTAAATTATGTGTTCGATAACACGGTTCCAGTCTTTGAAAATATCAGAACTGGATTGCGATTCAGTTTCTTAACAGAGGCGAATCAAAATATCATCAATGAGGGAAATTTTGTTCGATTAGGGTTAGATGTTCGCTTTTATAAGAAGCTGACGAATTCATTCTATTTTGCATCTCGCTTTTCAGCCTCCCATCAATTGGGTTCAGCTAGGCAGTCCTCTATGTTAGGAGGAATGGATAATTGGTTCTTTAATAGGGTAGAACCGCGGACCCAAAATACACCCCTGGGGACTTCAAACCTAGCTAACCGGGATGTATTCATGAGTCAATTTATTGCCCCATTGCGAGGATTTAACTTAAATAAATTAAGTGGAAACAGTCATTTGTTATTAAATGTCGAGTTACGAATGCCGTTAAAATCCTTGATGTCTGTGGAATCCTCATCTATTTTGAGTTCTGTTCAATTAGTTGGTTTTACAGATGTGGGTTCTGCCTGGTCTGGTTCGAGTCCATTTGCAAAAACGAATGGATTTAATACCAATGTTTATGGAGGAAATAGGAATCCATTTCAAGCGACTGTGACAGATTACCGTAATCCTTTTTTAGTGGGCTATGGTTTTGGGGTGAGGGCAACAGTTTTAGGCTACTTTGTTAAATTAGATTATGCTTTTGGATTAGAAAACAAGGAATTGAAATCCCCTGTGACTTACCTTACTTTAGGATACGATTTTTAGATGATAAAAAACTTTGTTTTCTTTTTACTGTTGCTGCCTGTAGCACTTTATTCCCAAAGTCTCAGCGTTTCCAACCTGCCCATCATTCGAATAAATACAAAAACCCGGGTCATACAGGATGAGCCTAAAATTCCCGTAGTGATGGAGGTGTTCGATAAAGGAAACGGGCAATTAAATCAACTATCAGCCAGTCCTACCATTACCACCGTTGCAGGAATCGAGTTCAGAGGTTCCACTTCTCAAGCGGATTTTTATTTTCTCCCTGGCTTTGTGAAAAAGCCCTATGGTATTGAGCTATGGACAGATTCAACGGGAATAACAGCGAAGCGTATGTCGCTACTTCAAATGCCTGAGGAGTCTGATTGGGTACTGAATGCCTCCTATAATGATCGTTCCTTCATGCGAGATTTTATGGCTCATCAAATAGCTGGACGTTTAGGTTTACTACATAGTGAGACTAAATTTGTGGAATTAGTTATCAATAATGAATACCGTGGCGTTTATATGCTCATGGAAAAAATTAAACAAGGTAAAAATCGCGTACCTATTTCTGATTTGTATCCCACAGAAAATGCAGGGGATGATGTAACGGGGGGCTATTTGTTGAAAATTGATAAGACGAGTGGTTCACCTTCTACCACTTGGAAAAGTAATTATACCTCTGGAATAAACGCGACTCAAAAATGTGAATTCCAAATTGAATATCCGAAATTTGGCATCATTACACAGCAACAGATTAATTACATACGGAATTACATTAATAACTGGGAGCAGAAATTAATGACAGAAGATATGAATGATCCGAAGGCTAGCTTCAGAGATTTTATGGACATGCCTTCTTTTGTTAATTACTTTATTTTGAATGAAGTGACTAGAAATGTGGATGGGTACCGATTAAGTTCCTATTTATATAAGGATAAAGAATCTTTAGGAGGTAAAATTAAAATGGGACCTGCCTGGGATTTCAATATTGCTTTTGGGAATGCAGATTATCTAAATGGCTGGAAGACAGATGGGTTTGTATATAAGGCTATGGAAACGGAAGCTGGTTCGAAAGATTACTGGCAAGTTCCATTTTGGTGGAATAAATTAATTCAAGATGCGAGTTTCCGGAAGGCTTTGGCATCGCGTTGGAAGGCTGTTCGATCTAGCTTTTTGAATACAAATACACTATTTGCCACTATCGATTCAGCTCAGGTTGTTTTAAAGGATCCATTAGCACGGAATTTTCAAAAATATCCATTGATGGGTAAAAAGATTTGGCCTAATTATTACGTCGGAGCCACCTTATCGGACGAAGTGAATTGGTTAAAAAACTGGATGCAAGGTCGGATGACTTGGTTAGATGCCCAGATGGCCTTATTTGATAGCCCTATTTTAGGCAATGAGCCTAAAGAGGCTTCAGCTACCATCTATCCGAATCCGTCAGGCGGATTATTTAATTGGAAGTTCAGCCTAGCAAAACCTGCCGAGGTCACCTACCAAATCATAGATAGCCAAGGCCGAAACCTATTTTCTTCTAAAGTCCTTAATTTTGGGGCTGGGGAGCAAATTTACCCTGTTGACGTCACAAATTTATCCGCTGGATCTTACCTGTTTCAATGGAGTTCATCGGAAGGACCCGCTGAAAAAATCAGATTGCTTTTAACAAAATAGTATGGCTACGGTATTAGAACAATTTGCGTGCACTCGTGAAGAAGCCTCGTCTTTAGCAATGGCTAATGGAGAGTCTAGAAATGCTATTCTTCGAAGCATTGCCTCATTAATTGTCCATAATTCAGCTGAAATTTTACGTGAAAATCAGAAAGATTTGGATCGGATGGCAACAGATCACCCGATGCGTGATCGATTAAAATTAACCCAAGAAAGACTTCATGATTTAGCTGAAAGCGTTCTTTCTGTGACTCAACTGCCCGATCCAACGGGGCAAGTTTTATCGCATAGAATTCTGTCTAATGGTTTGACCTTATCGAAAAAAACGGTACCCTTAGGGGTTGTGGGAGTCATTTTTGAATCACGACCTAACGTTACTATTGATGTAGCAGCCTTATGTATTCGCTCTGGTAATGCGGTTGTCCTGCGCGGCGGCTCGGATGCTATACATACAAATACCATTTTAGTAGAATTGATTCATCAGGCCTTAATTCAGAACCGATTTTCTACGGATTTAGTCTATTTAATGCCTACCGATCGGGAGTTAGTGACCACTTTGTTAACTGCTGTTAAGTACATTGATGTAATCATTCCTCGAGGATCAGAGGCTTTGATTCAGCGTGTTAGAAAAGAATCTTTAGTGCCTACTATAGAAACGGGTGCAGGAGTTTGCCATACTTATGTGGCCGCTAAAGCTGAAGTTGAAATGTCAGTTGCTATTGTGGTGAATGCCAAAGTCTCCAGGCCATCTGTCTGTAATTCATTAGATACGATTGTCGTTCATGAATCTAAAGTAGCCGAATTTTTAGCGAAGCTTGTTGACCCATTTACCTCTTATCATGTTAAGATCTATGCGGATGAAACTTCGCATGCTGTTTTAGCCTCCCTGTCTTACCCCTTTTTGGAAAAAGCAAAGTTGGCTGATTTTGGACGGGAATTTCTAGATTTTGCTTGCTCAATTAAGGTTGTTGCTGACTTTCAAGAAGCTCTTACCCACATAGCCTCTTATTCATCAAGGCATTCGGAAGCAATTATAACTTCGGATGGAGAAGAGGCTAACTATTTCCTTTCTGCAGTGGACGCCGCGGCCGTTTATTGGAACGCCTCGACTCGATTCACAGATGGCGGGGAATTTGGTTTAGGTGCAGAAATAGGTATTTCAACTCAAAAATTGCACGCACGCGGTCCGTTCGCTTTAGAGAAATTAGTCACGGAGAAATGGATAGGAATAGGGCAAGGTCAAACCCGCTAAAATTCGTGATCTAATCCCATTCTTTGCTTCATCTCGATGAGAATCGGGTGTTTTTGGGAAAGGAATTCGTATTTATCCGATTGAGTATAAATCATTTTTTTATCGCTTACTTCCCCCTCAATTAGGTCTAAAATAATATCAATTGAATCATTCTTTAGTTTTTCACGTAATTGAGTAATTAATTCTAATTTCAGCGAATCATTGAACTGTTGAATCTGAACTTCACCTTCTACCTTAATATGAACATTGGAATCGACCAGGCTAATCTCTCGATTCATCATCACATACTTATTGATGAAATTAGCTTGTTTGAATACTTGGGCAATCTGTGTCCAAATAAAATGTAGCTCCTCAAAAGTAAATGACTCATTTTGCACTTTGCCCAGCACACCAGTCTGCTCGGCAGACTCAGATTGATTTGAGTTAACAACTTTTTTAGCACTTCTTAAACCGTGACTGGTGGGTCTAACGACAGGCGTTTCCTCTGTGGGTGTTTTTTCCATCGCTACGACTGGTGCCACCGGTTCTGGGGCACTCGATGGAACGGGAGTGGCTTCTGTAACTGCAGCTGAAACCGCGGCCGATGCTACCGGTTTAGTCTCAGACTTTTTTCCGGCGCCACCCTCCGCCGCAGGTTGAGCCGCAGTGGGTTGGTAAACCGACGGCAAGTAATTTATTTTTAAAAGGGTTAATTCAACATGTAGGCGCGCATTCTTCGCTGCTTTGTAATGAATCTCGCATTGAGAGCACAAGTTCATAGCTGAAAGCAAGAATGAGGCTGATGTTTTCCCGCATTGGGTTTGAAATTTAGCCCGATTCTCTTCGCTTAATTCCATTAAGGCCAGCGTCTTCGGATCTTTGGCAAATAATAAATTACGGAAATGCTCAGAAAGGCCTGAAATAAACTGTTGTCCATCAAAACCCTTGCGCATAATCTCATCTAATAGAACGAGTGCCTGAGAATGGTTTTGATTCACAAAGTAATCCGTTAGTTGGAAGTAATAATCACTATCTAAAATGTGCAGATTCTCCAATACATCCGCGTATTTCAGCGAATTATCTGTTGAGAATGTCACATTCAAGTCGAACATAGATAGAGCATCGCGAAGCCCCCCATCAGCTTTGATTGAAATTAATTCCAAAGCGGCCGGCTCAGCGGTAATTCCTTCTTTCTCCGCAATGGAAGACAGGTGGGATGCCATATCTTTCCATTGTATTCGATTAAAGTCGAAAATTTGGCAACGAGAAAGAATCGTGGGTAAAATCTTATGTTTCTCTGTCGTTGCTAAAATGAAAATGGCATAGGAGGGAGGCTCCTCTAATGTCTTTAAAAAGGCATTAAATGCGGATGCTGAAAGCATATGAACCTCATCAATGATGTAAATCTTGTATTTCCCGCTTTGAGGTGGGTAACGAACTTGATCGATGAGGTTACGAATATCATCCACGGAGTTATTCGAGGCAGCATCTAATTCATGAATCGTTAAGGAGGTATTTTCTTGGAAGGATTGACAGGAGGCGCACTTACCGCATGCTTCCCCATCGGACCCTAAATCAACACAGTTTATTGTCTTCGCTAAAATACGTGCACAAGTAGTTTTACCTACTCCTCTTGGGCCACAAAAAAGAAAAGCTTGTGCTAAGTGGTTGGACTTAATCGCATTCTTTAAGGTGGTGGTTATGTGACTTTGGCCTACCACTGAATCAAAGAGGGTAGGGCGGTATTTACGTGCTGAAACAACAAAATTTTCCATAATCAAATTTACCTTTTAAAGCCTTAATTCCCAAATGCTTTACGGGATTCTAATGACAGCACTCACAGGAAAATGATCCGTAGGATATTTGTTTTCCCACGTCTCACTATGTGTTGTATGTTGTAAAACGGAGGGCCCATTTTTCACGAAAATATAGTCAATGTGTCTGCCATCTTGTTCTTTCACAAAGCCATTAAATGAACTATATGGCCCATAGTGTCCATTTTTGCTAATTTTTTCTGCGTCGATCACGCGTTCGGGATTCGTCTGATCTACTAAAATTTGAATAGGTTCATCGTCTGGTGTTGCATTGAAATCCCCTGTTAAAATGGCTGGGGACTTGCCAGCAATTTCAGTAATTTTTCGTAGAACTAGCTTGGAACTTTCTCTGCGCGCCACTTTCCCTAAATGATCGAAATGGGTGTTAAACACAAAGAATTTCTTCCCAGTTTTGATCTCTTGAAAGTGACCCCAGGTAACCACTCGACGGCAAGCGGCATCCCATCCGAAGCCTACTTTATCACATGAGTCTGATAGCCAAAAAGTACTTTCTTTGAGTAATCTGAATTTTGATTTACGGTACATTAAAGCAGAAAACTCGCCCTCCGCTTTGCCATCATCTCGGCCTTTTCCGAACCACCCAAAACCTGGCAATTCTTTCTCTAAATCGGTTATTTGGTGTAGGTAAGCTTCTTGTAATCCAATAATATCAGCCTCGTTGTAGCGAATCAATTCTCCGCAATGTTTTGCTCTGTATTTCCATTGATTCATCCCATCTGAATCGGTGTCTAGACGTACATTAAAGGTCATGGCTTTTAGTTGAGCAGAGGCAGAGGGGCCGGCTAATAAAAGCACAAAACAGGTGAAGGCTTTCAGAATGTTCATTACCTGCGGAAAAACGCGATCGTTTCTCCCATTTTGAATGACAAAATCAGCTCCCCATAAATAATTCTTAGGTTTTGGCTGTAAATCAATCATTTGCATCGTTTCCATATAGCTCATGTTACTTCGTTGTTGAATATGTTGAATTCGTTCGTTTAAAGGGCAATCGACCGTGATGATTTGGTCGATGTGTTCTGGCTTTGTACGCGGTGTAATGAGGGCGGATTCGTATAAACAAAAAGGGGCTTCTGGGGTAATTTCTATCCATTCTGCTGCCTTAGATCGAACAGCGGGATGAATGATGGCATTGAGATGCGCGACGTCACCTGGGTATTTTTGAAGCAGGCCTTTTATCCAAGCCCGATTGTAGGACCCATCGGGTTGGTAGGATTTTGGGCCAAATTCGGCAATGATGGCTTCTTTCACCTGGGAATCGTTCTCACAAATTTCGCGCGCGACTTTGTCCGCTTCAAAAATGGGAATTCCTAGACAAGAAAAAATCCGGCAAATGGTCGATTTGCCGGATCCTATTCCGCCTGTTATTCCGATGAAAGGTTTCAGGCCTGTTTGCATTGAATTACTCTTCTAAGCGAGACGATGCGTCTTTAGAGATCGCTGTTTTCTCGAATACCATACGAACACCTTTGCTCGAATCCACTTCCACTACGATGGTTTTTTCGCGGATACTTACCACTGTTCCGTGTGCGCCTCCAATGGTCACCACTTTGTCGCCAGTTTTTAATTCTTCAATGAATTTTTTCGCTTCCTTTGCTTTTTGCTGTTGTGGGCGAATCATGAAAAAATAAAATACGACGAAAATACCTCCAAAAAGGATGATTTGCATGTACGCTGGACTCTGTGCTTGTAATAATAACATGTGTTTATTTTTTAGGTAGTACTTCTATTTTAAAGCCCATTCTGTTCTCTGCAGGAAGCGTATTGCAGTAGGCGGTAATCGATTTTTTTAATTTTCCTTCTTTACCTTTTGAGTCAAATTTCACTCGTATGTATCCCTTTTTTCCGGGCTGAATTAACTCTGTACTCCATTCAGGTGTAGTGCATCCGCAAGAAGCATTCACTGAGATTATTTTCAAAGGTAAATTTCCAGTATTCTTAAAATTAAAGGTATGAAAAATACTATCCCCCTCCACTATCCGCCCTAAGGAAACATGGGAATCTTTTATCTCAAGAACGGGGTGTTTTTCTGCAGTCGGTTTTAAGGCGGCAGGTATGGAATTCTCTGTTGCATTATTGGCCTCTTTTGGCTGATTGTTGCAGGATAGAATCCCGAGTAAACAGAAAAATAGGAGGGTAGAACGCATTTTATTTGGCCTTAATCTGAGTCATCATTTTCTCCACATCCTCAAGTAATTTTTCTGCTTTCAATTTCGCATCCTGAACTACTTTTTTTCCCTCTGATTTCGCTGAGGTTTCGATAACTTCTTTACCGTCCACGATATCATTAATCAACTGTTTTAATTGATCACGGTATTTATTCAATTGGTAATATAATTTACCTCGGGTATTTTCCCCTTTGTCAGGAGCGTATAAAATACCTACTACAGCTCCAGCTGCAGCGCCTACTAAAAAGGCCCAAAAAGATCTAGATGATTTGCTCATTTTATTTGTTGGCTATGTCGATTAATCCTCGACCTGATTTATTTATCACTTTTTCATGAACTAGGCGATTCGATACAACGTCTAAAATACCATTTATAAACTGGCCAGACTTAGGCGTAGAATAGTTTTTCGCTAGTTCTATGTACTCGTTAATACTCACTTTTACTGGAATACTGGAGAATTTCACCATCTCGGCTAAGGCCATTTTTAAGATGATAAAGTCCGAAACCGCTAAGCGATCTGACTCCCAGTTCTTTGTTTGGTCCCCTACCCAGGCACTTAATTGCTTGTCTTCGGAAACACTGTAATCGAATAATTCTTCAAAGAATAATTTATCATCGTCCCATTGAAGAGCGAGCGGTTGTAAGCTTAAGTCTTCTAAGGCCTCTATTTTAAAGGTCTTATTCGCCATGCTCTTTACCACATCTTTATTCAAGGACCAATTTAAATCTTTTTCCTCAAAATACTCTGTCATTGACTCGTGTTTTAAAAGGAAATTTTTCAATACGTAAACAACGAATTTTAAATCATCCTCAAACTTTTTGCCCGCTGTAGGAAGGTAAGTTAAGAAGGTCTCGTCCGTCAAGATGTTCTCAATAAATAATTTCTTGATTAAATTTTCATCCTCTTCTGACCAGCCAATGTGGTTTTTGTCGAAGGCACGTTGCAAATCACTCCATTTAGACAGAATATATAATACCTTATTTTTAGCCAGCAAAGAGGTCTTTGTATTGTTTTCTAACAATCGTCTATTCTCATCCCAAAGCGCAATTAAGGGCAATTGCTGTAAGTAATATAGGATTTTAAGGTATTGCTTGTTGATCGATTCTACCTCAGTCACCATATCTTGCTTCAATTTCTTCGCGATTTGCTTCACGTTAGCTTGATATAAGGCAAAAACAGATTGGGCTGCATCTTGCGCCTCAACTGGAATCGTTTCTTCGGATGTAATCTCTTGAAAATACTCTTTTAATTGAATTTCGGCTAGTTGTCGCAGACCCTCTAAACGAGGCATTTGGTCTTCTTTTGAGACCATGAGAGATAAATCAGGCTGAAAAATGGTTGCTAAGCCATCAAAAGCTAATTGATATTGGGCACGTTCTTGTGTATAGAAAGCATACAACTGTTGAAATGCTTTAACCCGTAGTAATCTCCTGTTAACCATCCGAAATAAAAGAGCGTCTTGTTATGAATCCCAAAATTAAGAATTTTAATTGATAAAGGTCCTATCTTTGTAGTCAATAAATCTATACATGGGCGCACTCAGTCATATCAATCAGTATTTTTGGAAGTACAAATGGCTTTTAGTCCTCGGAATTCTCTTCACGCTTTTTTCTAATTTTTTTGGCGTTTTTCCAGCTCAACTAGTTCGTTATGCACTCGATTTAGTGACGGAAACGATTGATATTTATTTTCTCTTTAAAGGATTTAGTCTTCAAAAAGCCTTCTACGAAATCTTCGGTTTCACTTTGTTTTTCTATGGTGGATTAATCATTTTAATGGCGATTATGAAGGGAGTATTCCTCTTTTTGGTCCGTCAAACACTCATCGTGATGTCCCGTCATATTGAGTTTGAATTGAAAAATGAGATTTATACTCATTACCAAACCTTGCCTTTGTCTTTTTATCGCCAACAAAATACGGGCGATTTAATGGCGCGTATTTCTGAGGATGTAGGGAAGGTTCGCATGTATGTGGGGCCCAGCATGATGTATGGGCTGAATTTAATTACGGTCTTTATACTCGTGATTTATGCAATGTGGCAGGTGAATCAGAAATTGATGTGGTATGTGTTGATGCCTTTACCCATATTGTCATTGAGTATCTATTATGTGAATTCGCTTATTATTCGCAAATCAGAAGAAATTCAAGCAGCTCTATCACAAATTTCCACCTTTGCGCAAGAAGCCTTTTCTGGGATTCGGGTGTTAAAGTCTTTTGTTCGGGAGAAGAAGTCGTTGGATTCATTTACTCAGGCATCCTCTGCCTACCGGGCTAAATCGCTAGGTTTAGTGAAGGTTGATTCGCTATTTACCCCTTTGATTGCTCTTTTAGTGGGTTTTTCTACCATCTTAGTGGTCTACATTGGTTCCAAAGAAGTGATTGCTGGCCGGATGACCGTGGGTAATATTACCGAGTTCATTATGTATGTATTTATGTTGACTTGGCCGGTGACTGCCTTGGGATGGACTAGTTCACAAATTCAACGGGCTGCAGCTTCTCAGAAGCGTATTAATGAGTTTTTAGAAGCTAAATCTGAATTGACCCTAGGTAAGCAAATTCGCCAAGAAATCTTGGGTAATTGGGAGTTTAAGGAGGTTAGTTTTGCCTACCCGGGTTCTGACCGTTTGGTTTTAGAAAAGGTAAATTTAACCATTGCAGCAGGGGAGTCTGTGGCATTATTAGGCCAAACAGGCTCTGGTAAATCGACTGTAGCCTTGTTGATGGCTCGTTTTTATGATCCTAGCGCTGGTGAGATATTATTGGATGGTATTTCTTTGAGAGATTGGGATATGGCTTGGGTACGTTCTTTTATGGGTTTTGTCCCGCAGGACGTATTTTTGTTCTCGACTAGTATTTCGGAGAACATTCGATTTGGTAATGATACTTTAAATCAAGAGGCAATAGAGGATGCAGCAAAACAAGCGGACGTGTATGATAATATTATGGAGTTCCCTGATCAATTTGAGACAATTTTAGGGGAGAGGGGAATTACGCTTTCTGGAGGTCAGAAACAAAGAGTATCGATTGCGCGTGCTTTGGCAAAAAATCCTACTATGCTAATTTTAGACGACTGTCTATCGGCAGTAGACACGCACACGGAACATACGATTTTAGAAAATTTAAAACGGGTCACGAAGGGTAAGTCTTCGTTGATTATCTCACACCGCGTTTCCTCCGCACGCTTAGCGAATCGAATCTTCGTCCTTGCTGATGGAGCCATCGTTGAAAGTGGATCTCACGATACATTGATGAATCGAAAAGCACTTTACTTCGAACTCTACCAGCAGCAATTAAACGAGGAATTACATCAGGTTTCCACTCAAACGAATTAATTCAATTTCTGCTGATTTCGCGGCAAATTTTGCCTCAATTAAACGGGTCTCAGCCGCCACTGCATTGCGTTGTACCTCGCGTAACTCATAAGAAGTGGCAATACCTACTTTGAATCGATCAAAGGCAATATCGATGTTTTGTTTCGCAATCGCATAATTTTCGGTTTCCAATTGAATTAGATTCAGGGCATTTTCATAGGAGATATACGTTCTCTCCAGCGAGGATAATAGGTTGTTTTTTAAATCCTCAATTTGCAAGGCTGCGATTTCTGCATTGATTTTCGCGTTTTGAATTCGTCTTTTTTGGTTATAGCCATCGAAAATATTGATACTCGCTCTAAGTCCGTAATTGAATACATTACTACTACCTTTTTCCACACCAAAACCAGCGCCATTCGCCACATTATTCAGGTTATAGCCTGCTAATAGATCGATTTGTGGTTTTTGTTGACTCTGTACAGTCTTAGTATCTAAATCGTTAATTTTTTTCGTCAAAATAGCAGAAATGAGTGCAGGATTTTGAGACAAGGCACTCATTTTCAATTCGCTTAGTGATAATTTCGGTAACAAATCGATGAGGTAAGCGATTTCAAAATCGGCTTTGTAATCTTTCACTAAGAGTGTGTTGAATCCAATCTTCGTGTTCGTAAACGATTGCTCTTGCGCGATTAAAAGGGCTTTATCTTCGTTGTAATCAACTTGTGCGGAGTAATAATCCACTTTAGATCCTTGTCCTACTTCATAGCGATCTTTGGCTAATTTCAAACGGTCATTCGAGATTTCTAATCCTTTTTTGAAGTTATTTACGCGAAGATTTTGGCGAATGATATCGTAGTAGGTTGTGGAAATCAAGGCAATTAGATTTTCTATATTGCTCTCCGTTTGCTTAGCTCCTAAGTTTTGTAATTCTTTGAAACGGTCACGAAGGATAAACATGCCCTTTCCGTCATACAATGTCCAAGCCATAGCCATTCCAGCATTACCCGAATTTGAACGTACGCCTGATTGAACTAACGGCGGTCTCAATCCTCCAAAAAATGACTGATCAAGTCCAGAAATGGTATAATTTTTCGAAAGTACACCCGTAATCGTGGGTAAAAATCCAGCGTTTCCTAAGGTATTTTCATTAGCAGCAATTTGTTCTCTCTGCCTTGAAATTTGGATGGCATATTGCTTCGTTATTCCTTGTTGAATAGCCTCTTCTAGTGTCAATAATTGCTGGGCATTTGCCGCAAGTGGACATAATAATACAAAAAAGGCTAGGCGAAATTGTTTCATAGGTATAGGTTACAGACAATCAATATAACAAACTTAACAAAATCATGCCACAATAAGAAGCCCAAAGCCTACAAGCACCCATAGGGCTTTTTTCAAAGAATAGATTACATTTGTTTATGATTTCGCAACTATATATATATCCCATTAAGTCTTTAGGCGCCGTTTCATTGACGGAAGCAGTGGTGGAAAACGAGGGATTACGTGGTGATCGTCGCTTTATGTTAGTCGACGTGAATGGTAAATTTATTACACAACGGACGCGACCTGAGTTAACCAGATTTTGCTTAGAGGAATCACCTAGTGGATTTTTAGTGAAAGATACTGCCACTAAACTGGAGAAGGAGTTAGTTTGGGAGCCTTCAGTAGGGGATTTAATCTCGGTTGAGATATGGGAGGATCAATTGCTAGCTCATGAGGTGGGGGATGGTTGGTCTGATTGGTTTTCTGCTGCTTTATCCCAAGAGGTGAAGTTAGTTCGAATTTCAGCTGAGAATCCGCGTGCCATGGAGGTGAAATACCAGACGGACCTCGCAAAAAACACGTCATTTGCGGATGCATTGCCCCTGCTTTTGATTAGTGCTGGGTCCTACACCGCCTTAGAGCAGCGAATGGAGGAACCCTTTGACCAGTTGAGGTTTAGACCTAATATAGTAGTAGATGTTACTGAGCCTTTTGTGGAAGACACTTGGGCAGAAATTAAGTTAGGTATGGTGACTCTTTCAGGTGCCAAACAGTGTGCCCGCTGCCCGCTAGTGAATGTTAATCCACTTTCAGGGGTGTCCGATAAGGTAGTCTTGAAAACCCTAGCCTCATTTCGTACCGTGAATAACAAGGTCTACTTTGGTCAACAGTTTGTTCCTATTTCATTGGGGAAAATACGGGTAGGCATGGAGGTTCAACTCGTTCGTTCGAAGGGTGCGCTTTATTCGTAATTTATCTTTCGAGGTCGTCATTGGAGCCATTTTTAGTTACCTTTGGGTTAACGTTTTTAATATCTCGCCTGTCCCTCAGTGAAGGGATGCGTTTCTGGGGAGAATTAGCTTTTTGGAGTCCACTTATTTTTTCTTCGTTTATGGGTTTTTTTCAGCATAAGGATGCCTACAAAGCGTTACAATTTCCGGAGTTTCGGGCTTATGTAACGGGCAATACGCTGTTTACAATAGCTTTGTTAATTCAAGAAGTGGTCTTGGCCTATGAAATTTATAAGATTACTCATAATCCCCTTGCCTTAGGCTTGATTGGTCTGGCGGAAGCTGTTCCATTTATTTCACTCGTACTTTTTGGTGGTCACTTTGCAGATAATCGCGATAAGAAGACGATTATGCAGGTCACCTTGTCGTTGATTATTGCTTCATCCATCTTTCTGCTCTACTCGAGTACACAACTTCATTCAGCAGATCAAGATTTTCATATTTATTCGATTTACGCGGTTATTTTTATTATTGGTCTTTCCAAAGGTTTTTTCAGCCCTGCTGCCTCCTCTTTAAACCCATTTTTAGTACCTAAGGAGGTGTTCGCGAACTCAGCCACGTGGAATAGTTCTTTTTGGCAATTAGGTTCTATTTTAGGCCCCGGTGTCGCAGGTTTTTTATATGCCTACGCTGGTTTATCGGGTTCTTTGATTACCGTTATAGCCTTATTGCTAGGTGTCATGCTGTGTATTTTCCAAATTGAAAATCGCCCAGTACCAATAAAAACAATACAACATGAATCCATTTGGCAAAGTTTGCGGGAAGGTATTGCCTATGTATTTAAGACAAAAATTATACTATATTCTATTTCTTTGGATTTGTTTTCTGTGCTTTTTGGCGGTGTAATTGCCATTTTACCCATTTTCGCAGAGGATATCTTAAAAGTAGGAGCGGAGGGTTTAGGTATCTTAAGGGCAGCACCGTCAGTAGGAGCTGTGGTAACGATGATCACCTTGGTTTACTTTCCTCCTTTGAAACACGCCTGGAGAAATTTGATCTTAGCCATCGCCGGTTTTGGATTAGCGACGCTTGTTTTTGGTCTGTCCACTAATTTTTGGCTTTCGGTGACCGCTTTGTTTTTTACGGGAGCATTTGATTCGATCAGTGTAGTCATTAGACAAACGGTTCTTCGATTCTACACACCCGATGAAATGCGGGGACGGGTTTCATCGGTTAATGGCGTTTTCGTCAGTACCTCGAATGAATTGGGAGCTTTTGAGTCAGGAGTAGCCGCTAAAATATTTGGCACAGTTCCCTCCGTTCTAATCGGAGCCGGTGTAACCCTCGTATTAGTCAGCCTAGTGGCGATTACCTCGAAGGAACTATTTGATATACAGGTTGACCAAAAAGTAAGCGAATAATTAAACGTTCTCTTCAGCTGCTTCTTTAGCTTTCCTATCTTGGATTTTTAAAGGCCAATTTTTTAAAATTTCCGTTACCACTTTCTTGGATTCTTGAGCCCATTGAATACTTTGGATAGCTTGCACATTGCTAGCGTTTTCCCCTAAAAGGCAAGGAAGTATTTTAATGTGGTGTTCATCCATTTTCTTGAGTGAGACTTTTACCGTAGCATCGCAAGACAAATGGTGAATGATTCCATCAGCCGTTTGTCCTTCAGACACATAAAAATGGTCCAATTGCCCTAATTGAATTGTGTTTTCAGCTATTAAATCCTCTCCTTGGAAATGTAATCGTGTGATGAAATCATCCCCTACTGCGACATATGATACGCGATTTTTGCCTGATTTTTCAGAAAAATAATCTCCAATAGATTGGAAGAAGTTTCGTTTAGATAACGTAGTGATACCTAGGCCTTTTGTATTCGAAGGAAGGTGTTTCTGTATAAATTGAAAGGTGCTGGGCAGTTGTAGCGACATAATGAAACAGATTAAATTTCGATTCTAATTTTAGGCTTCGGGAATTCAAAGTATTTAGAGAAAGATTGAAACCAAGAATGAATTACTTCAAATCCTGATTTATCTAGTTTGTATTCAATGTACTGCCCTTTCTTTTCTGCTTGGATCAATTTTGCTTGCTTTAATAAATCCAAGTGATGTGATATGCTTGGTTTGCTCATATCAAATTGATCGGCAATTTTTCCTGCATTTTGTGGGCCATTGACTAGAAATTGCAATATCTCTCTCCGGGTAGGATCGTTGATTGCTTTGAATTTTGCGTCCATCTTAATTAGATAATTAAGCGAATATCTAAATTAATTTTGATAAAACCAAAAAATTAGACATCAGATTTACGGTACGCCTCTATCAAAGCCATTTCACCCTCCTTTCCAGGCTTAGAATTTCCGTGTTCCATGCCTAAAACGCCAGAATATCCTTTTTGTTTTAAGTGCCTGAAAATATGTTGATAATTGACTTCTCCTGTCGTAGGTTCTTTACGCCCAGGATTATCTCCAATTTGAATATAGCCAATTTCATTCCAACACTTATCCATGTTTGCAATCAGATTTCCCTCATTACGCTGCATGTGGTAGATATCAAAAAGAATTTTGCAAGAAGGGGAGTCTACGGCCCTACAGATGCTGTATGTTTGATCAGAATAGCGTAAAAATAAGTCTGAATTATCGCTTAATGGTTCTAGAACCATTGTTAGTCCTGCTGGTTCTAAAATTTCAGCAGCACGTTTTAGATTATCTATTACGTTCCCGGTTTGAATTCCTATGGGTAGGTCTCTCGTGAAATTACCAGGTACTACGGTCGCCCATTTTGCATTCACTCGTTTAGCTGTTTCTACTGCTTGCTTGCAAGAGGATAAGAATAAATCAGTCCATTCTTTTTTACCGGTTGTCATCGTTTGTTTGTCAAAAAAACCATCAAACTTGATCACAAATACGCCCATTTTCATATTGAGCTTAGCCAGTTTCTCGCCTATTTTTTCTTGAAGCGCTATGGGTCTACCCATTAACTCATTGTCCTCCAGTGCGGTAAAGCCTTGGTCATACATAAATTGAAGTTGATCTAATTCAGACGGCCCGGCGTGGTTTTTAAACATGCCAAAATGAGGAGCATAATGTAAATCAAATGGTTTTTCACGGGCAATAGGGGAGCCTTTTGAGAATGATGGCACTAATAAACTAGCTCCCAAGATCGAGGCAAAATCACGGCGATTCATCTTATTTCTTTTTTAAAGTGGATAAATATTCAATTAAATCAACTAATTCTGTTGTATTCATTCCATCAGCTAAACCTTCTGGCATTAGGGACTCTGGTACTTGTTTGTAAGATTTCAAGGCAGATGTTTTAAAGCTTTTTACTAATCCGCCCGGAATTCGTAATACGATATCAGTCTCGTTTTTTGAAACGATAATTCCTTGGTAGGTATCCCCCGATTTGGTCTTTACTTCAAAAGTTTCGTAGCCAAAACCAATCCCAGCGTTAGGATGCAAAATAGACATATACAATCCTTCTTTCGATAATTTGGATCCTATTTCAGATAGCTTAGGCCCTAATTCAATCCCCTCATTATTTACCACATGACACATCGCACACGAATTAGTAAAAACAACTTTGCCTTTCACGGCATCTCCAGACATTTTGATTAATTCGGCTGTCGTTGGATGTGTTTTTTTGGTTTCAGTTTGATGTTTGTCTAAATAACTATTTGCTTTCATTCGAATCGACTTTCTCCAAGCCTTTTGAAGGCTTTCCACTACTAGCGGAATATAAGCCGGTGCGATTTTCTTTTTTTCTAATAAATCCAATACAAATTCTTCCGTTGGATAGGCATTTCCAATAACTCTCGCCGCTTGCATTTGTACGGCTTTACCTAGTTTCGGATTCGAAATAGCGTCAAACAACAATTGAGCTGATTCTGTTTTACCTTGGTAACGCAAAGATTCGATTAAAGCTAACTGTTCAGATTCATTTCCTGAAAGAAACTTAGCTCTAATTAATGCTGATCCCTCTGGCAAGTTGAACAACACTTGGCCAGCTTTATTCGACTCGGTACGGGAAAGAACCATTCCTAACACTCGATCGCTTTCTTCTTTTAACTGATAGTAATCTACTAACTCTAAGTATTGCTTCCCAGTGGTTTGCTTTAACAAGCTTAATAATAGTTGTTTAACCTCTGGATGGCTAGAAATATAGGCTGGCTTCATGTGCCGAACAGCCTCTAATTGTGTGGTTGCGTCCGTTGCAAATGGACCTTGAATTAGCCCAAACAAAGCCTCTGATTTCTGATCTCCGGGCATAAAATCCAAGGCACGGAAATAAGCAGGTGACTTAGTTTTTCCAATCATTTCGATAAGTGCCGGCAGTGCTTTCTCTGTTCTCGCTCTCCAAACAATATCCGCATATCCTTTCGAATTCTCAGGTTTAAGAGCAGAATAAGCCGCAAAGCGTTCATCCCAATTGCCATCGGCACCGATTCCTAACGCCTCTAGGTACCATCGATCTGTACCATTGTGGCGCATGGCTAAACTCGCCCAAAGTTTATTCACGTCCTCTCCTGAAAGATGGCGTAAGGCAATGGCTAATTCACGTCTAACCGAGGCATGTTGGTCTTTAACCGCTTTTGTCGCTAATGCAGACCATTCTGCGAAAGGCTTTTGTTTCGCAGCCCGAATGGCCATCGCTTTTAAATTAGGATTAGCCTGTTCATAGGCTTTTTGAATAAATTCATTGGAGCGAGGGCCTTTATTCAATATCCAGAATGCGCGTGCTCTAAATCTTGGGTTCTCGTGGGTTGTAAATTCATTTTCCAATACTGCCTCAGCCTTGGTTCCCATTTTTTGCAATGCTTGGAATGCAAGGAAACGTGTTTCTAAATTAGGGTTCTCGAGTGCTCTTAGAGCTGATTCGGGCGTGCTGAGATCAATAGGCGCTGTTTTGTATACATGTCCTTTGGGGGCAATTCGATAGATGCGGCCTTTGGCCTGATCCCCAGCTTGATGCCCACCTACACCTGGATCATACCAGTCAGCTACGAAAAGCGATCCATCTGGAGCTGTTGCCACATCAGCGGGCCTAAACCATTGATCCCGGGAGGTAATTAAATTATTGATTCTGGCTTCATATCCTGCACCCCAGGGAGTAGTGGCATAAGAACGCACCACATTTGGTCCTGCATCAGTGTGGATCATCTGATTTTGGAAAATGGATGGCAATAGATTTCCCTCATAAATTATCATCCCCGTAGGTGATCCTGCCCCTGTTTGTAATAAATTGGGGACTACGCCTGGATCATTCAAATGCCAGTGCCGCAATGGAATTTCTTTTTCTAAGTTTGTGCGATTAACGGACCAGCCCTCGCCAGTCATTTCATCTACATAACCATAGTTTCCGTGCTCGAATACGGCATTAATTCGCACCCCTTTATTGCCATCATCATCATTATCTGATTGCCAAAGTGCCCCATAAGAATCGACCGCCACCTCGAAATTGTTTCTAAAATTATGACCTAAAACCTCGACTTGGCTACCATCTAGATTGCAACGAAATACCATACCTTGGCGGTATTTCTTAGGCCCGATGGGATCACCGTCTTGATCCAGAACAGGATTTCCTTTTCCATCTAAAAGCTGCTTGCCTTCATTTCCGATATTAAAATACAGTTTTCCATCAGGACCAAAAGTAAAGGCATGCGCCCCATGATCATGTTGATCTCCACCAATTCCCGAAAACATCACCTCTTTTCGGTCTGCTTTTCCATCTCGGTTGTCATCAAACATTTTCCAGATGTATGGACTTTGAGAGACAATAACCATCGAATCTAGGACAGCAATTCCAAGAGGAGCATTGAGTTCTGGTGATTGATAAAATATTTTTCGACTATCTGCCTGACCGTCTCCATTCGTATCTTCTAAAATGAGGATGCGATCCCCTTGCGGATTTGTTGGGTTGCCATTGATTCCAGGCCGGTAATTATAGGCTTCTAATACCCAAACCCGACCTTTCGAATCTACATCAATATTCGTTGGATTAATGAGCATGGGCTCCACTGCGAACGGTTTGAGTTCTAATCCCTCCGGTACTTGCAAAGTAGAAACCTTTACTTGCACAGAATCAGTCACGAATTGCTTGGGCTGATTTAAAGATGGGATGCCTAAGCTAACAAGGCTAATCATCCCACCTAGGAATAGGAGCGGTGCGTTTTTAGTCATTTTCATTTTTATTACCGAATAGTAGAGAACGAGGTAGGTTTCATGTATACAGACTCGATTTTCTCAATAATCTTTCCGTCCATTTCTGAATCTGCTGCTACTTTTTTCCATTTAGGATCATTTATAAAACCTGCCCAGTTAGACTTAGCGTCTTCTTCTGAAGAATGGGATACTAGGTAAACTAATTTACTTTGAACCGCTGGATCCTTTTCAATGGTCGTAAAGTAAGCGATGTTTTTCATACCATGTTGCTTAAAAAGTTTCATCGTATGGTCCTTAAAACGAGCAAGTATGGCCGGATTTCTACCTGGTAATTGTGAATAGGTGCGTAATTCGAATACTTGATCAACAGCACCTCCTGAAGGCTTGATTTTAGGACTAAAATCCGTTGCATTCATAAACACGCTAGTCACTTTAGCGACAATTTTACCAGTCTCTTCGGACTTTTTTGAAACTGTTTTCCATTCAGGGTCGCTGCTGAAATGCTTCCAGGAGGAATCACGATCCGCTTTAGATGGATAAGCTAAAATGTAGTAAAGTGCATTATCTGTATTATTTGTAGGGATCCAATAGCCTACATTTGTCATACCGTGTTTTTCGAAAATCTTGGTGGTATGGTTGGTGAATCGTTGAATTAAAGCGTCTAGTCTACCCGGGTGGCAATAATAGATACGCATTTCGAAATAACGATTATCAGTTTTTTTTGCGTTTACAGCAAAGGAGAAGAGACCTGCGCATAGCAAGGTCAAAAGGAATAATTTTTTCATGTGTCTTAATAGGTTTGTACGAATTTACGGATTTAATCGTCTTTTCAGTAGTTTGTCGACCATAAAAAAAATCATCTCAGGTTTCAGCGTTCTCCAGTTCGGAATTTGTAGGTTTCCGCCAAAATTGAGGTAGTAATCAATCTTATATTTGGCCCATTCTTCCTCCACAAAAGGGGCAAAATGCATGGCTGCAATCCAACCATCTTCCACATCTTCAAACCATTCTGCGTAATAATCATCGTCAAAGGAGCCATGAAAGTTCAATACATTTTCACCCACTAAAATGAAATGTTTAATTCCTGCGTCCACGAAATGATCCACTACCGTTCTTTTCAGATGCATTATATCATTATGGAGCGTATCATTCCATTCCCCGAACAATTCGATGATGGTATACTTAGCCGCATAGTCCGTGAATAAAATTTTACAGAAAAGTGTTTCTGAACCAATATCGTCCCAAAGTGGGTGAATATAGTAGCCATAAATATCATTTTCATAGGTAGTTTGGGAATAATAGCGACCGAAAAAAGGCGATTTTTTATCCTTAGCCGCGACGTAAATAGATTCCCATTGGAAGGACGGTTCAATGTTTTGCATGCCCTAATAACCTAAAAAAGGCTCGCAATCGCAAGCCTTTTTTACTATCTATTTGAGATTAAATTTAAAGAGAAACGGCCTTCTTAAATGCGCCATTTCCATCGAATTCAATCATGTATTTTTTATTGGCCACTTCGATAACCACGTGGTAAAACTTTACCACATTATCCACGGAACCACTTACGCCTTTAATAAAGGCCCAACCTGCATACTTGCTGTCTAAGTAGGACTTAACTGTGGTAGGTAGGTCTGTAGTCTTCAATTCTTTTATCCCCAAATTTGGAGGATTATGCCCTGATTTTCCTCCCTGATGTTGAGTTAGAACCTGGAATTTAGCATCTAAATGAATATCTTTTTTTGTGGTGCCTACCGTAACTCCTACATGGTATTCAACAATTACCGAATCTTTTAAAATAGCGACAGCGTAATCTAACTTATATCCTGCGACGTTTGCATTTAAATAGCTAATCAAGCCATCAGGTAGTGTTTTTAACTCAACTTTGATGAAATTTGGGCCTTTTGTATTCACCTCTTTTGTTATCAAAATCTTACCTGTCCTATCAATCACTAAATCATAAGGAACTCCTAATTTTTCAATACGGATATGGTATACTTCCATGCCTTTCGGATCCTTCACTAAAATAGCTCTCTTAAATGTATACCCAGAAATGGTGGATTTTACTGCCGCAGGTAGATCAATTAAGGCGATTTCTGTAGCTGCTGGTGCTGGACCTTTCTTTCCGGTTTTCATTTGTAAACCCTTTATTTGGTTTAAAAAAGCACCTGTTTGATCAAAGAATACGGAGTAGTTTTCCTTATTGAAATTTAATTCAACTCTGAAACCTAATTTTTCCCCTTTCGTCTTTTTGAATGCATGTTCAATGGATGCTCCTGGAAAATTTGTCTCTAGGTAGGTGAGTATTGCAGCCGGCAATGCTGATTTAGGAATTTTCACGGCCTCTTCCTTAATGACACCCTTATTGGAGACGACTACTTGAGCTTCTGTTGCAGGTGTAATTACATTAGCAACATAAAGCGAATTTGTTTGAAGAGTTGAGAAGTCAACAGATGTCGCTTTCGGATATATCTTAGTAACTGCTTGTGTTACAAGAACAGGCACATCTTGAGGTGCTAAGATTGTAGCCACTTGTGGGTCTACATTTTGATCTTTCGTACACGCTTGCAAGGCGAGTAATGAAACAAACGCGATTAATGAAATTTTTGTTTTCATGATTTAAAAAGTTGATTTGGTTTATCAAACGGTAAATCTGATACAATTATATAAGTATTTTTTGAAAAAAGAAAAAGTGGAGCAACCTATTGACTATCAGCTGCATCTAGGATGCAGAATTATCAGATACTTGATAAATTATAGTACCTTGTATTGCAAAGTACCTTTTGTTTTATATCTTTGCCAAAGATTTATCAAATCAACATGAAAAAACGTCATCATCTTCTTTTATTACTCGTTTTTTGCAGTTTTCAAGCCATGTCACTAGGCTTTCCACATCGCTTATATCCAGCGAAGTTTATTAAAAAGACTATCCAAGTTTTTGTAAAAAACTCAAAGAAATAATGTTTAATTTTGGTCGAAAGACTAAAATGCTATGAGTTTATTATTTATTGAGTGGAATGCTGATCCTACCATTATTACCTTATTAGGCTTCCCTATTCGTTGGTATGGCCTATGTTTTGCCTTCGCTTTTTTAGCCGGTTTTCAGGTAGTAAGTTACATGTTCAAAAAAGAGGGGAGACCGGTAGAGCAAGCGGATCAATTATTGATTTACACGATGGTAGGTACAGTAGTGGGGGCTCGAATGGGTCATTATTTTTTCTATGAATTTCCGTTACTTTTAGCCGATCCAGTTCGTTTTTTTATTCAAATGATTACCCCACCTTTTTCAGGATTAGCCTCTCATGGGGCAGCCATTGGTCTTTTTACAGCTTATTATCTATACACGAAAAAGAACAAAGATCAGTCCTATTTGTATGTGACTGACCGTATTGTAATTGCCACTGCTTTAGCGGGCTTCTTTATTCGTTTCGGGAATTTGATGAATTCGGAGATTATTGGGAAGCCGACTGATTTGCCTTGGGGCTTTAAATTTATGAGAGATTACGAGTTTAATCCGAGTGGTTTAGCTGCGTTCGTAGTTCCACGTCACCCATCTCAATTGTATGAGGCACTTTCTTGCTTAATTATTTTTGCTTTTTTACTGTGGATGTGGAACCGTCAAAAACAAAACACACCCCATGGGATTTTGACTGGTCTTTTTATGATAATCCTTTTTACGCTTCGTTTTTTTTATGAGTTTTTGAAGGAAAATCAGAGCTCATTTGAAGACGGTTTGTCGTTGAATATGGGTCAAATCTTATCCATTCCCGCCGTTCTTTTCGGGGTAGGCGTTCTTTGGTATGCAAAGCGTAAAACTACTTAGTATAGTCAAAGCGCAGGTGCGATAAATCAGGCAGGTGCTTTTTAGGTCTTTTTAACTCGTATTCGTAGATGACTTCCCCTAGGTTTTTGTAGAAAGGAAATCCGATGGAGTCATAATCGTACTTCTCATCATTAAAGATTTCGTCTTCATTGCAGAGTAAAACCGCCGTCACGATGAATTCAATTTTCTTGTCAAAATCCACCAAGTAGGCATTATCTAGAAGAAAGCCGTAGGCGTCACCCACTTTGTTAAATATCCGAATCGAGGGGTTTAATGTGGCATTTTTCTCCGATCCATAATACAAGAATTTGCAGTAGGTGGGAAACTCATCTAGGTAGACTGGATCTTTTGACTCTGTAGGATACATGGACATGTAGCGGTAGAGAAAAGCATAATCCTCTTTGGATAATTGAAATTGATTTTTCGTTGGAAATGCCTCCGGCAACATTAATCGTTTTAGAAATTCATGCTGTGCCTCTAAGGGATAGGCATTTTTTAGACTGAAGTCCAAAGGTCGATCTTCCACCAACCCTGCATCATTCATGGTTCCTTTCCCTAATAAAATGGGGTAATTTGCCGCATAGGGCTTGTCATTAAAGGCCTCTGGTTGATCATAATCCACTTTTCCAGATGCGCTCACTAGTTGTATGGGGTTCGTGTATTGATTCTCAAGTCGAGGAAGAGGAGTTTGTAAACGGTGCGTGAGGCGGACTCCTTGGAATCCTTTGTTTGCCATGGATTCATTGAAGGGTCTTTGGCCTAAAAACTCATACAGGCGATTATAGGCCTCATTATCAGAGACCAAAAGAATCTTTTTGATATAATGAGCAATGCTGGGTAAACCCGACGCAGCCGTAGAATCGGTCTTAATTTCTAGTTGAGAAGGTCGGCTTTTAAGTGTTTGAAACGTCGTTTCTTTTTTAATTTTAAGCGCATTCAGTTTTTCAAGAGCTAAAACACTAGCTGCTAACTTTACAGTACTCGCCGGATAGAAATATTCATTCGTATCTGCACGATAGGAATAAGTGGTCAGCGTAGGTTTATTCTTTGCATCGCGATCAATTTGTGTATACAGTATTTGAAGGCGGTATTTTGCAGGGTTATCGATTAGTTTCTTAAACTTATCCGGATGAGCAATCAATAATTGCTCCAGGAAATTCGAGGATTTTTGAGCGAATGCACTCATGCTGATAAATAGAAAAAATAGAAATTTAGACATAGCTTTTGATGGCATCGGTGATGGTGTCAATATCTTCGAAAGACAGACAGGTAGGCAAAATAGCCCTGCAAACAGGTGGAGCACTGATGTCTGGGTAAGCAAAATGATTCACTAAAATTCCCGCTGCTTTTAGATGTTCGAAAAAGCCTGGGGCTTTAGAACAGAAGGCAGGATAACCCGCTTCAAAGGTCAAGGGAACATCAAAACCCCCTAGGTTACTTGCGAAGCGATCTGCCAAGACTTTACTTTGCTTTCTTTGCTCCCTGTAGACCTCCATCGATTGTAAAGCTGCCTGGCAAAAAGCAGGGTTAGGGGGCGATGAACCTACCCAAAATGGATCTTTCTTAATTTCTTCGATCTCTTTTTCAGACCCTAAAATGACTCCCGCAGGCAATCCGAAAGCCTTGGAAAGCGAAGCAGTTTGAAGTAAATGACCGGAACAAGGTAAGTGAATTTCTTGAATTCCCACTCGATGCGATTCATCCACAATTAGAAAATTAGCTGGATGCATCGAGGCCGCAAAAGAGAAATCGAAGCGATTAATCCAAGGGGAACCGATGCCATCAGAGGCGAGGATTTGACCTTTTTGATGGGAGACTATCCAGTCGGAATAGCTTCCAATAAACGGTTTATGCGGATGGCGCCATAAAGCGGGATGTGCTTGCGGGGCTAGGTTTAGGTTTAAGCCTTTTTGCTGGGCATATTGCACAGCGATTTGGGCAGCCGCTAAACCGGAGGAACATAAGGCGGCGGCTTCCACGTTAAAATGGGCGGCTAAAGCCTTTTCAAAATCCTCCCAAATGGAGAATTGTAAATTGTTGCGACGGGAGCTGCCGAAGTTTTGGGAATATTGTTCAATTCCTTCCTTTAAAGCACCTTGAAAAGTAGGATGCGCACCTATATCTAAGTAATTTGTTCCCCCTAACCAAAGGTACTCAGCCCCTTCAAAAGTGATTTTTCGTCCAGGAATGTGATTTTCTAGTAGCGAATAACTCATAGTAAAGTGGCACCAGTTCCGGGTAAATGGGAATACGAAACAACTCCAAAATCAATCGTGATTCCTTTGGAAATTTGATCATCTACTAAAAGGCAGCCATCCATATCCACATAATCGAGTAAGGGAAGGAGTTGAGCGATGGCGGAGCAACCGATGGTCGATTCCGTCATACAACCGACCATAACTTTCAAGCCAAGTGTTCTAGCTTTTTTAATCATACGTAGGGCTGGAGTTAGACCGCCGCATTTCATCAATTTGATGTTGATTCCATGGAAATAGCCGGCGCATTTTTCTACGTCAGACTCTAGAATACAACTTTCGTCTGCGATGATAGGTAAAGTAGATGCTGAAAATACGCGTTTCATTCCCTCCCAATTATCTGCTTTCAAAGGTTGCTCGATAAATTCTACGCCTAGTTTTTGCAATTCAGGGGCGAAATAAATGGTTTGCTCAGGTGTCCAAGCAGTGTTCGCGTCCACTCTGAAAATAGCGTCTGTTTCTTTGCGTAAGGCTTCTACGATTTCTAAATCGTTATCTGTACCTAGTTTGATTTTATAAAGAGGGAAAGGGGTTTCTTGCATTTTGGCAATCATCTTCTCTGCAGAATCAATCCCGATGGTATAATCCGTTATAGGATTTTTAGAGATATCTAAACCCCAAAGCTCGTACAGCGGTTTATTATGGGTCTTTCCCCAAAGGTCCCAATAGGCTACATCCAGCGCACAAAGAGCGAAAGGATGTTCATCGAGTAAGGTTTTAGACATCATCGCCCAAAAATCACTCGGATGAGGTAATATATCTTGTGGCAACAAGTCGATAATGGATTCAACCTGCTCCTTCATTTTCTCCATCGTTACCCCATAATAGGGCGTCTCTGTCGCCTCCCCAAAACCACTCTTTCCATGCCAGCTCAATTCTACAATTAAGGTAGGTTGTACGTCACGCGATTCATGTGCAATCGTGAACGTGTGCTTCAACGGCAGATCGAAAGTATGTAGTTTCAGTTCCATACGGGCTTATTTGAGTGGAATATAGGGCAATTTTTTCGATTTATCACCCGCTTTTTGCCAAACCAATCCATCCGCACGTGACCAGCTAATCAAGTCCCCAGATCCGTTATGTGCTAATACCTCGCCGTTTTCCACTGGAATCCATTGGTCTAGTTCTGCCGAAGGTTTTGGTAAAAATTTAATCTCCTTTACATTGTATTCTGGCCATTCGCCAGATACCCAAGGAAGAAAGTACACCCAAAAACAGGTTAAAGTAGAAATGGGGTTGCCCGGGAAGGCAAAAACGACTTTCCCATCGGGACGAGTAGCCACTAACAGCGGTCTACCTGGTTTTTGGGAAATTTTATGGAAAACGGTTTCGAAACCAGCTTCCGCTAAAACACCCGGAATCAAATCTTTTTTGCCAGCAGAAACGCCGCCAGACAATAAAATGATGTCATTAGAATCCAAAGCTTTATCAATACTAGCTTTAATTTTCTCTGCGGAATCGGTTAAGTGGCTCGAGTTTGCTTTGAATCCTTTAGACAATAAAACCGACTTCAGCATCATTACATTCGAACTGCGAATCTGGTGGTCTTTTGGTGTCTCGTGTAAGCCTACAATCTCATCTCCTGTAGAGAAAATGTGCACATGAGGCTTCGATTCCACTTCTATATGAGCTTTACCTACGGTCGCCGCAATAGCAATTTCGACAGGTCCAATCTTCGTTCTTTTCTTCACTAAAATGGAACCTGCTGGTGCATCAGCTCCTTGTAAATGAATAAATTGGCCTTTTTCTAATGGCGTTTTACCGATATACGAAGCTATCTTCTTATCGATACTCAAGTCTTCGATTTTGATAATTGCCTCCGTACCTCGTGGGGCGGTGGCACCTGTCATAATCTCTAAGGCTCCATCCGTTTTTTTGATGGCTTTCACAGGTTCTCCTGCGAATAAAATACCTTCAATCTTCCACGTAGGAGCTGAAATGTCTTTCACTGCAATTCCATCCATCATCACGCGGTCAAAAGGAGGGAAGTCACGATCTGCCACAATTTTTTCGGCAATATTCATCCCTAAGGTCTTCGCTAAAGGTAATTTCTCGGTACGAAAGGGGATGGTAATGTTTTTAAGGAGTTCAATTGCTTCTAAAGGGCTGATCATGTTTGTTGTTTTACGTAATTGTTAAATTTCGCTATTTTTTGCTAATTCTCCCGTATTTTTGTGTTCTAAATTTCAAATAAGCTATGTCAGTAGACTTTTCTCACCTTCAATCGGATGGCACTCCAGGAATGGTGGATGTGAGTTCGAAAAATGAAACGGTTCGCGAAGCGAAGGCTCAATCCATTGTTTACCTAGGAGCTGAAATTGTCCAACATTTCGAGGCAGCTGGCTGGCAAAACAAGAAGGGAAGTATACTGCAAACGGCAGTAATTGCGGGAACGATGGCGGCTAAAAAGACAGCTGATTTAATCCCATTATGCCATCCGCTCGGTCTTGATTCTTGTAAGTTTGAGACCGAAGTGTTATTAGATCAGATTGTCATTACCTGTATTTGCCGTTTAGAGGCCAAAACAGGAGTTGAAATGGAAGCCCTCGTCGGTGCTTCAGTAGCTGCTTTAACGGTATATGACATGTGTAAATCGGTTTCCAAAGGCATCGTCATCAAGGAAACTAAGTTAATTTCTAAATCCGGCGGGAAGTCTGATTTTAAAGCCTAATATGTCCTCTCACCACATCATTCGAGACAAACAAGAACCCGCGCTTATTATCGCGAACGGGGAGGCTTGCTCGCTGGATTTAGTGGAGCAATTATTAGAGTGGTCTCCTACGGTAGTGGTGTTGGATGGAGCGATTGAGCGCGTAGTTTCTTTAGGAATCAAAGTGGATGTCTGGTTAGGGGATTTTGATCATACTCACGAGGAGGATTACACCGATTATCCCTTGAAAAAAATCCATACACCAGATCAAAATTTAACCGATTTAGAAAAAGCTTTTGAATACTTAATGTCGGAGGGATATCCGGCAGTCAACGTCGTTTGGGCCTCTGGTAAACGAATGGACCATACGTTGAATAATTTTCATTCCCTGGTGGCCTATGGCCGTAAATTGAAGATTGTTTTCTTTGACGATTATTCAACGTCCTATTTATTGCCTTCGAATTTTGAAAAGTGGTATCCGGCGGGTACACCTATTTCTCTGATTCCTTACGGGGAGGCGAAGAACGTTACTTCAACAGGCTTGCTTTACGACTTAAACCATCCCGTTTTAAAGCTGGGGACACAAACAAGTTCAAGTAATGAAGCGAGGGGAGACGGAATTGTGAAAATTTCGTACGAAAGCGGGGCGCTTATTTTGATGGAGTGCCACGATTAATTTTGTCCTGCTCAGAAGGCTTGTAAAAGATCGGCCTTGAAGGAACCTCGGGGAAGTAATTCTGCTCTACCCAACCTCCTGGAAAATCATGCGGGTATTTATAATCTGCCCCATAATTCAAATCTTTCATCATTCGCGTGGGCGCATTGCGTAAATGCAAAGGCACCGGCAAATCCCCTGTCTGTTCTACATAGGCCATGGCTTTGTTGATGGCGTTGTAGGCAGAATTGCTTTTGGGTGAAGTGGCTAAATAAATGACTGTTTGAGATAAAATGATGCGTGACTCGGGATTCCCAATCACTCTGATGGAATCGAAGCAAGACTGGGCTAGAAGTAACGCATTGGGATTCGCTAATCCAATATCCTCAGAGGCTAGAATCAAAAGTCTACGACCAATAAATTCAAGTGATTCACCTCCCGCCAGCATCCTTGCTAACCAATACACCGCAGCATCCGGATCTGACCCTCGAATTGATTTGATGAAGGCAGAAATGATATCGTAATGTTGCTCTCCGTCCTTGTCGTATTGCGCCAGATTCTTTTGTAATCTTTCAGTGACTAGGGCATTGGTTACTTCTAGCTCGTTTCCGCCTTCGGTAGTAATCAGTAATTCGAATAGATTTAAGAGCTTGCGACCATCTCCTCCTGAGAAATGGAAGAGGGCATCGGTCTCCGTTAGGGTTATGGTTTTATTCTTAAAAAGAGAATCGGTTGCGATGGCTTTGGAAAGCATCTGATTCAAGTGCTCATTCGAAAGTGATTCCAAAACGTACACTTGGCAGCGAGATAAAAGGGCCGAAATAACCTCGAAGGACGGGTTTTCTGTCGTCGCACCCACCAAGGTGACGATTCCTTTTTCTACGGCATTTAAAAGCGAGTCCTGTTGGGATTTCGAAAAACGGTGAATCTCATCAATAAATAGGATAGGTGATTGTGCCTCGAACATGCGATTCTTCTTCGCTAATTCTAGGGTCTCTCGTACTTCTTTCACCCCAGATTGCACCGCAGAAAGTGAGTACATGGTCCGTTTTAAGGCTCCTGCAAGAAGATTCGCCAATGTTGTTTTACCCACACCGGGAGGCCCCCAAAGAATACATGAGGGTAAATGTCCCGCCTCGATCGCTTTTCGCAAGGGTGCGTTAGTACCCACCACCTTTTCTTGGCCGATGTATTCATCCAATATAGTAGGGCGCATTCGTTCTGCGAGGGGCTGCATCATGATTCGAAGTTACGGGAATTTTGTAAAATAGAAATAGAATTTGTAGCTTGAAGTCCTAAATAAACCTATCAATTATGAATCATTCTAGACGTTCCTTTTTACGCAATTCGGCCATGGGACTTGGGGCTTTGGCCTTCGCTTCTCCAGCCTTGCAAGCTTTAGCAGCTGCTAAATACAAGAAATTAGTGGGAGTTCAATTATACTC
>JBIIGE010000114.1:0-3452 GCA_044236555.1 Aquirufa sp.
CTTTTTGCCTTTTATTTGATAGAAGGAAGACAGATTCAATACACAAGATTCAAAGCTAACTTCGAAGAGGAATGGATTGCACGCTTCGAATCGAAGGCCCTGCATTTTACAGTCTTTGAAATGAATTTTTTGGAGAGCTGCGCCGCTTAGTTTCACCAGACTTAGATTGCAAGATTCAAAGCTGCAGTCTACAAACTGGAAATTTTGAAAATCAGCTGACTCGAATTGACAGTTTTTGAAAACGCAATGTTCGTATTCGCCTATAGCGAGGGTGCTTTCTTTCTCGAATTTTTGATCAACGATATAAGGCTTCTCCATGCCGCAAATTACCATTTTTTCCCTATTTTGCTCCCTCTAAAACCATCCTATGAAAAAACTATTCCTACTACTTGTTCTTAGCACCACCATTTTCGCGCAACAAAAAATCGATTTAGGTACCTTGAAAGGCGGCGGCTACCAGATTTTGATGCCCGCTAAATGGAATAAAAAGCTCGTCATGTATGCGCATGGATATCAGTTTATGGGAACCCCGGCGGCGAGTGCGAATGCAGGATTAGACAAGCGCTTGCAGGTTATTTTAGACCGCGGTTTTGCCATTGCAGCGTCGGATTATCCGATACAGGGATTTGCGATGGCGGAGGGTGTAGATGCCACCGAAGAGTTGCGACAAGCCTTTATTAAAAAGATGGGTCAGCCAGATTCGACCTTTATGATGGGTCACTCGATGGGTGGTGGAATTACGTTCGCGACGTTGGAGAATTTTGGCCAATATTATCATGGTGGACTACCCTTATGTCCGCTCTCTTCAAGGCCGTATTTACAGTGCAGAAAAGAGTTCGATATGTATTCAACGATGAACGGATTATTCCCCGGAATCGTGCCATCATTGAAGGACATATTCGATATCAATAGTTCTGTTGGATTTGTATCATTTGCCTCAGCTGGCCAAAGAATGGGGGAGATCAAAAAAGCCTTATTACAAAAGGATTCCGCGCTGGCCGTGGCTTTTGCGAAGCGCTTTGACTTAAAATTCGATGACCTTCCTGGGGCCTTATTTTTTAACCAAAACGTATTACGTGACATTGCGCTTAAATTAAAAGGCAATCCTTTTGATAACACGGAAACACTCTACACAGGTTTCCCAGATAATTTAAAAGTGAATGCGGTAGCAGAACGTTTACCCGCGAATAGAGATCAGGCGCAGCTTTTTGCACGCTACGATCGCACTGGAAAAATCGACAAGCCAGTCGTATTAATGCACACGATTTACGACCAGTTAATCCCCGTTTCGTATGCGGTAACGAACATCGAAAATATGATTCACGCACAAGGCCGCGACCAGTATTTCGCAGTAAAATACACGAATGGTCAGGCACACTGCCAGTTCACGGATGAGCAAACGGCTAAAGCTTTTGATGCGATGCGGAACTTTGTAAAGACGGGTAAAAAACCGGCGATTGAATTTTTGCCTTAATGAACATGGAACTCTTCGATTTTCCTGCTGATCCTTCACTAAACCTGCTTCCAGGCGATGGTATCGTGCACTATTATGGGAAATTGATGGCGCCGGCAGATTCTCTCGAAATGGCACAAGCCCTGCTTGATCGCATCGAATGGCGAAATGACGAAGCCGTCATTTACGGTAAACGCATCATCACGAAACGCAAGGTAGCTTGGTACGGAGATCAACCTTTCTCTTATACCTACAGCAATACCACAAAGACTGCTCTACCTTGGACACCGGAATTGCAAGCCTTAAAATCCCTCGCCGAAAAACACTCCGGTGAAACCTATAATTCCTGTCTATTAAACCTGTACCACGACGGCTCCGAAGGCATGGCTTGGCACAGCGACGGCGAAAAAGATCTTCGAAAAAATGGGGCGATTGCCTCGCTTAGTTTTGGCGCAGAACGTAAATTCTGCTTTAAGCACAAAAAATCCGGAGAAAAAATCGACGTCTTTTTAGAAGCTGGAAGCTTACTCGTGATGAAAGGAGAAACTCAAACCCACTGGTTACACCGTTTGCCGCCCACCACGAAGGTGCATCAGCCTAGAATCAATTTGACTTTTAGAACAATCGTTACTACGAGCACGACGTAGACGGGGAAAGTAAAAAGTAACAGCGCAAAAAGTACCGAGTCATAAAAAACGGAGTCCTTCGTTTTTGCCGCCGCGAACGCCCGCACCGGGATATACAAAGGCAAAGCAAAATAGTATAAGAACCCTCTTGCGAATCCGGGATGCTTAGGCACTTCGATTAAGCGCTCCATCTTTTCAAAAACGACTGCATTAAAGCGAACTCGATCCGTCGCCTCTACGATGGGTGTGGGCCAGGATAAGTTTTCGAATGCCAGGTGAATCCCCTTCCCGAAAGCCGTAAAACTCGAATATCCAATTCCCGCGATCTGGACGATCGGGAAAATGCCTTCTGCATGTGCACTTTCTAAAATACGACTTGCCCCCTTTTTAAAAGGTTGCAATTCGTGTGTATTCAGGCAAATTCCCTCGATGAAAATCAGCACGATTCCATCGTTTCGGAGGCATTCTACTGCCTTTTGAAAGGTGTTAGAATTTAGGTGCAGGTGTTCTTTGCCTTCTCTTTGGCGAAATACCGGAAGCATATTCAATTGCCGTAACAAAAATCCGAAAACTGGATTTCGAAACACATCCCCTCGAGCTAAGTAGTTGATTTTTCGAGGATACAAGGCACCGATAATCACGGCGTCCAAAAACGAATCCGGGTGATTCACCACTAGTAATACCGGACCTTTCGTGTTCATCAGATCCGCATTTTTCACCACGATGGACGGGCAAAAGATACGCAGTGCTAAACGAGCAAAGATTTTTAGAAGAAAGATCAAGGATTTTTATAATTTTAACGACCGCAAGGTTTAAAAAATATCGCATGCAAGCAAACTTTCTCTCCGTCGTTTTAATGCCCATCGCCCTCGCCATCATCATGACGGGTTTAGGCTTATCGCTTACCATCGCAGATTTTAAACGGGTCTACGAATATCCGAAAGCAGTCATTATAGGCCTCGGAACCCAAATGATTTTGCTTCCTATCATCTGCTTTTTCATTGTTAAAGTACTGAATTTACCTGCTGAATTAGGGGTAGGTTTAATGCTACTAGCAGCCGCTCCAGGAGGCCCTTCCGCGAATCTTTATTCGCATATTGCCAAAGGCGACGTTGCCCTTAATGTAACCTTAACAGCCCTCAACAGTATTCTTTCGGTTTTATCGATTGCCTTTATCGTGAATCTTTCGATGAAGTTATTGATGCAGCAGGATGCGTACATACCCTTGCAATTCTCTAAGGTATTAGAAGTTTGTTTGATTGTGATTTTACCCGTCTCGATTGGGATGGTGATTCGAAAAAAAGCACCCGTCTTCTCTGCGCGATTAGAATCCCCGGTGAAAATTTTGTCCGCCATTTTCCTCGCCTTGATCA
>JBIIGE010000168.1:0-12607 GCA_044236555.1 Aquirufa sp.
AATAAGGATAGCAAGACTCCTTTGAAAGTTCAAAACATCGGTGGCTTAGAGTGCTCTAAGTGTCACTATTAATAGAAATAAAATTTTAGTCTGAATAAGAAAGATTATATGGAAAATTCGAACAAGAGGTATTGGAAAGGGATTGAGGAGTTAACCAATGAGCCATCGTTTGTCAAAAATATCCACAATGAGTTTGGCAATATGCCATCTGAAACGGATGCTAAAGGAGATTCTTTAGTAGACGGAGCAGGTACTCATCGTCGTGATTTTCTAAAAACCTTAGGTTTTGGGGTAGCGGCTGTTTCTTTAGCGGCTTGCGAATCTCCAGTAAAGAATGCTATTCCTTACTTAAACAAGCCTGAAGATGTAGAACCTACGATCGCGAACTGGTACGCGTCTACTTACACAGACGGAGGCGATTATGCTTCGATCCTAGTAAAGACTCGTGAAGGTCGTCCGATCAAAATCGAAGGAAACAAATCATCGTCTATCTCGAAAGGTGTTCTTTCGGGTCGTGCGCATGCCTCTGTTTTGAGTCTATATGATAACGAAAAATTAAAAGGTCCTCAAGCAGCTGGTAAAGCGACTGATTGGACTTCTTTAGATAAAGAATTTACTGCGAAATTAGCAGAGGTGGCTGCCAAAGGTGGTCAAATCCGAATCGTTTCTAACACCATCCTTTCTCCTACTACGAAGAAAGTGATTGCAGACTTCGCAGCAAAATACCCAACAACACAACACATTACGTATGACGCAAATCCAGCTTATGGTTTAACACAAGCACACGGTGGCGTTTTACCTAACATTGATTTCAGCAAAGCAAAGACTATTGTTTCTGTAGGTGCTGACTTCTTAGGTTCGTGGATTGCTCCTACCGAATTTGCGGCACAATGGGCGATCACTCGTCGTGTTAGCTCAGAAAAAGGAGGTAAAAAAGATATGTCTCGTCACTATCAATTTGAGACTATCCTTTCAAATACAGGTGCTAACGCAGATTACCGTGCATCTTACAAGCCATCTCAAGAGGGTTTAGTTGCTGTTGCGTTATACAATGCAGTAGCGAAATTAACAGGAGCAGCTAGCATCGCTGGTGCATCAGTTAAAGTAGATCACTTAGAAAAAGCAGCGAAAGATTTAGTAGCCTCTAAAGGTGCTTCTATCATCGTAGCTGGTTCAAATGATCCAGAGGTTCAAAAAGTTATTGCTGCCACAAACGCATTAGTAGGCGCTTATGGCACAACTATCAATACCGGCTTAGCTGTTAACTACCGTCAAGGTAATGACATGGCAATGGCTAACTTCATTAAAGAAGCAGGTGCGGGTTCTATCGCCGCGGTTATCTTCTACAATGCAAACCCAGTGTACAACCACCCAATGGGTGCGGCTCTTGCAGCGGCTCTTCCTAAGGTTGGTCTTAGCTTAGCCACAAATGATCGCGCTGATGAGACGGCTTCTTTATGTCAATTCATCGCACCTGATTCTCACTTCTTAGAGTCTTGGAATGATGCTGAGCCTAAAGCTGGCTTCTATTCATTAACTCAACCTACGATCTCTACGATCTTCAAAACACGTCAAGCACAATCAAGTTTCTTAACTTGGGCAGGTTTGTCAGGCAACTATGAAGCCTACCTAGAGAGCAACTGGGAGAAGAATATTTTAAAAGGCGGTAAAGTAGCTTGGAACAATGCACTTCACGAAGGTGTGTTTGAGCCAACGACTGCATCTGTTTCTACTGCTAGCCCATCCGTTGATTTGAATGCAGCAGCTGCTGCGATTAGCAAAGTATACACTGCTTCTTCTACTGGTTTAGAGATTACAGTATACGAAAAAGTAGGTTTAGGTACAGGTTCTCAAGCAAACAATCCTTGGTTGCAAGAATTCCCAGAACCAGTTTCTAAAGCATGTTGGGACAATTATGCAGCTATCTCGCAACCAACTGCAACTAAATTAAAATTAAAGCAAGGTGATGTAGTTGAAGTAAGTGCGAAAGGATACAAAGTATCTCTTCCCGTTTTAGTTCAACCAGGCCAAGCTCAAGATACGATTGCCATTGCTATCGGTTATGGTCGCACGAAAGCAGGTAAGTCTGCCGACGGTGTAGGTGTAAACGCTTATCCATTCATTTCTGAAATCAATGGAGCCTGTGTAGGAACTTGCACACAAGGTGTTTCTATCACAGCAACTGGCGAAACAAAAGATATCGCTCAAACGCAAACTCACCAAACGGTGATGGCACGTCAAGCAGTCGTTCAAGAAACGGTGTTAGCTGCTTTTGCGAAAGATGCGAAAGCAGGAAGCTTCACTCCTCGCGTGAAAACGTCTGAAGGAGAAAAAGATGCAACTGATTTAACGCTTTGGAACGGTCACGAATACAATAACCACGCGTGGGGTATGGTGATCGACTTAAATACATGTACAGGATGTTCTGCTTGTGTGGTTTCATGTAATGCAGAAAACAACGTTCCTGTAGTAGGTCGTCAAGAGGTAATTAACCGTCGTGAGATGCACTGGATGCGTATCGACCGTTACTACTCTTCAGACGCTGAGGTAGAGGATTTGAAAGGTTTAGAAATTGCTTCAGATAATCCAGAGGTAGTTTTCCAACCAATGTTATGCCAGCACTGTAACAACGCTCCTTGTGAGACGGTTTGTCCAGTATTAGCAACCACTCACTCGACAGAGGGTCTAAACCAAATGACGTATAACCGTTGTATTGGTACGCGTTATTGCGCAAATAACTGTCCTTACAAAGTTCGTCGTTTCAACTGGTTCCGTTATTTCCAAACTGATGACTTCGATTTCAACTTCAATAACGATTTAGGACGTATGGTAATCAATCCAGACGTAACGGTTCGTTCTCGTGGAGTTATGGAGAAATGCTCAATGTGCGTTCAACGTATTCAAGCTGGTAAGTTAGAAGCGAAGAAAGAGAAGCGTCGTCCAGTGGATGGAGAAATTCAAGTAGCTTGTGCTCAATCTTGCCCTACGAATGCGATTACATTTGGAGATATGAACGATCCTGCATCTGAGATCTCTAAATTATTAGTAGTAGAGAAAGAAGGACGTGCTTACCACGTAATCGAAGAGATTAACGTGAAGCCTAATATCTCTTACTTGAAGAAAGTTCGTAACAAGGATGCTAAGAAAGAAGCATAATTTTTTAATCGTAAAACAGTAAATAAAAATATGTCGCACGTTGTATCACCCATAAGAGAGAAACTAGTTACTGGTGGAAAATCTTATTCAGATGTTACCCACGATATTTGCAAGCAAGTAGAGGGAGAGCCTACGAAAGAATGGAAAATTGCATTCGGGATCTCTTGTCTTGTATTCATTTATGGTGCTTATTGCCTTTTCTACACTTGGTGGCAAGGTATTGGCGTTTGGGGTTTAAATAAAACCGTAGGTTGGGCTTGGGATATCACGAACTTCGTTTGGTGGGTTGGTATCGGTCACGCGGGAACCTTAATCTCAGCTGTATTATTATTATTCCGCCAAAAATGGAGAACTTCCATCAACCGTTCTGCGGAGGCGATGACGATCTTTGCCGTACTTTGTGCTGCATCCTTCATCTTAGCCCACATGGGACGTCCTTGGTTAGCTCACTGGGCTTTACCACTTCCTAATGCCTTCGGTTCATTATGGGTTAACTTTAACTCACCGTTAGTTTGGGACGTATTTGCCATCTCTACCTATTTATCGGTTTCTTTATTATTCTGGTATATGGGTCTTGTGCCAGATTTGGCAACTATTCGTGACCGTGCAACGACAGCAGGACGTAAGTTCTGGTATGGCTTCTTCAGCTTAGGCTGGACAGGTTCTTCTAAAACTTGGGCTCGTTACGAGTACATGTCCTTAATCTTAGCGGGTATCTCTACTCCTCTTGTACTTTCTGTACACACGATTGTATCGATGGACTTTGCAACGTCTGTTATCCCAGGATGGCACACGACGATCTTCCCTCCGTATTTCGTGGCGGGTGCGATCTTCTCCGGTTTCGCGATGGTACAAACCTTATTGTTAATCACACGTGTGGTTTTCAAATTAGAGGATTATATCACTATCGAGCATATTGAAATGATGAATATCGTTATCACGGTAACGGGTTCAGTAGTAGGTATCGCTTATTTAACTGAGTTCTTTATCGCTTGGTATTCAGGTGTGGAATATGAAAGCTATGCCTTCATTAACCGTGCCACTGGTCCATACTGGTGGGCATATTGGATGATGATGACGTGTAACGTTATCTCTCCTCAGTTATTCTGGTCTAAAGCGATTCGTACGAACTTAATGGTTTCATTCTTCTTATCTATCGTTGTAAACGTAGGTATGTGGTTCGAGCGTTTCGTAATTATCGTGACTTCATTACACCGTGATTACATTCCATCTTCTTGGGCGATGTTCTCTCCTACGATGTATGATATCGGTGATTACATCTTCTCATTCGGTTTATTCTTTACGTTATTCTTCTTATTCGCTAAATTCTTACCGGTGGTAAATATGGCGGAAGTAAAATCCGTAATGAAAGGAGTTTCGTCTAACTTCCCAGCGAAGAAAGCGAAGGCGGCAAAGAAAACAGACGAATAATTTTTATAGCAATTCGAAATTTAAACAATATGAGTTCGACAACTAACTACATTTTGGGAGTTTATGACGATGAGGACGAGGTTTTACACGCAGTAGGCGAGGTAAAGGCTAAAGGAATCAAAATCGAAGACGTATTTACTCCATTCCCTATTCACGGTTTAGACGTAGCCGTAGGACATGAGCGTACGCGTTTACCTATCGCTGCCTTTATGTTCGGTACACTAGGTTTAATCTGTGCATTATCATTAATCAGTTACACGATGGTGTTTGACTGGCCTATGATCATTGGAGGTAAAGACTTCTTTGCACTTCCTAACTGGATACCGGTAACATTTGAGGGAACGGTATTGTTCACGGCTTTTGGCCTAGTAACTACTTTCTGTATCTCAAATGACTTATGGCCAGGTAATCCTACTCTTCCACTCGATATTCGTACAACAGATGACAAATTTGTGATGGCTATCAACGTGGATAAGAACAAAGTTAGTGCTGCCGATATCAAGAAAGCCTTGAAAGAGTCAGGAGCCATTGAAGTAAATGTTAAATAATTAAACGAATAATTCTCAAGAAGATATGTTCAATTCTATTCATAAATTCACTTTATTAGTCGGCCTAACGGCAGGGCTTATATCCTGTGGAGATGACCATAATGATACAGGTACAGAATTTGCACCTAACATGTATAATTCAGTAGGTTACGAGCCATTAACCCAATTAGAAGGGGATACGAATAAAATCAACCCTTATGGGATGAATATGCGTCTACCAGTGGCGGGTACCGTTTCTCGTAAGAAATACACAGGTGCAGATAGCTTGAAAAAAGCTTTCTTAGCACAAGAATTATTAGCAAAAACAGTTCCTAACGATAGTCTTTCTTATTCTGCTGCATTGTTGAAAAACCCATTAGCTGCGACACCAGAAAATATCGAAGCTGGGAAATTACAATACGAGCGTTTCTGCCAGCACTGCCATGGTGAAGGTGGAAAAGGCGATGGTTTAGTAGCTAAAGCGTATAAAGGGGTTCCTGTATACTCAAGTGATGCACTGAAAGACGTTAACGACGGCCATATCTACCACGTAATTACACATGGTAAAGGACGTATGTGGCCTCATGGTTCACAGATTTCCTCAGAGAACCGTTGGAAAATCGTACTTTATGTACACGAGTTACAAAAACAATAAGATTTAAATTAATTCATTTAAAATAGAGAATAAAATGGCGGGACATTCACATTTTTCCCCAGCAAACGTAGAGGAGCATTTTGAGTTTACCTCAGAAGGCAAGAAGCGAATTATTTATGCTTTCATCGCAGGCGTTGTTGCTTTAGTTATTGGTATTTACCTTTTATCTAAAGGAGAAGCAGGTGGTCACGAAGTAGCAGCAGCAGGACATGATGCCGTGAAAGCGGGACATGAGGCAGCTAACGCGGGACACGAAGCAGCAGCTGAGCATGTATCAGGTGGTGCGGTTTCTCACCAAGCTGGAGCGGAAGAGCACTACGATTGGACGAATCGCATTTGGGCAAACCTATGGTTGAATGCTGTATTTTTTACGGGTATAGCGGTAGTAGGTATGTTCTTTGTTTCTTTACAATACTTAACTAAATCAGGATGGTCATCTGTGATGAAGCGTGTTCCTGAGGCTTTCCCTAAGTTCTTATACATTTCATTACCTATCTTGATCTTGGTTTTCTTCTTTAAAGGAGATGTCATTTTCCACTGGATGCACCATGGTGTGACGGAAGTAGGAAGTGAGAACTATGATAAAATCATTGCTGGTAAATCTGGTTATTTGAACAAGAACTTCTTCTTGATTCGTTTAGTCGTATTTGGCGGATTGTGGATTCTTCTTTGGAACATGTTACGTAAGAAATCTTTAGAAGAAGATTTGAACGGCGGAACAGAATACTTTAACCAGTTAGTGAAAATCGGTACTGCCTTCATCGTGATCTTTGGAGCATCTAGTTCGATCTTCGCCTGGGACTGGGTGATGTCGATCGACACGCACTGGTTCTCAACGATGTTCGGATGGTACATGTTTGCTTCATGGCACGTAACGACTTATGCGGTTATCGTATTAGCGGTATTGTACTTAAAAGACAAAGGCTTAATGGCTTATGTGAATGAGAACCATTTACATGATTTAGGTAAGTTTATGTTCGCGTTCTCTATCTTCTGGACCTATGTTTGGTTCGAGCAATTCTTATTGATCTACTATGCAAACTTACCAGAAGAAACAATCTATTTCTTAGAGCGTTGGGAAGGTCATAATAAAATTTACAAAGCATCAGAAATTTTAATGGTAATTCTAAACTTCTTGCTGCCTTTCTTAGTTCTTATGACACGTGATGCAAAGAGAACACGTATCTTCTTGAAGATCGCTGCTTTCTTAATTATTGCAGGTCACTATATTGATTTCTACCAAATGATTATGCCAGGAGTTGTTGGTAAACACGGGGGATATGGATTAGTGGAATTTGGAATGGTTACGGTTTTTGCTTCAGCCTTTATCTATGTGATATCTGGAGAGTTAACAAAAGCAAGTTTAGTGGCGAAAAACCACCCATTCTTGCCAGAAGCATTACACCACGATATTTAATTTTTGAACTTCTATTAAAATAACACTTATGTTTTACCTAATAGGTCTTTTATCAGTTATCTTTTTTGCTCTTGCGATTAATGTAATCAGCAAAAGTATTAAGTTAAATAAATCATTAGAAAGAGCAGAAAATACGGATTCAGCTGTAGATTCAAGTAACGATGCGAATGCGTATGGTATGATCATTTTCTGGGCATTGGGTACCATTGCCGGTGTTTGGTCATTTTTAGTAGCTCAACCTGATTTTTTACCTGTTGCTGCCTCAGAACATGGTCTGAGAACAGATAGCATGTTTTGGATTTCAATGGCAGTAGTTACGTTAGCGTTCTTTTTCACAAATTCGCTCTTGTTATTCTTCGCCTTCAAATACCGTTACAACAAAAACAGAAAAGCAACTTTCTATCCAGTTAACCATAAATTAGAATTAATATGGACGGTTATCCCGGCTATTATTATGGCGATTTTAGTATTCACGGGATGGAGAACTTGGAGAGATATTACGTCGCAAGCACCTAGCGATGCCGTTGTAATCGAAATCACAGGTCACCAATTTGGCTGGTATGTACGTTACGCCGGTGTAGATGATAACCAATTAGGTAACTATAACTACAAGTTAATCGACGAGACAAACAATATCGGTATTGATTTTACAGATAAGCACTCTTTTGATGACTTTACAGCAACGGAACTTCACCTTCCAAAAGGAAAGCCAGTTCTTTTAAAGATTCACGCTCAAGACGTTTTACACTCGGTATATTTACCATTCCACCGGGTGAAGATGGATGCGGTTCCAGGTATGCCTACGAAGTTCTGGTTCACACCGAACATGTCTACGGACGAGATGCGTGCTAAGCTAGGTAAGAAAGATTTCAACTTTAAGTTAAACTGTACGGAGGTTTGTGGCCGTGGTCACTTTGGTATGGCGATTACTGTATTCGTAGACGAGCCAGAAGATTATGCTAAATGGTGTGCAGAGCAAAAGCCATTCTTAGCAACTAATCCTACGTATTTAGCTAAAGTTCCTGATAACTTAAAATCAAAAGCCTCTAAATATATCCCTGTGGAACCAGTTGCGGTAGATAGCGCAGCTGCACCTGCAGACGAAGCCGTAAGTGTAAACTAATTTAACAACGAACAGTAGAAAATAAATTCATATGTCAACTGCAACATCACACGCTGAAGAAGTTCACACCCATGCACACGATCATGAGCATGAGCACCATGAGCTAAATTTTTGGACGAAGTATATCTTCTCAACTGATCACAAAACAATTGCCAAGCAATACTTGATTTCAGGTATTCTTTGGGCCTTTATTGGGGGATCATTCTCGATCATCTTCCGTTTGCAATTAGGTTTCCCTGACATGCAATTAGATTGGTTACGTCCTATCTTAGGTGGATGGATTGACGAGGGTGGAAAACTAGACAAAGAGTTTTATTTAGCCCTTGTAACGATGCACGGTACCATCATGGTATTCTTTGTATTGACAGCAGGACTTTCTGGAACGTTCTCTAACTTCTTGATTCCATTACAAATTGGTGCAAGAGATATGGCCTCTGGATTCATTAACATGTTATCCTATTGGTTCTTCTTCTTGTCATCGGTGATCATGTTCTCCTCTTTATTCATTGAGACAGGACCTGCATCAGGTGGATGGGTAATTTACCCTCCTTTATCTGCCTTGCCACAAGCAATGCCAGGTTCTGGATTAGGAATGACTCTGTGGTTAACGTCCATGACCTTCTTTATCGTTTCATCATTAATGGGTGGTATTAACTACATCTGTACTGTAATTAACTTACGTACACGTGGTATGACGTTTACTAAGATGCCATTGACGATTTGGTCATTCTTCTTCACAGCGGTATTAGGTTTATTATCTTTCCCTGTATTATTATCAGCTGCTTTATTATTGATCTTTGACCGTTCATTTGGAACATCATTCTACTTGTCTGAGATTTATATCCAAGGTCAAGCTTTACCTAATGTAGGTGGATCAGCCATTTTATATCAGCATTTATTCTGGTTCTTAGGTCACCCAGAGGTATATATCGTATTGCTTCCAGCTTTAGGTATGACATCTGAGATCATTGCAACTAATTCACGTAAGCCTATCTTCGGATACCGTGCGATGATTGGTTCAATGATGGGTATTACCGTGCTTGCGTTCATTGTATGGGCTCACCATATGTTCGTAACCGGTATGAACCCGTTCCTAGGTTCGGTATTTATGTTCTTAACCTTAATCATCGCCGTACCATCTGCGGTGAAGGCGTTTAACTACATTACCACACTTTGGAAAGGTAATTTGATCTTTACTCCAGCGATGTTGTTCTCGATAGGTCTTGTTTCACTATTCATCTCGGGTGGTGTAACAGGTATCATCTTAGGTAACTCTGCTTTAGATATTAACTTACACGATACCTACTTCGTAGTAGCTCACTTCCACTTAGTAATGGGTGCGGCATCGTTCTTCGGATTAATGGCAGGTGTTTACCACTGGTTCCCTAAGATGTTCGGTCGTATGATGAACAAGACCTTAGGTTATATTCACTTCTGGTTTACGTTCGTAGGTGTTTACATGGTATTCTTCCCAATGCACTATATCGGTATCGCAGGTTTCCCTCGTCGTTACTACTCATTCACAGCGGTAGGAAATGATGGCGCAGCGGCCTTTACAGATATGAACTCATTCATCTCGATTGCAGCGATCATTACGTTCTCTGCTCAAGCGATCTTTGCTTGGAACTTCTTCTACTCGATCTTTAAAGGAAAAGTAGCTCCACAAAATCCTTGGAACTCGAATACATTAGAGTGGACAACACCTATTAATCCAGAACACGGAAACTGGGTAGGCGAAATTCCTGCAGTATACCGTTGGCCTTATGATTATTCTAAGCCAGGTGCTGAACAAGATTTCATTCCACAAAACGTACCATTCTCTGCAACTAAGAGCTCTAACCTTCCTGAGGAAGAGGCAGAAATTGCAAAAGAGAAAGATATCGATGGTTTATTAGGCGCGCAAAACGAAAGTTATAACCGTTAATTAACCCAAAAAATCAAAGATGCATCCGAATGAATCTCATTTAGATGCATCTTTTTTTTACCCCAAAAATGGCCTTTAGAAATTTCGCAATCCTTTCACTCCTGAGCATTTATTTGCTTATCCTCGCTGGCGGAATCGTTCGCAGCACAGGATCAGGAATGGGATGCCCGGATTGGCCGAAGTGTTTTGGACGCTTCATCCCACCCACAAAAGTGGAGGAGTTGCCCCTTCATTACGAAGTCATTTACCAGGACAAGTTGCATGGAGAAGTTGAATTCAACGCCACTAAAACCTGGATTGAATACATTAACCGGTTATTAGGAGCTTTGACGGGATTAATCGTTTTAATCACCACCGTTTTAGCCTATAAAGAGGGGAGAAATGTATTCTTGCCTACTTTAGCAAGCCTCTTATTAATCTTAGCGAATGCGGTAATAGGGAAATATGTGGTGGACTCTTTTCTATTACCAGGTGTGGTTACTGCTCACATGTTATTGTCCATCGGAGTCATCTTTTTTTTAGTAAAAGCGCTAAACAATCAATCTTCGTCTGAGGTTATACCGGTGTTGAATCGCCAGTGGATTGGGATAAGTTTACTTGTGGTTTTAGTCCAAATCATCTTGGGCACACAAGTGCGCGAGAATATGGACCACGTGATCAAAGCGTTAGGGGAAGGGGCCAAAGACCAATGGGTCGAAAACCTAGATCTGGGCTATATCATTCACAGAACATTCTCGTGGGTGATTTTACTTTGCCACCTGATTCTTTGGAAGAAGTTAGCAGAAAGTCCACTACAAACCTACCGAAAAGGAATACTCGTTTTAATCGGTATTTCACTAGGAACTGGAATTTTGATGGCCTACTTCGCACTCCCACTAGGAAGTCAAGCAGTGCATCTTTTAATCTCATTAGTATTAATCGGCTGGCACATCAGCTCGTGGATACAAACAAAAAACGCCTAAATGTCGTCTATAAAACCCTATATCGCCCTATTAAAATCAAGACTATCTATGACGGTAGCCTTTTCAGGGACGTTCGGGTATTTATTAGCGCCCATTGAGCATAAACCGCTTGGGATCTTCTTAATCTCCCTAGCTGGATTCGTTTTAACCGGGGCGGCGAATATCGTCAATCAATTGAAAGAAATTGAATTCGATAAGTTGATGAAGCGAACAGCACAGCGCCCTTTGCCTACGGAAACTTTAACGCCCGCTCAGGCTAGAAACTTCGGCTATGTATTAGCGGTCATCGCTCTAGGCCTGTTAAGCTATTTCACCTGGAAAGCGGCATTAGTCGGTCTGTTATCTTACATTTTATACGGTTACGTTTATACGCCACTAAAGCGTGTGGGGCCTATCTCTGTCTTTGTAGGAGCCTTTCCAGGGGCCTTCCCTCCCATGATTGGATGGGTGGCGGCGACAGGGCATTTTGGCTGGGAACCAGGGATACTTTTTGCGATTCAATTTTTCTGGCAATTTCCGCACTTCTGGGCGATTGCTTGGGTGGCGGATGCGGATTACCGCAAGGCTGGATTTAAGATGTTACCGAATGATGGAAAGAAAGATATTAAGACGGCTTTCACCATTATGATTTATACGCTCTTTTTAGTGCCTTTGGGATTTGTGCCGTATTTACTGCACATCACTGGAATTCAATCAGCAATCATCACGGTGATAGCAGGAATTCTATTTTTATGCCAAACCTTCTACCTCATGATGCGTCCCACAGATAAGGCCGCGAAGTGGATGATGTTTGGTTCCTTTTTCTATTTAATCATCATACAAATTGCCTTATTATTTGATAAAGTTTAAATCATGAAATCAACAGAGAATGTAATCGAACCGGCTGAAACCCGTTCGGTCAACCCGAAAATTTTTACGATGTGGTTGTTCATCGTATCGATCATCATGTTATTCGCAGCCTTCACTTCGGCTTATTTAGTTAGAAAAGCGGAAGGGAACTGGGTAGAATTCCAAATGCCTAGTTTATTTAGCTATAGCACAGGCGTTTTAATTTTGAGCAGTATTTCGATGCATTACTCACTTTTAGCTGCAAAAAAAGACCAATTTAATGCACTTCGAATGAGTATTTCTATTACTTTTGTGCTCGGATTACTGTTTTTAGTAATGCAATTTTACGGTTGGATCCAATTAGTGGAAATGAACGTTTATTTTGTAGGTAATCCATCCGGTTCTTTTGTTTATGTTTTATCAGGTTTACACGGTTTACACCTTGTTTCAGGCCTTGTCGTTCTAATCTTCGCCTTAGTGGCGGCCTTTAGATTGAAGATAAACGCAAAGCAATTGACCCAAATTAAGATTTGCGCCACGTATTGGCATTTTTTAGATGCGTTGTGGCTTTATTTATTTGTATT
>JBIIGE010000115.1:0-3370 GCA_044236555.1 Aquirufa sp.
CTAATTGCTGCACTAAGATGTAAACTCCCATCACTAATACGAACCAGCCAAAACCTACTTTTAATTTATTTCCATCTACTTTTTTACTTAAGACATCACCGAAGAAGATACCCACGATGGCTAAACCTGTAACGGTTAATAGAAGTGTCCAGTCAATTTCTGCATGTCCAAGATCTCCTGTAAACCCGATTAATGACTTCGCTGCAATGATTAATAAGGAAGTACCTACTGCCTGCTTCATGGATAACTTAGAAAGCATGACTAAAGCGGGTATAATTAAGAATCCGCCACCTGCACCTACTAAGCCCGTTAAGGTACCTACTACAGCCCCCTCTAATAAGATCATTGGGTAATTGAATACTTGTTCCTCTGGAACATAGGTGCCTAATTTCTCTTTTTCACATTGTTCGCATTTTCCGCGGATCATTGAAATAGAGGCCGCTACCATTAAAATGGCAAATAAAACCATCATTAAAATAGATTTGGTGACCATGAAATCACCAATGGCGAATACCTCAGCTGGAATTAAAGGCACGATGAACTTTCTAGTGGCATAAACAGCTGCAATAGAAGGGATACCAAAAATTACCGCTGTCTTAACATTAATCATCCCTTGCTTATATTTAGGAAAAGCTCCTACTAAAGAACTAGCTCCAACCACAAATAACGAGTAAGCGGTTGCGAGAATAGGTTCTACTCCGAATAAGTAGACTAATACGGGTACTGTTAAAATGGATCCACCACCTCCAATTAGGCCTAGTGAAATTCCGATAAGTAATGAAGCAAAATAGCCAACGATTTCCATGTGTGTTTTTTGTTGTTTTGATAATACAAATTTCAGGGAATAATTAGAGCTTATTCGTGATTTTTATCACAAGGCTCTTTTTTTTATTAGGGCTAAAAGTGAAAGTTTAAAACCACGTTATAATTGCTCATATCCACCTTATTTATGATATATTTCTCATTTCCATAGGTCTCACCTTGATTGTATTTATGAACATATAAACCTTGAATCTCTAAACCTTCCAAGAATCCTTCGAATTCATAAGTAAGTTCTACGTTTAATTGGTTATAGCTAGGTAGACCATATTTATTTAAAGCAACCTGCTTCACATCGGGTAATTGGAATACGCCATAAGCTACTGAGGCTTTTAATGGGCCATTGTAAGGATGGTAATTTAACTTTCCTACGAATGCGTGAAGATCTCCAAAACCCTCATTTCGCTCTCTGGGCATAAAGGTGTAAAAAGGATCTCTTCCCCATTCTCTTGGCATTAAATACCGGCCTTCACCCGTAATTCGCGTGTAATTTAGTGACGTTTTCCACTGGTTGTTTTCCCATCCTAGCTTTGTGCTAAATACACGGGACATTTGAGATGGGTCAAAATAAGTCTTTGATGGGTCTTCATTCCCTCCGTGATTGATGGCATGTTGTTCTGTATACTGAAGGCCTGCCACCCAATTTCCTTTTTTAGCGTCCCATTGAAATTGGGAGGTATTGAAAACATTTTCAACCAATACATTCCAGAATTTAAGGGAATGACCTTTGAGTAAAGAATGTGTATATCCTACTAAATAAATGCCTTTTGATTCGATGTTCTTCGCATAATTTCCTTTTGATCCATTTATGTTCGTTCCATTTGGATAGATACCGATCGATTCGCCGATTCCATACCAATCCACGGTTCCTCTGGGTGATATTTCATACAAATATCCGCCCTCTAGTTTATTCTTTTTACCTGGAAAGATTTCTCCATACAAACCACCTACCTCAGTAGGGCGCATACGACCATCTTGTAAGTTGATGAAAGGTGTATTAATTAATTGTTTACCAGCGATGATATGTGATTTGCCAAAATTGTATTTTAAGTATAACTCCTCTAGTCGGTCTAAATCATGTTTGTTTTCGGGATTTTCGATGTCGAACAACGAAGCTTCATAGCGATTAACAGCATTCGTGTAGGGATCTACTTTGGATATATCAGAGGAGGCGGTATTAAAAATGAAATATCCACCTACACCCATTTGGAAGCCTTTGTAAGTGCTTGTTTCGTAGAATAATCCACCCCCCGCAGCCTGAGCATAAGAATCCGTTAAATGTCCTTTATTTTCAGTCGCCATGAAAAAGTACCGTAGGTTTCCGTGCACTTTTCCATGTTTAAAAGCAAATAAAAGGGAAGTGGAGTCTTCTGCTACACTTTTCTTTCCTTTCCAGAGGTGTGGTGCAATATGCACTTCCTGGTGCTGAGCAAATAGGATGTTAGGGAGTAATAAACTGATAAATAATAGAATACGAATTTGCATTAGACTGCTTTAATTGGTTAACAGCTGCAAAATTCCGTTTAATTAATCATCCTTGTCGTGATTTATATCACAAACCCCTTAAATCCACAATTTCAATCTGGTTTTTGTTAATGTTGATGTAGCCTTTCTCGGCTAATTTCTTCATTAATCGTGATATCACTTCGCGAGATGAATTCAATTCTTGAGCTATATCTGTAAAGGAGGCCTTTATAATATTAGTTTTAAGGCTTTTTTGGTGTTGTTTTAGGTACCAAAGCAAGCGCTCATCTAGATTTCTAAAGGCGATTTGATCTAAGGTATCTAGTAATTCTTCAAAACGCGAACGATAAGTTTCCAGCACAAATTGATACCATGATTTGTACTTAGCAGCCCATTCGTCCATTAATTCAATGGGAATCGCAATGACTTCGGTGTCTACTAGGGCTTTGGCCATAATCTGAGACGACAATTGTCTTGCCGCACAAGTCATGGAAATAGCACAAGCTTCACCGGGGTGCAAATTGTACATGAATACCTCGTTGCCTTCATCGTCTTCACGGAAAACCTTGATGATTCCTTTCGTTACTAACACGGCTGAGCGAATGGATTGACCTGTTTTCATCAAATACTCGTCCGTCTTGAATTTGCGAATGACACCTGCTTGCTGAATTTTTTTACTTAATTCTGGCTCAAATTGCTTGAATAATTCCATTCTAGTAGGTGATAAGGGCTTGTTTTTCTAGACTTTCATAGGCGGCATCGATCACGCGCATACTGGCAATTCCATCTTCTCCTGGCACGGCAGGTGTGGCACCGGAGCGCAAAGTTTGATACACATTTTCATAAAATGCCATGTAGTTTCCTTTTTCCGATGGAACGCGTTCTGGGTTGCCACCATCTACATGTAGAAGACCATATTCGCTAACGGCATCCACTCCCCAGTTTTCTCCCATGGGCACAAGTCCTTTATCTAAATCGACTTCTTGGCGATCGGAACGGGTTTTGATAAAGCTCCCTTTTGTTCCATGCAATTGGAAAGCGGGGATAGGTTCTTTGAAATAATAACCACTTTTTAAGCGAACGCGAA
>JBIIGE010000116.1:0-3280 GCA_044236555.1 Aquirufa sp.
GGTCGATGCCATAGTAAGCCGCCATCGAGGAAATCATGATGATGGATCCTTTTCCGCGGGCTAACATGTGTTTCCCCACTTCGCGTGTCAAGGCGAAAACGGCGTTCAAGTTTACATTAATAATGTTCGCAAAATCAGCATCAGATACTTCGACTGCCGGGCGCTTCATATTGATGCCGGCGTTGTTTACGAGGATGTCGATGGCGCCATGTTTCGCTATGAGTCCTTCAACTAGTTGTGAAGTCAAGCTCAAATCAGCCACATCATTCACCGCATAATGCGCGCGCGCTCCCAGGTTTGCAACGGCCTCTTTTAACACGTCTTCGCGGCGACCCGTGATGATAACGGTGGCGCCTGATGCTAAAAAGCATTTCGCGATATCGAATCCGATTCCGGTTCCGCCGCCCGTGATGAGCGCCACGCGCCCCTGTAATGAGAATGGATGTTGCATCTTATTTCAGTTGGTAAATACGTACAATTTCTTTTATTTCTGCCAAAGTCCGCGCAGGCGTCCCGTAGCTAATCGGTAATTTCGAATAGGTTTGGAAGTACAATAAATGCGCATCGCGCCATAAAACAGACTCCCGTTGTTGTGCGGCCAAACGCCCGCGAACGTCCGCGAAAATCTCCGGATCCACTTTGCCTTGCAGCGAATCCCAGTCCTTTTGCAAATCCTTCACTTCCTGCAAACCGGTATTCATGCGGTAGCAGAATTCATCCCAAAGCGTTCGCCCAGAAGACAATTTCTCCTTCCAGCCCACGTGGTGGAACCACAGTAAATAATTCAAATCGGTCTTCGCCGGATCTAGCCATTGCTTCGCTACCTCAGTGTGATATAAACTCAAGGCATTACTCCCGCTCGCTTTTCTGTCAAAACCCAAGCCCGCCGAATCTGCGCGGTGGTAATAAATCGATGTCCAATCTGGACGCTGACTGCGCTCTAACCAGGGCTCTGGTCCCCAGTGGATACTTTGGCCCATTACGTGGTGCAAGCCTAACGGTGTAGTGAAATTGACATAGGTATCGCGGGATTTCATCAAAATATTAGTGGCTGTTTTCGAGGCTGCCACGTCTCGAGTCAAGGTCTGCTTCACCCACTCATCGGCGATTTGTTCTGAGCTCAGCGTGTGATCCCAAGCCAAACGACCGAAGGCATACCAGTTCGCCTGAGACAATAAATGTCCCGTCCAATTTCGGTCTGAGCCGGTATTCGCCACGCCAGCCATCATCGTGATTTGATCGTTGCCTAAACTGCCGTCGATGACTTTCGCGACGGTGGATCCTTTGCCGTTTTGGTAGGTGTCCGAATCCAAACATTCTTTGAACAAAATCGATTGATAAAATACATTCGTGCTGAAGCCCGTGTACTCCTGAGTGATTTGGAATTCTAAGGCCAAAGGCGTCTTAGGCATCGCACCAAATAGCGGGTGAAATGGTTCCCGAGGCTGGAAGTCGATGGGTCCATTTTTCACCTGAACGATCACATTTTTCGCGAAGGTTCCGTCTAACGGTTTGAAGTCATTATAGGCCTCCTTAAAGCGATCGCCTTTCGGGTTAGGCGCATAAACGAAGGCCCGCCAAATCACCAATCCATTAAAAGGCTTCACCGCCTCTGCGAGCATATTCGCCCCATCTGCGTGCGTACGGCCATATTCCTGTGGTCCTGGCTCGCCTTCGGAATTCGCTTTGACAAGAAATCCACCAAAATCAGGAACGTAGTTATACACCTCTTTTGTCTTCGCCGCCCACCAAGCGCGCACGGCTGGATCCAATGGATCCGACGTTTTCAAACGACCTAAAATCTTAGGTGAAGCGAAGTTTACTGATAGAAATAATTTGATTCCATAGGGACGAAACACGTCCGCTAAGGCTTTGACTTTTGCTAAATATTCCGGCGTCAAAAACCGCGCCGAGGCGTTTACATTATTGACTGAAACCGCGTTGATTCCGATCGACGCGTTTGCCCGGGCGTAATCCGTATAGCGCGGGTCGACCGTCTCCGGCAGTTCGTACCATTTCCACAGCGATTGCCCCGCGTATCCCCGCTCGATGGTGCCCATCACGTTGTCCCAGTGGTTCAACATTCTGAATTTGACTTTAGGCGATGAGCTGATGTTTGCCAAAGGTTTCTCCTGCTGAATCGTTCTTAATAATTCGAAAACCCCGTACAAAATGCCCCGGTCAGAACTGGCTTTGATTTGAATTTGCGGACCTACGACAATGCTGAAAGCGTCCTCTTTTAGGCTCGCATCTTTCACGAATTGAATAGATCCTTTCGATGCGGTTTCGCGAGGTTTTACCCCGGTTAAACCCTTCAATCCATTCATTAATTCTTTATTCGCCGTCTCTAAAATAGGTGTCGAAGCAAACTCCGATGAAACGGAAGAAGCATAGGGCGCATAGCGAGCAGCACTTGCCACCTTGTCAAACTTCAACCACAAACGGTAGCCGTCATCAGCTTTTAATGCGAAACTGCACACCACAAAAAACACAGCTAAAAAAGAGCGAATCGCTAATTCGAGTCCGCGAATTTCCGCTAAACCGCGCAATCGTCCGATCGCCGAATAGCCGGGATATGTTTTCTTTTTCAAATCATCTAGCATTTGGTGACCGTGGTCCGGGCGCATCGGGATCTCCGCTCCTCCTCTTCTTTTCTCTTCTTCCACCACGGCCTTCACCACCTCGAACATATCCACATCGCCCGTTAAATGCGGAGCCTCGTGGAAGATTAATGGATCATTTTGTTCCCGGAACGTAGCCCGCAAATGCAGGAAATGAATGCGGTCAGCAAAGCGTCGAACCATCCCAGGTAAATAATTGTCCGCACGCACGCCTAAAGAACCTGTGCAAAACGTGATTCCGTTTGCACGTTCTGGTGACGCCTCCATCAATGCCGCTAAATCCGCCTCCGTACTCACCACACGTGGCAAGCCTAATAAAGGGAAAGGAGGATCATCTGGATGGATGCATAAATTGATGCCTAATTCCTGTGCCAATGGCGCAATGGATTGCACAAAATAGTGCAAATTCTCCTGCAATTGATCTGCTGAAATGTCGCGGTATTCGTCTAATAGACTTTGGAAATTCTCTAAATGAAAGGCCTCCTCTGAACCCGGAAGGCCTAGAAGGGCCGTGTTTTTTAACTCTTCTTTTTCCTCGTTCGTCATGGTAGCAAAACGCTGAGCGGCCGCAGCCTGAACAGCCGGGGTATAATCCGCTTCAGCCCCAGGCCGCTGTAAAATATGCAAATCAAACACCGCGAAATCCGTCCAAACAAAGC
>JBIIGE010000007.1:0-41242 GCA_044236555.1 Aquirufa sp.
GTGTGATTCTGAAGCCAGTGAAAGGCTGGACAAATCACCATTCGATCGTAGAACAAAATGGAAAATGGTATCTGTATTACCACGATGTGGAATTATCGGGCAGAACTCATTTGAGGAATATTAAAGTGACAGAATTGAAATACCGACCGGATGGTAGTATTGAAACGATTGATGCATATAAATAGTCGCAATCAACGCACAAAAAAAGGCCGCTTCGAAATTCGAAGCGGCCTTTTTTATATGCTGGTATATTAAGCTAAGATGTTCTTGGCATAGGCCACGCACTTCTTCACTTCTTCTACCGCAGTAGAACCCGCTGGAACTTCATATTCTAGTTCGACAGTCGCCGGGAATTTGTATTTATTTTTCTTCATTAACGTTAAAATCTCTTTCAATGGTGTGTCGCCTTTGCCCCAAGCTAGGTTTCCTGCACCATGCTCTTTCGAGGTACGGTCTTTAATGTGCATACTTGTGATGCGATCGTGTTTTGCTTCGATGAACGCTAACAGTGATTCGGTCGTGTGAGGGGCTCCCACGGCGATATAGTGACCTGCGTCAAGGTTGATGGAGTTGTATTTGTTTTGTGCCAAAGCCTCGTCATACACCGTATCCTTCACTTGTGTGTGCGTATGATAGCCAAAATAAACCTTATGCTTCTCTCCTAAAGCCCCTAAACGTTGTGTTTGAGCTGCAGAAGGCAATTCTAAGGTAACAGATTTGGCCCCTAAAACCTTCGCTGCTTTTAAGGCTGATTCTACCTCCGCATCTGAGTTTTTCTCACCAAAGGCATTCGGCTTGTAGGCATAAACAGAGATGCCTGCGTCATCTAACATTTTGCGCACTTCCTTGAATTTATCCATGGAAACAGACTCTCTCCACGCGGAAACGTCTTTTTGGTATTGAGCCATGGCCGCACGTTGTTCATCTGTTAACGTAGGGCGAGGTTGACCCGGGGTCCAACGCATAGGTACTGGGTTCACGGGGCGGCCTGCATACTCTTCAACAGCATCACCCATTAATTCAATGGCAGAAACGCCTGAATCTACACAGTATTGAATGATTTGCTTGATATCTCCCGGCATACCACGGTAGGAATACGTAATCGCGCCTATTTGAACACCACCAAAAACGGAGTTCGGTTTAGCGAAACTAAAGGAAGAATTTGATGCCCACAAAAGGCCTAAAGAAGCCATGGAGCCTGCTGCCAAAAACTGGCGGCGTGAGGGGTTGTTGTTATTTTTCATAGGTAAGAATAGGTTTCTGAATACATTTTACGAATATATCTTTTAAATCATATCCTGCGGGTTAAATTTTGCGACGAAATCCCGCCTATTTTCATCGAATAGGTTTATTTTTGTTAAAAATAGGAAATATTCTTGGATAATTGCCTCGCTAAAATTTCAGACGTATCGGTCTCCTTAGGGGCAAAGCCCGTAGTTACTTCCATCTCTTTTCAGATTCTATCTGGCCAAAAAACGGCCATCGTAGGGCCTATGGGATCGGGAAAGACTTCTTTAGCGAAAGCTTTAGCAGGACGTTTGTTTAGGACAGGGGATGTGTGGTTTGAAGCGCGAAATCCAGATAAACGAGCCTACGTAATGCTGGTGGAACAACAACACCAGTTCAAGAATCGCAGTAATCTCTCCGAATTTTATTTGCAACAGCGCTTTAATTCATCCGATTGCGACGATGCCTACACGGTGGAGGAGGAGTTAAAAGGGTTAGAGATAGGGGAATGGGTTTCTCTTTTCGAATTAGATGGTTTATTAAGAAGACCTTTGATTCAGTTATCGAATGGAGAAAACAAGCGTTTGCAAATCGTTAAGTCACTGGCCTACCAGCCGGATTGGTTGATTTTAGACAACCCTTATGTGGGTTTAGATGTAAGTGGTCGTGAAGTCCTTACTAAAGGGTTGCTTTCCTTGCAGGAGCGGGGGATACATTTCATTTTAGTTTCTTCACCAGGTGATGTGCCGGATTTTATTAACCAAATCATTGAATTGCCCTCTATTCAAGAAACTCCGTTAAAACCCATTCCTCAGCTACGCCTATTAGCTCCATTTGAGGTGGCCGTTAAAATGCAAAAGGTACAGATTAACTATGGATCTAAAACGATCTTACATGATTTTACCTGGGAAGTTCAAAAAGGAGAGAGATGGGCAATAAAGGGCCCGAATGGGGCCGGCAAGTCTACCTTGATTAGTTTAATCACAGCGGATAATCCACAGGCCTATTCGCAGGACATTACCTTGTTTGATCGAAAAAGAGGGTCGGGGGAGAGTATTTGGGACATTAAACAAAAGATAGGTTATGTGAGTCCGGAATTACATCTGTATTTTAAGGAGGGCGGGTCCTGCTTTTCGGTGGTAGCCTCAGGATTGTTTGATACGCAAGGCTTGTTTAAGCGCATGACTGAGGAGCAAATCAAGCAGGTAAACCACTGGATGAAAGTGATGGGAATTAGTCATTTGAAAGAAAGATCCTTCTTACAGATTTCGGGTGGAGAGCAGCGTATGGTATTGATTACACGTGCCTTAGTAAAGAATCCAGAGTTGTTGATACTCGATGAACCCTGCCAAGGATTAGATCGTGTTCAAACGGAGCACCTGAAGTTAGTGCTCGATTATTTAGCAGAAAACTCAGAAATGACCTTACTCTATGTGAGTCATTACGATCGAGATATTCCGTCTTGCGTGAATCAGGTTCTGGAATTAAAACGGCTCTGAAATGGATGGACTAGGTTTTGAGAACCATTTAGGGCCATCTGCCGTCATATAAACACAGTCCTCTAAACGTACCCCAAATTCCCCCGGTATTGCAATCGTCGGTTCAATGCTGAAACACATCCCTACCTCTAACGGCATCTTGTTTCCGCGCACCATATTCCCCCATTCATGTCCGCTCATCCCGATACCATGGCCGGTCCGGTGTGGCAGACCAGGTAATTTATAATCTGGGCCAAAACCTGCGTCTACTAATACTTTCCGCGCAGCAAAATCAACGTTTTCAGCCGGTGCACCTAATTTAGCTGCTTCAAAACCTGCATGTTGCGCCTTTTTTTCTAAATCCCAGATCTGTTTCTGCTTCGCGCTAGGCTCCCCAAAAACTACCGTCCGCGTAATATCCGATTCATAACCACCCACGCTACAACCACAATCTAGCATCACGACATCCCCTGTTTTTAAGATTTGTTTTCTTGAACTTCCATGTGGAAACGAAGTCGCTACCCCAAAAGTTACCGATGCAAAACCAGGCATAACTCCCTGCTCTGTGTGAGTCTGAGCAATTTTTTGGGAGATTTGACGTGGGGTACAACCAATTGTCAAAGCTGCAATTCCGGCTTGTATGGCTTTTACGGTCGCATCATTTGCTTTTTGCATGAGAGCAATTTCGGCCGGGGATTTAATAATGCGGCATGGAATGGTGATCGGATCTGCGCTCACGAATTGAAAGTTTGCGTCTGATTTTCGCAAGCCGTCGAAGATGAAGAATCGACAGAATTCATCGATACCTATTTGGCCCTTCTCTATACCTATTCCTTTTAAGACACAGGTTGTCAAAGCAAATGGATTTTCGTCTTCCTCCCAAATGGAAACCTTAGTTCCGGCGGGTGCAAGTTCAAGAAATCGATCTTCTTCGAAAGCGGGGCAGATAAAGTTGATTTCTCCTTTCACCGGAATGACCGCGAGCATCGACCGCTCCGATGGATACCAGCTGATGCCCGTGAAATAATTCATATTCACTCCTGCATCTAAAATGATGGCCTGAATTTGCTTTTCCGCCATTAATTTTTGTGCCTTTACCACCCGCATCTTGCGTTCCTCTAGACTAATAGGCGTAAACTCGATAGGCGCTAGTGCCGATGAGGATGATGTTAGGGAAAGGGATGAGGCCAAAAGGCCCCCTTTTATGAAGTTTCTACGTTGCATACCGAAATTTAAAATAAAACATTAACATTAGAAATTCTCCCGGGATGAATTAACTTTAAAGTCATAATTTACCTATGCGGCTACTTTTTATTCGTTTCTCGGCCATTGGCGATATCGTTTTAGCTTCCCCAGCCTTGCGTTGTGCGAAGAAGCAGATTCCCGGCGTAGAGATTCATTTCTTGACTAAGAAGTCAATGAAAGCCGTTTCAGAGGCGAATCCCTACGTGGATCACTTCCATTATTTTGAAAAAGACCTAGATTGCACCATTCAGGAATTAAAAGCTTATAAATTCGATTACATTATCGATTTGCACAAGAATCTACGTAGTCTGAGGATTCGTTTGGCTTTAGGCGTTCCTTATTTATCGTATAATAAGTTGAGTGCAGAAAAGTTTCTGTTGACTAAATTCCACGTAAATAAAATGGCGGATCGCCACATTTCCTTACGCAGCGTAGATACATTAGCTCCTTTAGGGGTTTCGTACGATGGGGAAGGGTTGGATTATTTTGTGCCTGCTGAAGTTAAAGAGCCCATGTTTTTTCCTGACGGCTATGTCGCTTTAGTGATAGGCGCTTCGTATTTCACGAAGAAGTTACCTTTGGAATCACTACAGGTGTTATGTGCACAAATTCCGCATCCCATTGTGTTAGTAGGAGGAAAGGAGGAAATCTCGGATGGAGATTCGCTGGCGGCAATAGATCCGAAGCGTATTGTGAATACTTGTGGATCTTATTCTTTGCATGAATCTGCCTTGATTGTTTCCAAAGCTCGTGTCGTCATCTCGCACGATACCGGGATGTTGTACATTGCTTGTGGCTTTGAGAAAAATGTAATTGCCATATGGGGAGCCACTTCCCCCGCATTGCAGGTGGAGCCGTTGATGCCAGTTGATTCAAAAGCTCAAGTTTTTCAATCTATCGTTCCTGATTTAAGTTGCCAGCCTTGTTCTAATTTTGGGACTAAGACTTGTCCTAAAGGGCATTTTGATTGTATGAAAAATCAGGATTTGCCGGAGATAGTGAAGCAGGCGACCATAATGTGGAACGCTTAAGTGTATTTAAGCCGTTTTAATCTCCCTTGATAGGCTTGGTAATAGTTTTTTTTCGCGCCATCATCTAGGAAAGAGTTTCGAATTAATTGCTCCACTTCTTCCGTATTAGTTAGCATTTGGGCTAATAATCGTTCCACCATTTTATCTGGGATTTGGGCTAATTTGCCCAATTGTTGAAATTGGTTCAGTATTTTGCCTTGGTATTGTGATTTAGGGTAGAGGCCGCCTTGAAGCGCGAAATCAATCTCTGCTTGGTGCATCTCAGTGTTTAACAGATCATAGGCAGGGCTTAAAACGAAATCACCATCTGATGTTTCCATTAAGGAGAAATTCTTTAGATGCGCGTCCCCATTTGAGAATAGGTAATTAAAAAGGATAAGTTTAAATAGTTTAGACGCCTCGACGGCATATGCAGGCACGTATTGTTGCATGATTTGGAACAATTCAAGGTAGCTTCCCTCGTATTTGTAGTTGATGCCATGGGTTTGTGGTGTTCTGCCTGCTAAAACAGCAAAGTCCTCTTTTGCTAGTTTTTGTCCTGACTCAGTACGGTCGAAGCGTTTGGTTAAATAGGCCATTTCTCCATTTTGGAAGAATATAATCCCGTTCTCTGCCGTCTCGATTTGAAATACCTGCCGGGCAATCTGCATCGTTACATGTTCATTTGCTGGCATCCCGTGTCTATTTCTCCCTAACGTAGGAATCGGCTTTAAAAGATACTGTCCGCTTTCCCCTGCTTGTGCAAGTCGCAACTTGTTTTTCTCTAATACTAAAGAATATTTCTCTTGTGCCCCAGCGATTGATATACTAGTTCTATTCTCAAGGAAACTACCAGCCATCAATTCAGAACTCGACGGAGAATCATAAGGGAGCACATGTGCAACTTTATGATTAGAGAAAAGTCGCTGAACGGCAGAGCGGCTGTAGCTTGTATTTCCTTCCGTTAACGTACTTGGACAAAAGAGGAGTTGGGTATACATTTAGTTCAGGGACTGTTGAATGGTGATGGCTCCACTCGTATCAAATTGAGCGGTATGAAGTAGTATACCAAAATGATCTGCGGGGTCTATTTTCTTGAATCTGCAGACTGCCTGTTTATTTAAACCCTCCGGTAATAAATGAAAAAATACGGGAAAGAGGTGAGGGGATTTGAACTCTCTTTTTGACTTAGGTAGGGTCAAACTTATAGCCGGTTTTTTCTTGTCTTCAAGCCACGTTTCCAAATACCGAAAGTGAAAACTTCCGTTAGCTAATTGGCTCAAAATTCCCGCCGGTTCAGTCTTATAAAGAATCGTTGTCGACCTCATTTTCTATGCTTGTATTTTTAATTTTTAATTGCAATTCTAGCCCTAAAGCATCGGCTAATTTTTGAATGGTTTCTAAGGTTGGATTACCTTTACCTACTTCCAATTGTTTAATTGTCCTTAAGCTGACTCCAGTTAATAAAGCGAGCGTTTCTTGGGTCACTTGAAGTCTAATTCTACGCTTTTTTAGGGTTTCGACGATGTTATTTAGGTGCATTATAATACTCTTTTAGTTGTTATATTTTCCAAATTTCGCTTATTTCAGTCAATATTGTGCAATATAATGCACTTTTAAATGAAAATGAAGATTTTCGACTATTTTTTCGAAAGTAACCGTTAAATAAATACTGTTACCAAAGAGATTATACTAAAATGGAAGTTCTTAAATTCACTAAATCAACCAAAATCTGATTCACCATGGTATCAAATTCAAATCAAACATACGCTAAAAAAGGGTCCAGTTCCTCAGGATTATTTGTCCTCTTTTTTATCGTCCTTGTATGTTTAGGAGCCTTCGCAACGAACCCAACTTCGGTAGAACATAAGCTCATTTTGAAAGATAAAATGAGGGAGTATTTGAATACAGAAATAGACAAAATGCAGCTAGAGAACGACAACAAATTTGCGGCTTTAGGAGCGAGTTTGGGAGCAGCTTTTGGAGGTATAATTGTTGATAAATTCATCGATGAAAATGTAGTGGTTGATGACTATTATTTATTCTCAATTACGAATGTTCGCTGGGAGGGAAAAATCAAAATGGTAGGGGTGGGGATATTCGGTAAAGTAATTTTACACCCCGATATTGATAAGAAACTGAAAGAAGGTTTAACTAAAAATAAATGATTATGAATAGGAATGCAAATGATAAGTGGTTAGGTGGCGTACTAGGTGGAATAGCCAGATCAATGGGTATTTCATCAGGTGTCTTACGCGCTATATTTATTGTTTTATCGCTGGGTATAGGCGGTTTAACGTTTGGAATTAGCTTCGGAGCAGTTGTTTTAATCTACGTGATTTTTTGGATGACTGTTTCTGAGCAGTAGTTAGTAATGCAAAATTTTATGAAAAAAATTGCCCTATTGAGCTCCATTCTATTATTTAGCATTACGGCTAATTGTCAAAAAATCTTTTCTGTCGATTATGAAAGCCAAGCAGATGTTAAAGTGTTTGTTGTTAATTATGAGAGTCAGGCGGATTTAAAAGTATTTAAAGTGAAATGCGAAAGTCAAGCTGGAATGAATGATGGCAAATGGTTCTTTACTAAGTATGTAAGTCAAGCTAAGAAGAAGATCTATTTTGTTCGTTACGAAAGCCAAGCAGATTTGAAAGTATTCTTCGTTGATTATGAGAGTCAGGCTGGCTGGAGAAATTCATCGAAGCAGCATTTGTTGTATTGACTTGATTAATTTTTAATTAGTATGAAGACAAATTTTTTCGCTTCTGTTGCTAAGCATGATTTACTTTATCAAGTAAGTAAATGTTTTAAGGAATCTTTTAATCTTTTGTATTAAGATGATGCGTCTCATCATAGCAGGTACTAGAGATTTTGAGAATTATGAACTCCTAAAAACTTCCGTTGATGAATTTATAGAATTACATCAATTAGGAGAATGTGATTTAAGCGTTGTTATTATATCAGGAATGGCAAAAGGTGCAGATCTTTTGGGGATTCAATATGCTATTGAGAGGAATTATTCTATTGAAGAGTTTCCAGCAGATTGGTCAAAAGGTAGAGGTGCTGGGCCACAACGTAATTTGCGGATGGCAAAGTCTGCTAATGCTTGTATAGTATTTTGGGATGGGAAGAGTAAGGGTACAGAAAATATGATTAAGATTGCTCAGAAGCATGATCTCAAATTACAAGTCGTGCATTATAACCGTTAGGAAACTTTATATTGTTCAACAGGCAAAGGTGTCCTGAATCACTCTAGAAACTGTTTTAAAACAAAAAAGCCCGACATTGCTGTCGAGCTTCTTGAGCCTCCTATCGGGATCGAACCAATGACCTACTGATTACAAATCAGTTGCTCTACCAGCTGAGCTAAGGAGGCGCATTTGAGTTCACAAAAGTAAGCCAAATGGTTTAAAACGCAAAATATTGATTGAAAAAAATCAATCTTTTTTCAATTTTTCGAGTTCTAATTCCGCTTGAGCAATTTTCTTTTCGACCTCAGCACGTAGTTTATCCGAGTTTTTAGACTTCGCGAAGAATTCTAAGTTATTGGTTAACACGGCAATATCATTTTCTAGCGCTTGAATTTTCTTACGAGCATCTGGCGAAGATGATTTTCTTTCTTCTCCACCTGAATTTGCCTCTGTAGCTAATGATTTTAATTCAAAACCCCAAGCCGCAAGTTGCTCCTTCGGTTGAGTCTGCGCTAAATCAATTAATGCATTCCACGTAGTACGGAAACTTTCTTGAATTGCTTTCACATCTCTGCGCGGAACGAATCCGATAGCATCCCAAGCCGCTTTCTTTTGGCCTAAACTAGCAAGTAGGGTAGGATCTTTCAGCATAGCTTCCATCTCCGTTAAGATTGCTCGCTTAGCGACTAAATTCTCATCGAATTCTACATCTTTCGCATTCTTTCCTTTTTCACGAGTCAAATTGAAGTAAGCGTCACATGCTGCCTTAAATTTAGCATAGATTGAATCTTTTTGTTTTTCTGGCACGTGACCGATTTCTTTCCACTTTTTCTGTGTTTCGATCACCATTTGGGTCACTTCAGGAGTGATAGTGCCTGTTTCTACAATTCCATTGACTTGGTCAATTAACAATTGCTTCGCTGCTAGATTTGCTTTGCGCTCTGCATCTATCTTAGAGAAAAATTCGCTCTTGTGCTTGAAGAATGTTTTCAAGTCAGACCAAAAGTTATGGCTCACTTCTTTACCTCCATCACGTGGCAAACCTCCCTTTAAATTATTCCATTGCTCTTGAAGTGCTAAAACTGCTTTAGAAGCTTGATTCCATTCGCTGATGTTTGAGGCTGCGAAACTTGCATAATGCTTCATCAAGTCGCCAATCTCACGTTTAACTTTCAGGTTTTCTTCGAAAACTTGCTTTTGTGCATCATTAATAGCTCTTTTTTGTTCGAAAAGTACATCAAGCGATTTCTTTACGCGCCCCCAAAGTGCCTCATTGTCATCTCTGTTTGCCGGTCCGATATGCTTGTACTCTTCAAAAAGTTCTTCGGCCTCTTTTAATAACTTCTGTAAAGCACCGCCTTTTGAAATTTCAGCCGCTAAGACCTCAAGTTTAGTGGCGATAACCTCTTTTGCTTGTAAATTTTTCTTGCGATCTAACTCTAACAATTCGAAGAATATACTTCTGTTACTGTAGAAGCGATCTACTAAAGCGTGATAACTCTGCCAAAGCGTTTGATTCATTGGCCCCTGCACACTACCTAACCCTTTCCACTCTTCTTGAATTTTCTTGAAGGCTTTAAAGTTCGCATTCACGTGTGCCGGATCAGAGTTGTCATCTGAGTCAACTAAAGTTCTTAATTCGTTTATTAAACGCGTTTTCCCTTCTAATGCTTTCTCTCTTAATTGCTCTAAATTAGCATAGAATGCTCCTCTTTCTGTGCGAATAAAGCTAGCAATGGCGTCGATTTGTTGGGAGATTTGATCACCTTTAAAAGAGAAACCTTCTTCTGAATCTTCATTAGAAGACTTGAATAATGCCAAAGCCTCTGCGCGTTCACCTTGTTTAATTGCATCCCAAGCTGTTTTTACTTCTTTCGTTAATTCATCGACTTTCTTGAAATTCGCCGATGAGGCGCTCGCTTGAAGAATGGCTTTCAATTGCTCATAAAAAGCTAGTATGCTTTCTTTAGTCGCCTTTGAAAGTTCTATACTTGGAAATTCCACGGCCTTTTCTTCCACAACTGGAAAAACAACCTCAGCTGGTGCTACTTCAGCAACTTGATCCTCTACAGTCTCTTCAACTGAAGTTTCTTCGGCTAATGCCTCTGTTTCTACAGTTTCTTCAACTGGGGTCTCTTCGACTGCCGTCTCTGCTGCTGGTGTTTCTTCTGGTGGAGTAGGAGTGGTTTCCAATTCTTCTGCTGGATTGCTCTCTTCGGTGATCATAATCGTCGTTGTTTGCGTTTTAACTTAAAAGTTTTTCAAAAATACGCTCCATCGATACAGCATGACCAATTTTCTCTTTTAGGTCTGCTATAGAAATGCGCTCTTGGGTCATCGTGTTGCGATCGCGAACGGTCACGGTGTTGTCCTCCATGGTCTGGTAGTCCACCACCACACAATACGGTGTTCCAATTAAATCTTGACGTGTATAACGCTTGCCTATGGCGCCACCATCGTCGTATGTTGTATTAAAGGCAAATTTAATGTTGTTAACTATCTCTTGTGCTTTCTCTGCTAGGCCATCTTTCTTAACTAAAGGAAGAACGGCTACTTTTACCGGAGCTAAAGCCGGGTGGAAATTCAAGAATACACGTTGTTTTTCTTGCTCTCCTTCGCCCACAGTCTCTTCTGTATAGGCGTTGCAAAGAATCGCTAAGAATAAACGATCGGCCCCTACGGACGTTTCAACCACATAAGGTATGTAATTTTCGTTTATTTCTGGATCAAAATACTGTTGTTTTTTTCTCGATAAATCCTGGTGTGCCTTCAAGTCGAAATCCGTTCTCGAGTGAATTCCTTCCATTTCTTTAAAGCCAAACGGGAATTTGTACTCAATATCTACCGCCGCATTTGCGTAATGTGCTAATTTATCGTGATCGTGGAATTTCAAAGAAGTAGCCGGTATACCTAAAGCCAAGTGGAACTTCATACGAGTCTCTTTCCACTTCGAATACCATTCCATTTCTGTGCCAGGACGAACAAAGAATTGCATCTCCATTTGTTCGAATTCCCGCATCCGGAAGATAAAATTACGTGCAACGATCTCGTTACGAAAGGCTTTTCCAATTTGAGCAATGCCAAAAGGAACCTTCATACGACCCGTTTTTTGTACGTTCAAGAAATTAACAAAGATCCCCTGAGCCGTCTCTGGACGTAAATAAATTAAGCTTGCATCCTCTGAAACTGCACCTACTTGTGTAGAGAACATCAAGTTGAATTGACGAACCTCAGTCCAGTTAGCTGTGTTCGAAACCGGACACTTGATATTTTCATCGATAATGATTTGGCGAACTCCCTCTAAATCCCCTGCATCTAAGCATTTCGCCATCTTTTGTAATAAAGCCTTTGCCTCAGCCTCTTTTCCTTCGTCCTCTAATTGTGCCGCTCTTTCCTCTAAAAGGGTATCTGCACGGTAACGCTTTTTGGAATCTTTATTGTCAATCATGGGATCATTAAATGAATCCACATGACCTGAGGCTTTCCATGTCAATGGGTGCATAAAAATAGCGGCATCAAGACCCACTACGTTGTCGTTTAACATCGTCATTGCCTTGTACCAAACTGTTTTCAGGTTATTTTTTAACTCGACACCGTTTTGACCGTAATCGTATACCGCTTGCAAACCATCATAAATCTCCGAAGAAGGAAATACGAAACCATATTCTTTCGCATGTGAAATAATATCCTTCAATGCCGAGGCGGTATCCTGTTTTTTATTTTCCATTAAATCAATTTTTTTCAATCGTATTAGATTGCAATTTACCGAAAAGAATCAAAGAATGAGGCTTACAACGTGTTTTTTCTTAATTTTACCCAGTTTTACAATGTAAAAACCAAGATATTGATGAAAAACGTTTCCTTCGCCTTAATTCAGCTATCCTGTGGCTCAAGTGTTTCAGAAAACTGGCAAAAAACGATTAGTTCAATTCGCGACGCAGCAGCCAAAGGTGCGCAAGTGATTTGCTTGCAAGAATTGTTCAAATCGGTCTATTTCTGTTACGAAGAAAAGCAGGATTTCTTTGCTTTGGCAGAGGTTATTCCGGGACCATCGACAGATGAATTAGGTGCTTTGGCAGCCGAATTAAACGTTGTAATCGTAGCTTCATTGTTTGAAAAACGTGCGGCAGGTCTTTACCACAATACCACGGCGGTTATTGATGCCGACGGAAAATACCTCGGCAAGTACCGCAAAATGCATATTCCAGACGATCCAGGCTATTACGAGAAGTATTATTTCACGCCGGGCGATCTGGGTTATCAAGTATTTAATACGAAGTTTGCTAAAATAGGTGTGCTCATCTGCTGGGATCAATGGTATCCCGAAGCAGCTCGCTTGACAGCGCTTCAAGGGGCAGAAGTTTTAGTCTACCCAACAGCGATTGGCTGGGATTTAGAAGAAAAAGACTGCGAAATTAACCGTGAACAATACCAAGCTTGGCAAACCATCCAGCGTTCACATTCGGTCGCAAACGGCGTTCCTGTCGTTTCGGTGAACCGCGTTGGAACTGAAAATGGCCAACAATTTTGGGGAGGAAGTTTTGTCTCAAATGCCTTCGGCCGTGTAATCTTCCAAGCCTCTCATGATCAAGAAGAAATTGCCTTAGTCGATGTGAATGTCGATTCGAGCGAATACTACCGTAGAACCTGGCCTTTCTTTAGAGATCGCAGGATTGATTCGTATGGAGGGATTACGGAGAGGTTTATTGACTAATGTTATGGTAAATGGTAAGTGGTAAATGGTGAATGAAAAAATAATTTACCATTCATCATTTACCATTCACCATTTTTTAATGCGCTTCCAGCCAATTCTCCCCCACGCCAATTCCCGTTTCCATCGCGACGCCTAAATCCAAGGCTTCGCACATGATCTTATTGATTTGGGTTTTTAAGTACTCGACTTCGTCTTTATGTGCGTCGAATACGAGTTCATCGTGGACAGTTAAGATCATTTTTGACTTCAGGTTTTCTCTTTCGAGGAAATCTTGGATTTGAATCATCGCCACTTTGATCATATCGGCGGCTGAACCTTGGATAGGGGCGTTGATGGCGTTACGCTCTGCAAAACCACGCTCGTTCATGTTAGCGGATAAGATATCGCGAAGGTAGCGGCGACGGCCCAAAACGGTTTCGACATAGCCATTTTCCCGAGCGTCAGCGATGCTTTGGTCCATAAAGGTCTTCACCTTTGGGAATTCTACGAAGTATTGATCAATGATTTCCTTCGCTTCAGTGCGTGAAATGGCTAATTGAGCCGCTAGACCAAATGCCGAAACACCATAAATAATTCCAAAGTTCACCGTCTTCGCCTTGCGACGCATGTCTGAAGTTACCTCTTCTAAAGGTACGTGGAATACTTTTGCAGCGGTTGCTTTGTGTACGTCTAGGCCGTTATTGAAAGCATCCAGCATGGATTCGTCTTTCGAGAAGGCGGCCATGATGCGGAGTTCGATTTGGGAATAATCCGCGGATAAAATTAAGTGATTTTCATCGCGTGGGATGAAAGCCTTGCGGATTTCCCGTCCACGAACCGTACGGATGGGAATATTTTGTAGGTTAGGATCCTTGGAAGAAAGTCGACCAGTGGCGGTCACCGCTTGCATAAAGGAGGTGTGAATGCGACCTGTTTTGGGCGAAATTAGTGCCGGAAGGGCGTCTACGTAGGTCGATTTTAATTTTTGTAATTCACGGAAGTCGAGAATTAAGGAGGCGATTTCGTGCTCGGCCTCTAATTTAGATAAGACTTCTTCGCCGGTCATATACTGACCGGTTTTAGTCTTCTTTGCTTTTGGGTCAAGTTTCAGTTTTTCAAACAGAATCTCGCCTAATTGCTTGGGTGAGGCGATGTTGAATTCTTGGCCAGCTGTAGCGAATATTTTTTCTTGTACGGCTTTGGAATCCGCTTCTAACGTCTTGGACATCTCTTGTAAGAATGGAACATCTAAGTTCACCCCTTCGCATTCGATGGCTGATAAAACACGTGCCAGAGGCATTTCTACTTCATTAAATAGCTGAACTGCCTTTGGATTCGTGGTTAATTGTTTATCTAAGAATGGCTTTAATTGCAATGTAATATCTGCGTCTTCTGCGGCGTATTCCTTGATTAAGTTGAGCTCCACTTCACGCATGTTTCCTTGCTTAGCGCCTTTTTTGCCGATCAAGTTTTCGATTGACATCGGTTCGTAGCTTAAATAGGCGAGTGCCAAAGCGTCCATCCCGTGGCGTTTTTCTGGTTCGATCAAATAATGCGCCAGCATGGTGTCGTACGTCGCACCTTTTATTTCGATGCCATAATTACGTAGGACGCTCATATCGTACTTGATGTTCTGGGCGATTTTGGTGGTGGATTCTTTGGCAAAAATCCCTTTAAATAAATCCGCTTGAGCCTGGCAAGCCGCAGGATCTTCTGGGAATGGCACATAAAAGGCCTCACCCTTGCGATAAGAGAAGGACATACCCACGAGCTGCGCCTCGATGGCCACTAAACTCGTTGTTTCTGTGTCAAAACAGAAGGAATCCTGTCGATCCAAGAAGCTAATCAACGATTTTATGGCATTCTCTCCTTGCACTAAATGGTATTGGTGCGCGGTATTGTTAAGGTTCGAATAGCTAGTGGTGCTGACCTCTTCTTCCTCCATTTCTGGGGCGGAAGTGGCTGCAGGAGCCGGTGAGCCAAACATATCCATCTGGTTTGCGTCCACTTTAGGTGATGCTTTCACCTTGGCTACCACAGGTTCATCTTCGCCCAAAATACGTTTACGCAACGTTCTGAATTCTAATTCCTCTAACAAAGGTTCTAATAGGGCTCTATTGGGTTGAGAGGCTTTTAATTTCTCTTCTTCGTATTCGATAGGTACTTCGAGCATAATGCGGGCCAAATGCTTCGATAAAATGCCTTGCTCGCGGAAATTGACCAAGTTTTCTTGCAATTTTCCTTTGAGTTGATCGGTGTTGTCTAGTAAGTTTTCCAAAGAGCCAAATTGCTCGATGAGCTTTTGGGCTGTCTTTTCACCCACCCCGGGAATGCCTGGAATATTATCCACTGCATCTCCCATCAAACCAAGCATATCGATGACTTGATCAACATTTGAAATATTCCAGCGTTGGCAGACCTCCTTTGGACCTAAAACCTCAACCCCCTTGCCCATAAAGGCAGGCTTGTACATTTTAATGCGTTCCTCCACTAATTGCCCATAATCCTTATCCGGCGTCATCATATAGACCTCGATATCCGGATTCGCACGCACCGCCTTTTTCGCAATCGTACCAATCACGTCATCCGCCTCATAGCCATCTAAAATCAGCAACGGAATATCCATCGCCTCGACTAAACGCTTCACATAGGGAATGGCGATCGTAATATCCTCCGGCTGCTCCTGGCGCTGTGCCTTGTATGGCGTATATTCCACGTGGCGAAAAGTGGGTGCGGGTGTGTCAAAAGCAACCCCTAAATAATCTGGTTTTTCCTTATTTATGACCTCTAAGATCGTGTTTGCAAAGCCAAAAACGGCGGACGTATTAATTCCCTTCGAAGAGATGCGGGGTGTTTTGGCAAAGGCAAAATGCGCGCGATAAATCAAAGCCATCGCGTCAAAAAGGAATAATTTTTTCATGTAATTCAGCTATATTTGGGGAAAAGGAGTGCCTTTGTAAAGATAATAAATTTATCCTCGAAATTATGAACTTAGCTGACCTGCGCTTAAACTACCAAAAAGGAGAATTGCACGAGCAACACGTACATCCTGATCCTTTTGCTCAATTTGCAATTTGGTTTAAAGAAGCCCAATCTGCGCAGATTACTGAGCCTAATGCAATGTTTTTGAGCACGGTAAGTACATCAGGTCGCCCATCTGGCCGCATCGTTTTATTGAAAACAGTCGATCACGGTTTTAGCTTTTTTACAAATTACGAATCCCGAAAAGGCCAAGATTTAGCATTTACCTCCCAAGCTTCCATCACTTTTTTCTGGGTTGAATTAGAGCGTCAAATCCGCATCGAAGGACACGTCGAAAAACTCTCTACCGAATTATCCACCACCTATTTTCACTCCCGTCCGCGTGAATCGCAATTAGGCGCCTGGGTTTCCGAACAAAGTAGCCGCGTTTCCCGTGAGGAATTAGAAAAACGCTATGCTGAGCTAGCTGCTCAATACGAAGGTAAAATCATTCCTAAACCAGACCATTGGGGCGGATATCGTTTAATTCCAGACTATTTTGAATTTTGGCAGGGCAGACCCTCTCGTTTGCACGACCGTGTGGTGTACGATGCACGGGAGAAAAAAGGGGATTGGGAGTGTTATCGGGTTGCGCCTTAAAAGCTCCGCAGGAGCTTTTAAAGATTATAGAGTAGAGAGTATAGAGTATAGATAATGGTGATTGGTAAATAATGACTCCGGACTTATTTCCTTCGGACTAAACCCATCTCTACTCTATAATCTCTACTCTCTACTCTATAATCTCTAATCTAAAAGAGTTTTCTCCAACGTCTTCTGACTCTGAAACCCTTCCCCATACTTCACTCCAATCTTATGTCCCATCTCCATCGCTCGCGCTTGGATGAAATTAAAAAAGTCTGGGCTAGAAATATAGGAGGCTGGCTCCGTAGAGGATGGATCAAAGAATTGACTCTTGAAAGCACGAATAGCGGCTTCTTTTTGATCCCAATAAGCAGAAATATCCACGACGAAATCAGGCTCTAAATACCGATCTTGAATGTAATGATAGAGTTGTGCTGGTCTCCAGGCGGGAAGATTGCCGGTTTTGATTTGGCGTAATCCTGATAAGAAACAAGCATCGATCGCTAACTGTGCACCTTTTCCATGATCTGGGTGGCGGTCTTGTAGGGCATTAGCTAAAACAATGTCTGGCTGGTATTTGCGAATGACTTCGATGAGCTTTATTTGTGTTTGCTCGTCGTTTCTAAAAAATCCATCTCGGATACCAAGGTTTTCTCGAGCGTGTAATCCTAGAATTTTAGTGGCATCAGCGGATTCTTGCAAGCGGATTTCTGGGGTGCCACGTGTGCCTAATTCGCCACGCGTGAAATCAACTATTCCCACTTTCTTGCCCGCTGCAATATGCTTTAAAATAGTTCCAGAACAGCTTAATTCAGCGTCATCTGGGTGAGCGGCCATGACAAGGATATCTAGTTTCATGGCGATTAGTGAATGCGTATTTTGCGACCTGGACGAATAATGGTTGAGCTTTTCATGCCATTTAATTTCTTCAATTTCGCTACCGATACGCCAGTGCGTCTGGCAATTGCACCTAAAGAATCCCCTTTTCTAACCTTCGTCCATGCTTTGGTTCTAGAACGAACTTTATCGCCCACTGCACCATATTCATTTTTTAGGGTCAAAGAACGCGTATCAAATGATCTAGATGTAATGGTAATGTGATCAGAAACAGGTTCAAATGGATTGAAATTGTAGAGATTTTTGGGATTCATTGGATTCCCTTCATACCTGGTTTCAAAGTGCAAGTGAGGTCCACTACTGCGACCTGTGCTTCCTCCCACACCGATTTGATCGCCGGCTTTTACGATGGTGCCTGGTTCTGCTCCTCTGGCAGACATGTGGCCGTATAATGTTTCAAACCCGTTGTAATGGCGAACAACCACATAATTTCCGTAACCGCCAGCATTGTAATTGCTTACTCTGACTATACCATCGAAGGCAGAATAGATAGGGTCGCCTGTGTCTAGGTCTAGATCGACGCCGGCATGTAATCTGCCCCAACGTGGTCCAAATGGACTTGTTTGTCTAATGGTATTTAATGGCGCGGCCCAATTTTTACCTGCCGCGGTGTTATATAATTCAATGTCAACGGGTTCATCAAAATCTTTAGCATCTATATCGTATGGATCGATGGATTTTGTATTCCAAATGGCAAAATAGGAGGCAACATTCACGTAGTCCTCTGTCCCTTCGGGCGCTGCTTCTTCTTCGATTTCTACGATTAGATTCTCTCCTTCATCGATGGAAGTGGTGTCAAAATTACTGATACTTGCATTAACTACTTTGATGGGCTCAAATTTGCGTTCTTGCATCTCTGATCCAGCCGTCACACCGATGGACTCTGTTTCATTTCTGAAAAGAAGGGGAGGAAGTTCATCTAGCTCGTCCTTTTTCTTGTCTTTTTCTTGAAAGAGTTGAGAGTTCGATTTTACTTCAATTTTTGTATTTTTCTTGAATAAATTACGCTCCTGCGCATTCGAGATCAAACTCGAAAGCAGCAACATAAATCCCAAAATATAGCTTACAACTCTCATATGAAATGGTTTAATGTAAATTGTTCGCGGCTAACCAACGTTCCGCGTCCAATGCAGCCATACAGCCACTTCCAGCAGCAGTAACTGCTTGGCGATAAATGGTATCTTGCACGTCACCACAAGCGAAAACGCCTTCAATGCTCGTGCGAGTACTTCCTTTCTCTGTTATTAAGTATTCTTGATTATCCATCTCTAAAGTGCCTTTAAAGATGGCGGTATTAGGTTGGTGTCCAATGGCCACAAAGAATCCTGTTAAGGCGATCTCTTCTTTTTCTTTCGTTAAATTATTTACGATGCGAATACCCGTTACCCCATTTGCGTCCCCTAAGATTTCTTCTGTTTCTGAGTTCCAATGAATCTCAATCTTCGGGTTATTTTTTACGCGTTCCTGCATGATTAAAGAGGCACGCATTTCGCCACGGCGAACGATTAAATGAACTTTAGTACATAAGTTAGCTAAATAGCTAGCCTCTTCTGCAGCGGTATCTCCGGCACCTACAACGGCTACTGTTTGGTTGCGGTAGAAGAATCCATCACAAACAGCACAGGCTGAAACGCCTAAGCCATTAAACTTTGTTTCTCCTTCTAATCCTAACCATTTCGCGCTAGCACCTGTGGCAATAATCACAGCATCAGCTTCAATTTCAGTTGTATCATCAATCCAAACCTTCTTAGGGGATGATTGAAAATCAACTTTAGTTGCCATGCCATAGCGCACATCCGTTCCAAAACGCTTCGCTTGATTCTCTAAGTCAATCATCATAGCCGGGCCATCAATACCGTTCGGATAGCCTGGAAAATTATCTACTTCTGTTGTAGTCGTTAATTGTCCTCCTGGTTGGCCACCTTGATACATTACTGGATGTAAACCAGCACGTGAAGCATAAATAGCAGCGGTGTATCCAGCTGGGCCGGAACCAATAATAAGGCATTTGATTTTTTCTGACATCTGAATTTCTATCGAATTGTATTGAGCCTACAAAATTCGGGAAATATAGGCAGAAACACAAGCGATGATTTTTCTTAATAATTCTTACATTTGTTTGATAACTGAACCTAAACGAATGAAGCAACTAAATATTTTCCAGAACTTAACATTTTGGGTTTTAATGTCCATTTTTTTAGGTGTCCTTCTAGGTCATTTTGCACCTGATTTTGCGCTACTAAAGGTGTTGGATACGAAATTCTCCTATAATTTTTTAGGGGCTGAATTGAGTTTTGGCCCTACACTTAGTGAGGTTTTAAGTGGATTATTTATCAGTTTAGTTAAACTCTTTATCAACCCCATCATCTTTTTAACGATCAGTTTAGGGATAGTTAACATGGGGAACCTGAAAAAGGTAGGTCGTGTAGGAGGCAAGGCCTTACTTTACTTTGAAGTGGTTACAACCGTCGCTCTATTGATTGGATTAGCTGTTTCTACGTTGATAGAGCCAGGAATTGGCGTAATTAGAGAGGATATTGCGGGTGGGGATATTTCAAAATACACCCAGAAGGCTGCTGGATTTTCTTGGTTAGGCTTTTTCAAAGAGAATTTTACGGTACAAGTACTCGGCTTTTCGATTGTCTTTGGAATCTTTTTGAACTATGTTCGAGGGAAAGCAAAGATGATTGCTGGGATGCAGCAGGCTTCTCATTGGGTGTTCAAAGGATTGAAAATCGTTATGTACTTAGCTCCACTAGGGGCTCTTGGTGGAATGGCCTTCACTATTGGGAAGTTTGGCATACATTCTTTACTTCCCCTGGCTAAATTGATGCTGACCGTTTATGTGACGATGGGAATATTCGTTTTTGTGGTGTTGGGATTTATTATGCGGAGTTGTGGAGAACGGATTTGGTCTTTTTTAGGCTACATAAAACAGGAGTTATTGGTGGTTTTAGGGACATCCTCCTCAGAGGCTGCCCTGCCTTCTTTGATGCATAAGTTAGAGAAAATGGGCTGTTCTAAATCGGTGGTGGGACTCGTGGTACCAGCAGGTTATTCATTTAACTTAGATGGTACGAGTATCTATTTATCCATGGCTACTTTGTTTTTAGCCCAAGTTTATGGCGTACCTTTGTCTTGGGAACAGATGCTAACCATTGTGGGTATCTTGATGGTAACTTCCAAAGGGGCTGCTGGAGTGACAGGCAGTGGCTTCGTAGTTTTGGCCTCTACCTTAAGTGCCTTGCAAGTAATTCCGGTAGAGGGACTTGCGCTCTTGTTAGGCGTGGATCGATTCATGTCAGAAGCTAGAGCGATTACGAATTTTATCGGGAACGGAGTGGCGACGGTCTGGATAGCGAAGCACGAAGGAGAATTTAATGCAGACGAATCAACAAATTAATCATATATGTCTATTTCATCCATTTTAAGAGAAGATGCCCTAGAGTATCATGCAGGAGGGAAACCTGGCAAAATTGAAGTAAAACCGACGAAATCAACGGCGACTCAGCGCGATTTATCATTAGCGTATTCGCCAGGTGTGGCTGAACCTTGTTTAGAGATTGCTAAGAATGTCGAGAAAGTATACGATTATACCGCCAAAGGAAACCTGGTAGGTGTTATCTCAAACGGTACTGCCGTTTTAGGTTTAGGTAACATAGGCCCAGAGGCAAGTAAGCCCGTAATGGAGGGAAAAGGCGTTCTTTTCAAAGTATTCTCAGATATCGATGTTTTTGATATTGAATTAGCTGTGACGGATCCCGATGATTTTGTGGATACGGTGGCTCGGTTAGAACCGACTTTTGGAGGAATTAACTTAGAAGATATTAAATCCCCGGAATGCTTTGAAATCGAGGAGAAATTAAAAGCGCGTTTGAAGATTCCTATCATGCACGATGATCAACATGGCACTGCGATTATTTCGTCCGCGGCCTTGTTAAATGCGCTGGAGATTGTTGAAAAGAAAATTGAAAATGTGCGCTTCGTTATTTCAGGTGCAGGAGCTGCAGCTATCTCATGCATCAAATTGTATTTAAAACTAGGTGCGCGCATCGAGAACATTACTATTTTTGATAAGGACGGTTTAGTATCAGCTGATCGCCCGGATTTAAATCGTTATTTAGCTCCTTTAGCTGGAAAAGCCGGCAAAAAGATGACCATGGCTGAAGCGATGAAAGGGGCCGATATATTCTTAGGTCTATCAGTAGGCGGAATTTTAAAGCCAGAGATGATAGCGGCGATGGCGAAAGATCCGATCGTATTTGCGATGGCAAATCCCACACCAGAGATTGGCTATGAGGAAGCTAAGGCAGTTAGAGAAGATCTGATTATGGCGACGGGTCGTTCAGACTTTCCGAATCAAGTGAATAACGTATTAGGTTTTCCATTCATCTTCAGAGGAGCTTTAGACGTGCGTGCCTCTGAGATCAACGATGAGATGAAGTTAGCGGCTGCGAAGGCTTTAGCCTGTCTAGCAAAGAAACCGGTGCCTGATATTGTCAATTTGGCCTACAATGAGAAATCGTTAAGCTTTGGCCCAGAATATATTATTCCTAAACCTGTGGATCCACGTTTGATAACCACCATCTCGATGGCAGTCGCAAAAGCGGCAATGGAATCAGGTGTGGCGACCAAGCCGATAAAGAATTGGGATGCCTACGAGACGCAATTAGCGAAACGCTTAGGTTTAGATAACCAGGTGATGAAGTTCATCCTGAAGCGTGCTAAATCGAAACCAAAACGTATTGTGTTCGCAGAGGCCGAGAACTTGAAAGTATTAAAAGCTGTTCGCGAGGTACTAGACGAGGGAATCGCTAAACCGATTTTACTGGGTCGCAAGGCAAATATTGATGCGATTTGCGAAGAGCACCACATCGATCTAGGGGATATTGAGATTTTTGATTTCAAACACCCGGATAATGCAGGCTTACTTGCTGAATTTGCCGAGCTATTCTACGAGAAACGCAAGCGTCGCGGTTTCACAAAGTGGGAGGCAGAAAAGCAGGTGCGCAAGAGTAATTACTTTGCCGCGATGATGTTAGAGACAAATAGGGCAGATGGGGTTATCTCTGGATTAACGAAGAACTACCCGGATGCGATTCGTCCTGCCTTGCAAATTATTGGTAAGAAGCCAGGGGTGAATAAGGTGGCAGGTATGTACTTGTTATTAAGTAAGCAAGGACCCCTTTTCTTCTCTGACACGACGATTAACTTCCAGCCATCTGTGGCAGATTTAGTGGAGATTACGGAATTAACGTCGGAGGCAGTAGAGCGCTTTAATTTAAAGCCAAAGATTGCGATGCTTTCGTATTCGAACTTTGGCTCAGCCGATGGAGATGATGCCATAAAAATGCGCGCGGCTGCGCACATTTTGCAAGAAAAACATCCTACCTGGGTTATTGAAGGGGAGATGCAAGCGCACTTGGCTTTCGATAAGGAGCTCAGACAGCAAAACTATCCATTCGCTACTTTAGGAAATGATACGGCGAATACGCTGATCTTCCCTAATCTATCTTCAGCGAATATTGCCTATAACTTATTGAAAGAAGCGGCTGATATCGAATACATCGGACCTATTTTATTAGGTCTTCGCAAGCCAGTGCACGTGTTGCAGTTAGGTGCCTCGGTACGTGAGATTGTTAATATGGTGGCGATTACTGTGGTAGAAGCGCAGAGTATCTAATGATTGATCCAAGCCTGTCTCAATTGTAATTGGGCCGGGCTTGGGTTACTTACTTCCTTTAATTCTTGTTTCAGCGCATCCAAATAGGCGTTTTTGTCCTTTTGGCCGTCTATACCACGTAATTCACATCCAATTTTAGGTAACAGAGAAGCGAGGGGTAAGGCTTTATTTCCGCTGATATAGGTGGATAAGAAGTTTTCGATTCCTTTTACCTTGCTCGTTTCCGCAATTAATTTGAATAAATCATCATCTTCAAAGGATTTTTCAGGGCCAAAACGCGCAGCTAAGTCCCTAATTAACTGTTGAGTTCCATAGCGGCCGTTGGTTTCGCTTCGCAGGTATAAATCAAGGCTGAGGCCGATGAGGGCTCCTTTTTGGTATACATTTCCGTACTCGTCTTTGTATTTTCCTAAAACCCCTTTGCTCATCTTTGTAAAGGGAATCGAATTGTCGTAGCTAAAATTACTAGCACGGTACTTCTCTGTCATTCGGTTTAAAAATTCAGTGAGCGAAATTAAACCGCCTTCTAATTGCATGTGGTGCGCTGCATATTCTGTAAGACCTTCATATAGCCAAAGGTGCTTTGACATCTGGGGATTTTGGAAATCAAAGGAACCAATCTCTTTTGAATGCAGATTCAACGGAGTTTGAATGTGGAAAAATTCATGTGCACTCACGTCTTGAATGACGGGACCCATCACCTGGATGGAGTCCTCAGGCAGGTAATAAAAGGACGACTGCGCATGTTCTAAAGCACCATAACTCCCATTTTTCAGATGTGCCGACATCACTATCAGAAAGGCATAATTAGTTACGGGGAATTTGCCTCCTAGGTACTTTAATTGAGCCTTTAAAAGAGGGTTTAGTTGTTTAGCAACCTCAGAGGCTTTGATTTTTTGATTAGGCGAGTAGACAGAAATGAGGATGTCCATATTTGCTAGCTGAAGATGTACGGTATCAGCGGCAGCTACTAAAATGGGGGCATCCGTTAACTTTTGATAAGACGAGGCCACATATTTGCCTCCCTTTGCTTGTAAAGAGGAGGAGGCCACGAGGTTTTTCGGGGTTTTCAATTGAAGCGATACCGGTAGCTGTTCCCGACCTTTTATATAACCTAGTAAGGCATGCGTATTCAAGGCAAACATGGTGTCTTGTTCGAAATTTGTACCGGCAGGTTCAAAAATATACGTTCCCTTAATTTCGGGGCTGTCCCAGGTATCATCGACCAAGTAAGTGAGTGAGGAGGCGTTTGAGACGGAATAAGTATTGCTGTCTTTTTGAATAACCGGGATAGACTTCCCCTGTTGATCAAAGGCTTGTAAATTACTCACATAGCGTCCAAAATTATAAATCGCATAGGTTCCCGGCACTATTTTAGGGAAACAAAACTCCTTCACTCCAGCTGGTAGTTTAACGTCTACCTGCAGGCGATCATTTTTGAGTCGATTTAAATCAATGGAATAGCGGAGGCTATCTTGTGCCTGTACGGCCGAGGCACAGCAAAGTAGCAATAGAAGTTTCTTTAGCATTAATTTTTGAAATTAAGTGCCTCATTAGGCTCGATTTTGGTAATTAACAGGGTAGGAATGCTCATCATAAAGCCTACCAAAAGCACGGTGAGGCCATTCACAATTCCCCACGTAGCGGCATTCCATTCAATAGGCACACTAGTCATGTAATAACTCGCCGGGTCTAATGGAATTAAGTGGTAGGTATATTGCAGGTAACAGAACAGAAAGGCGATCCCATTCCCTAGTAGCAAACCTCTTACCAGGATGAATAGTCCATTCCACCAAAAAATTCGGCGGATCTGACTCGCGGAGGCTCCCATCGATTTCAATAGGCCTACCATGGGGACACGCTCCATAATTAATACCCAAAGTGTTGCAATCAAATTAAAGCATGCCACTACGAAGAGGAGGCTAATGAAAATGACAATATTTCTATCGAGCATCGTCATCCAGTCAAACAAGGCTGGATAAATCTCTGTGACCGGTTGAATGCGCCATTCTGGGGGCATCGTTTTCTCCAAGATATTCGTTTTCGCGTCGAGGTTTTGCTTGTCTTTGAAATAGACTTCATATGTCCCTAAGGAATCAGCCGTCCAACCGTTCATCTTTTGAACCCAGCCTATTTCAGCCAGAATGAATAGTTTATCTAATTCCTCTAATCCCGTCTCGTAGATTCCTTTAATCTTCACTTTTCGAGGCCGCTCAGGAGCGCTCAAGAAATAGAGGATTAATGAACCATTCGTTTTGACCTTTAGCTGTTTAGCCAAAGCCTCACTCAAAATCACCTCCTGTGGACCCGCTAAATTAGTCGTGCCACTTATCATGTTTTTCTGTAATTGCTTCGCCGGCAGATCTTTTCCAATTCCCTTCACCACAATCCCCGCCAAACCCTCTTTGCCCACAATAATCCCAGGCCTCTGAACGTGTGCCTGAATATGCTCAATCTCCGGACGATTTTTAATCTTGTTTTCCCATTCTCTGTTACGAGTCAATGGACTTTCAGACAAAGACCGATTAGCTGAAATCTGAGAAATACGCGCATCCCCAGAAAAGCTCGTTAATTTATCCTGAATAGTCGTTTTAAAGCCAAAAAGAATCGCAAACGCTACTAGTATAATCGCAGTCCCCACTGCCACGGTACCGATACCCACGTAGGTCACCGTCTTAGAAAAGGAGGTGTCCTGAGTTTTCCGAATACGCCTAGCGACAAAAAGAGGGAAATTCATTAGATTTGATTTTCAATTCTGAACCGCAAAGAAAACACGAATGGGGCGTAAATCAAATAGTATTGTTTTAATGTTCTGCCTTTTGGCTTTTACAGGATTCTCTCAAAAAGCGTTAATTCCCGGCGCTGCTCAATTCGGCGCTTACTTGCCTTCTCTGCAAGGAAAAAAAGTGGCTTTAGTCGTGAACCACACCTCAGTAGTAGGGAAAACACATCTAGCAGATACGCTTTTATCTTTAGGGGTTTCAGTGAAGAAGATTTTTGCGCCGGAGCACGGATTTAGAGGAACGGCAGATGCTGGGGCGCACATCGATAATGAAGTGGATCGCAAAACCGGCCTTTCACTCATTTCCTTGTATGGTAAACACAAGAAACCGACGCCAGAAGATTTACAGGGTATCGATGTCGTATTGTTTGATATCCAGGATGTAGGTGCACGTTTTTATACCTATTCTTCCACCTTGCATTATGTTTTAGAGGCATGTGCGGAGAATAAGGTGCCTTTGACGGTTTTAGATCGTCCTAATCCGAATGGCCATTATGTGGATGGACCCGTACTAGAGAAGGCGCAGGCCTCTTTTGTGGGTTTGAATCCAATTCCAGTCGTGCATGGATGTACCCTGGGGGAATTAGCACGTATGATCAATGGAGAGGGTTGGTTAGCGAATAGTGCCAAAGCCTCCTTGAGTGTCATTCCTGTTGTGAATTACACCCACGCCTCCCCGGTACACGTTTCCATTGCGCCATCGCCAAATTTACCCAATGACCAATCCATCGCTTTGTATCCCTCGCTTTGTTTGTTCGAAGGAACGAATGTAAGTATCGGCCGCGGAACAGATTTGCAGTTTCAGGTGGCCGGAACGAATATCGCTGGACTGGGGGATTATAGCTTTACACCGGTTCCTAAACCAGGTGCCATGGATCCTCCTTTGAAAAACCAAAAGTGTTATGGCTATAACCTTTCTACCTTACCTGCTCGGAATTTAGGCTTCAGCCTGAAATACTTGCTCTATTTCTACAGTAAATCAGGTCTAGGAGAGAAGTTCTTTACTTCGCCTGCCTTCTTCGATAAACTAGCAGGTACAGATTCTCTTCGACTGGCGATAATCGCTGGTAAATCGGAGAAAGATATTCGGGATTCTTGGGAGCCAGGTTTAGTACAATACCGAAAAATGCGCCAAAATTACCTGCTTTATCGTTAGAATTAGGCAAAAAATTCCGACATTTGCCGTTTATTTTTAAGCAAAAACAACCATGGCGGAAAAGATCCTTATACTTGATTTTGGTTCTCAAGTGACCCAATTAATTGCGCGTCGTATCAGAGAAGCACAAGTCTATTGTGAAATACATCCTTTTAATCACATACCGGTAATCGACGAATCAGTAAAGGGAATCATCCTTTCCGGGAGCCCTTGCTCTGTAAGAGATGAAGATTCGCCACGGGTGGATTTGAGTCTGTTTGGTTCTTTACCCATTTTAGGCATTTGCTATGGAGCACAATTATTAGCGCACCAGGGCGGAGGCTCCGTTCAAGCATCGGGTCACCGCGAATATGGTCGCGCTCACATGACGAGTGTAAAGGAGAGTCCTTTATTAAATGGCTTATCCTCTACTGGACAGGTGTGGATGTCACATGGTGATACCATCATGGAATTGCCGGCAGAATATGAGTTGATCGGTTCGACAGAAACGGTACGCGTAGCGGCTTTTGCTCACGTTTCGAAGCCGATTTATGGTATTCAATTCCACCCAGAAGTGACACACTCGACGGAAGGAAGTTTATTAATTAAGAACTTTATCGTAGGAATCTGCGGCTGTGCACAAACGTGGACATCAGATTCTTTTGTGGATAGAACCGTTGCAGAGCTGAAGGCCAAATTAGGGAATGACAAAGTCGTTCTAGGTCTTTCCGGCGGGGTCGATAGTTCAGTAGCGGCCGTTTTATTACATCGGGCCATCGGCAAAAACCTATATTGCATCTTCGTAGACAACGGTTTATTGCGCAAAGACGAATTCGAACAAGTATTAGCATCTTACACTACTTTGGGCCTAAACGTAAAAGGAGTTAATTCTAAACAACGTTTCTACGACGCCCTAAGAGGTCTAACAGATCCAGAAGATAAACGTAAGGCCATCGGTAAAACATTTATCGAAGTTTTCGACGAGGAGGCTCATCTAATTGAAGGCGTTTCTTGGTTAGGCCAAGGAACGATTTATCCAGATAAAATCGAATCCGTTTCTTTAAAAGGACCAAGCGCAACCATTAAATCTCACCATAACGTGGGCGGTTTGCCGGACTTCATGAAATTAAAAGTGGTGGAGCCTCTAGATGCTTTATTCAAAGATGAAGTACGTTTAGTAGGTAAAACCTTAGGTGTGCCCAAAGACATTTTAGGCCGTCATCCTTTCCCAGGTCCAGGTTTAGGGATTCGTATCTTAGGTGATATCACTCCGGAGAAAGTAGACATCCTTCAAAAAGTCGATGCCATTTTCATCAATGGATTGAAAGAAGATGGTTTATATGACCAAGTTTGGCAAGCAGGAGCAATCCTTTTACCTATTCAATCGGTGGGTGTCATGGGGGATGAGCGTACCTACGAGCAAGTAGTTGCCTTGCGTGCTGTCTCTAGTGTGGATGGAATGACCGCAGACTGGTGCCATTTGCCTTATGAATTCCTAGGTCGTATTTCTAATGAGATTATTAATAAGGTCAAAGGGGTGAATCGGGTCGTGTATGATATTTCGAGTAAGCCGCCGGCGACTATTGAATGGGAATAAATTCTTATGTGAGTACGAAAATGTGCTTCGCAATATTTTCTTAACTCCACACAAGAATTTATTTCAATAAAAAAGCATAGAGCATAAAGAATAAAGATGGCGTAAAAAAGGGGATCGATTTCGATCCCCTTTTTTTGTTTGTAAGAAAAACGTATCGCCGCAGGCGATTCCAAATCTCTACTCTCTACTCTCTACTCTCTACTCTCTACTCTCTACTCTCTACTCTCTACTCTCTACTCTCTACTCTATTTTTGCTTCGCAAAAAGATCAACAAGATAAAGCACCGTCTCCGTCGCCTTCTGCATATCCTGCACCGAAACCCATTCTTGCTTACTATGAAAGGCATGTTCGCCTGCGAAGATATTAGGGCAAGGTAATCCCATGAAGGTTAAACGAGAGCCATCTGTTCCGCCGCGGATGCTGGTGGTTTCGGCTTTTAGTCCGGCAAGGCGCATGGCTTCCATCGCGAGCTCGATGCATTCTGGATGATCGACTAGGATTTCGTTCATGTTGCGGTATTGCTCGGTTTGGGTGTAGGTAGCGGTTGAATTGGGGTATTTGCGCAAGACCATTTCTGAAATTTGTTGAATGATGAATCCGTATTCGCGCAGTTTTTCAGTGTTGAAATCGCGGATGATGAATTCAATAGTTGCTTCTTCTACGCTCCCATAGATGTCTGTGGGGTGAATGAAGCCTTCTTTTCCTTCGGTGGTTTCGGGGCTGAGGCGGTCTTTGGGTAGGGTGTTTACTATTTCCGCGGCTATTTTCAGGGCACTTTCCATACGGCCTTTGGCAAAACCTGGGTGCTGAGATATACCTTGAATTTTCACAACAAATCCATCCGCAGAAAATGTTTCATTTTCTAAATGTCCGCGCTTCTCGCCGTCTAATGTGTAGCCATATTTGGCATTAATCTTCTCCATATTCACGTGATCCGTTCCACGACCGACCTCTTCATCCGGTGTGAAAAGAAGGGTGATGGGTCCGTGAGGGACGTCTGGGTTCGAATAATAGAAGGCCGCGACATCCATAATTTCTGCAACTCCGGCTTTATTATCCGCGCCTAAAAGCGTGGTGCCGCTGGCAGTGATAATATCATTTCCGATTTGTTCCGCTAAATCGGGGTGTTCGCTTAGACGGATAATGACAGATGGATCGTCTGGCAAAGCTAAGTCTTGTCCATGGTAATAGGGGTGAACGATGGGTTTTACACCTGCGCCCGAGCAGTCAGGCGAGGTGTCCAGGTGGGCGCAAAAGCATAAGCCTGGAACTTCGTGGGAAACATTAGAGGCAATGTGCGCATAAACATAACCGAATTCATCTAGGTGCGCATTTGGTATGCCAAGGGATTGTAATTCTTGAACTAAAATTTTTCCTAGGTTTTTTTGTTTCTCGGTTGTTGGGCTAGTGCTCGAGTGGAGATCGGATTGGGTGTCTATTTGGACATAATTTAGAAAGCGATCCTTTGAAGAAAAGGCATATTTATGTATCAATTCCGAGAGATGCGGCATAAAATTCGAATTATATTGAAATATTAAAAGAAAAAATTGTCTTTATTAAATTTATTTCTTGCGGATTTATAAAGGTAATACACCTTTAAGAATTACGTATTATCTTAGTGCCTCGAATTTACTAAGCTTACTACTATGTCTCAAAATGCTGTGATTAACCTCGATGGCCAATCGTTTGAATTACCTACTTTCGTGGGAACTGAAAATGAAAAAGCAATCGATATCGCGAAACTTCGCGATTTATCTGGTTACGTAACGTACGATCCAGGTTACAAGAATACAGGTGCAACAAAAAGTGCGATTACTTTTTTAGATGGCGAGGAAGGAATTCTAAGACATTGTGGTTATAGTATCGAAGAGTTAGCAGATAAGTCTAGCTTCTTAGAAGTGGCCTATCTATTATTAAACGGCGAATTGCCTACGCAGGCTCAGCTGGATGCGTTCGAAGCTGCGGTGAAGAAATACACCGTTTCAAACGAGGCATTATTAAAAATTCAACAAGTTATTCCGTCTTCTACTCACCCAATGAGCGAATTATCTGCTTTAGTAGGTTTAATGGAAGGTCAATATAATACAGCTGAAAGGCAAGAGAATATCTTACGTTTGATTGCTGCTTTACCTATTTTGGCAGCATGGAATTACAAAAAATCAATCGGAGAGGCAATTGTGGCTCCAGATCAATCGTTGGATTATTGCTCGAACTTCTTAAAAATGATGTTCGCTAAGCCGGGTGAAGATTACAAAGTAGATCCGATCGTTTCTAAGGCTTTGAACAAATTATTAATCTTACACGCAGATCACGAGCAAAACTGCTCTACTTCTACGGTACGTTTGATTGGTTCTTCTCACGCAAGTATATTTTCTAGTATTTCAGGTGGAATTCAAGCCTTGTTTGGTCCATTACACGGAGGTGCAAACCAAGCGGTGATAGAAATGTTAGAGGAGATCAAACAAGCGGGTGGTGATACAGCAAAATTCATTGCGATGGCCAAAGATAAGACCTCAGGCTTCCGTTTGATGGGCTTTGGACACCGTGTTTATAAGAATTTTGATCCACGTGCACGTATCATTAAGAAAGCGGCTGATGATGTATTAACGGCTTTAGGTGTTAATGACCCTGTTTTAACCATTGCCCAAGAATTAGAAGCTGCTGCTTTAAGTGACGATTATTTCGTAGCTCGTAAATTATACCCGAATGTAGACTTCTACTCAGGTATCATTTACCGTGCTTTACACATCCCTACGAATATGTTTACCATCTTATTTGCGATTGGACGTCTTCCTGGTTGGATTTCTCAACACCAAGAAATGATGACTAACAAGGAGCCTATCGGTCGTCCTCGTCAAATCTACACAGGTTCTCCTGAACGTGCGTTTGTCGATATTGCGAAAAGGTAAGTTTTACTTTATAAATAGAAAAGCCTCCGGATTCGGGTGCTTTTTTTATGTCAATCTAGGGGATTTGCAGAAATTTATGTGTCTGCACCGAAATTCGCCAGGATGGATTTGATTTGACAAAATCCACAATTAGGGGATTCATTTGCTCTTGTTTGGACCATTCGGGTTGCAAGTATAACTCAGCAGACTTTGGTAATTTATCAGCCCATTCTTGTGCCCAGGGGATATCTGACGGGTGGTTTACTACGACTTTAAGTTCGTTCGTCATCGCTAGAATACCTTCGTTCGGTGCTTTGAATTTTTTAGGGGAAAAACAAACCCAATCCCAAACGCCCGTGATTTCAGTGGCTACACCCGAGGTTTCAATATGCGTTCTGAATCCAGCTTCTTGCAAAGCCTCGGTCAATGGACCCAAATCGTGCATTAAAGGCTCGCCGCCTGTGATGACTACTAATCGACCTGGATGTGCTAATGCTTCTTCTAGTAAAGTAGCTACCGATTTTATGGGATGTGTATCCACCGGCCAAGATTCTTTCACATCACACCAATGGCAACCTACGTCGCATCCACCTAACCGAATGAAGTAGGCCGCATGTCCCTGGTATTTACCTTCCCCTTGTAGGGTGTAAAAAGATTCCATCACTGGATAGGTAAATTCAGCTCTTTTTACGGCGGTTTTTATATCTTTGAGGTTGGATTGCATGTAGACTTGAATTCAATCACAAAATTAAGTCTAGAATTGTAATTTAACTAATCGATGAATCCAACAAACGCAAAAAATCGACTATTTCTTGCTTTAGGGCTAGTAAGCACGCTGTGCTTGTTATCCGCTTGTTGGTCAGCTCGTTGCCCCCACCAGACATGTCGTGTTAAAGTGGAGCATCGCCATGGAGTAAGTTACTATCGTCCTAATTTAGCCTTTTCGTGGATGTGGACACCTCGTTATAAGCATATTCGTGCGGAACAAACTAAAAAGAAACGGAGATGAAGCAAAGCGTCGTTTTTTCTGCAGCAGCGCTGAATCAGTTGCCTTTGGACTGGGAGGGAAATCGCCAGCGAATTGTGAATGCTATTCAGCAAGCGTCTATTGATGGCGCATCCCTTCTCTGTTTACCAGAGTTGTGTATTTCTGGATATGGTTGTGAAGATCAATTTTTGGCTCCTTTTACGGCTGAGAAATCTTGGGAATCGCTGGAATTGATCGCTTCTGAAGTGTCAGAAATGGTCACTTTGGTAGGTTTAGCTTTACCTTTCGAAGGATCCTTATATAATGTATCAGCGATTCTAGCGAAAGGGAAAATACAGGCTTTGATCCCTAAACAATTTTTGGCGGATGATGGCGTGCATTATGAACCGCGCTGGTTCAAAGCTTGGCCTCGCGGTCAGCGAAAAACCTATAAAGGAATTCCCTTAGGAGATTACCGCCTTCATTTTGCAGGCATCACATTAGGAATTGAGATTTGCCAAGATGCTTGGGAAGGGGAGAGAAGACCAGCCCATGATTTAGCTCGTCGTGGCGTTTCGGTTATTTGTAATCCGACGGCCTCTCACTTTGCCTTTGGAAAAGCAGAAATCAGAAAGTCGTTATCCTTAGCAGGTGCTGAAATTATCAACGGCGCTTATATATTCGCGAATTTACTGGGTAATGAGGCGGGTCGCATCATTTTTGATGGGGATGCCTACATTGTGCACGAGGGTTCGATTAAAGCTCAAACACCACGTTTTTCATACCAAGACTTCACGCTTGTATCCCATGAATTGACGATAGATAAAAGAGAAGAGAGTGGAGATGATGTGGTGGCCTTTGAAATTCATATACCCCTAACGCATTCAATAAAAACTTCCGAAATTCCGGCTTGGGAAAAGGCTGATCAGAAAAAAGAGAACGAATTTTCTCGTGCCGTGGCCTTAGGTTTATTTGATTATTTACGTAAATCCCGCTCGCAAGGCTGGGTTTTATCCTTATCAGGTGGAGCAGATTCCTCTGCTATTGCCTCCCTTTGTGCGTTAAGTATCCAATATGCCACTGCGGAATTAGGCTGGGAAGGTTTGAAGAACAAGCTATCCTATATTCCCTTGACCACCCAAGATAGTGCGATGGCAGATTTGTTAACAACAATTTACCAGGGAACGGTTAATTCATCCCAAAACACGCGTGATTCAGCACGGGAGTTAGCGGAGTGGATCGGAACACAACATTATGTGATTGAGATTGATTCAATCGTAGACGGTTATCGAGATTTAATTGAAGGAGCCATCGGGAGGCCTTTGACCTGGAAACAGGATGATATTACCCTCCAAAATGTGCAAGCTCGCGTCCGTGCCCCGAGTGCCTGGATGCTAGCTAATATAAAAAATGCCTTGTTGCTTGCCACTTCGAATCGTTCAGAGGCGAGTGTGGGATATGCGACGATGGACGGTGATACATCCGGTTCGATTTCGCCCATTGCGGGGATTGACAAGAGTTTTGTTCGGACTTGGTTGCTTTGGTTAGAGGATCAAGGTTTTAAAGGCCTTCATTTAGTCAATAGTCTGGAGCCAAGTGCAGAATTGCGACCACTTTCAGAAAAACAGGTGGATGAGGAGGATTTAATGCCATATCCAATTTTAAATACGATTGAGCGATTAGCATTTTATGATTTATTGTCGCCTCATGCTTGTTTAGAAGAGGTGAATAAACGGTATGGATCTGTTTTTGCCAAAGAAAAGCTCGAAGAATTCGTTCGTCGATTCTTCCGTCTTTGGGCTAGAAATCAGTGGAAAAGAGAGCGTTATGCGCCCGGTTTTCACGTGGACGATTATAGTTTAGATCCAAAGAGTTGGTTACGTTTCCCCATTTTATCAGCGGGATTAGAAAAAGATATATAAACAAAACACGAATAAGCAGATGTTACTAGTTGTGGATGTGGGGAACACGGATATCGTGTTTGGTTTTTATGAGGAAAAAACCTGGAAAGCGGTTTTGAGAACGCCTACGCACCAGCCCTGGAGCGCGAATGGCGTAGTAAATTGGATTAAGAAGGAGTGGGCTTCTAAAGAATTAGGGGAGAACTTACCCTCTTTGGCCTTAATATCCTCCGTAGTACCCTCTATTTCACCTCAAATACAGCGTGGATTAGCCTTATGGCTCGGATATTCTCCAGCTGTTATGCGACCTAAATTATATGAGACCCTAGATATTCAGGTGATTGTTCCAGATGAAATAGGTTCTGATTTAGTCGCTAATGCGGTGTATGCGCATGAAAATTATAAGTCAAATGTGTTGATTGTAGATTTTGGTACAGCATTAACCTTCACCCTAGTTAACGCGACAGGTAAAATGGAAGGTGTTTCCATTGCGCCCGGATTAAAGACTGCAGTAAAATCTTTATTCTCTCAAACTGCTCAACTTCCAGAGGTTCCTCTCGAGATGCCTGAGTTTAACTTGGGAACGGATACCGTTTCAGCGATTCAAGCAGGAATTTTATGGGGCTATGTAGGGATGGTGAAAGAAATGATAAGCCGAGTAAGAGAAGATAAAAATGGGGATTTGAAGGTGGTCGCAACAGGCGGCTTATCCTCCATTTTGACCCCATTAGCCTCCTATTTCGATGAGGTAAATAAATTAATAACCTTAGAAGGTCTGCGACTGATTGCAGAACGTTTAAAAGCCTAAGACCATGTTTCCGAAAGAACAAGGATACTTTTTTCCTGCCGAATGGCATCCACACCTGGCTACTTGGATCACTTTTCCACACAATGATCATTCATGGCAAGAGGAAAAATTAGGGCAGATGTACCCAGAATATTTTGCTTTAATTAAGGCAATTTCACAAGGGGAGCAGGTGCGGATAAATGTAAATTCCACTGCTTTGCGCGCTTTTGTGGAAAGTCAGTTGCCTGTTTACGGTATAGATCCTGTTAAGATTGAATTTAATGTTCAACCTACGAATGATGCCTGGTGCCGTGATCACGGGCCGGCCTTTCTAGTAAAAGAGGGAAGTGCAGAACGTTTAGTCGTGAATTGGGAATACAATGCGTGGGGAGGGAAATATCCGCCATTTTCGGATGACAATGCGTTGCCGCAAACGATTGCCTCACAGTTGAGGTTGCCGTCTGTTTCACCAGGAATTATCATGGAGGGAGGATCGGTGGACTTTAATGGGGCAGGGACGGTTTTAACTAGTCGTTCTTGTTTGTTGAATCCGAATCGAAATCCACATTTGAGTCAAGAGCAGATCGAGGAGTATTTGAAAAACTATTATGGTGTATCTCAAGTGCTTTGGGTGTCTGATGGGATTGTGGGTGATGACACCGATGGACATATTGATGATACGGTGCGTTTTGTAAATGAGCATACGGTCATTGCGATGGTGGAGCCGAATGTAGCTGATGATAATCACGCGGTATTGGCAGCTAATTTGGCCGAATTGAAGCAAATGACCTTGTTAGATGGTTCCCCTTTGCAGATTGTGGAGATTCCTATGCCTGATGCAGTGGTGATTGATGGATTTAGGGCTCCGGGTTCTTATGCGAATTTTTATATCTGTAATGCGGGTGTTTTAGTGCCCATTTTTGATTGCCCGCAAGATGATATTGCACTGGGAATAATACGATCTTTATTTACGGATCGTCCGGTGATTGGCTTGTCAGCCCGGGAGATTATTTGGGGGCAAGGAAGTTTTCATTGTTTGACCCAGCAAGAACCTGCACCATGCGTGTAATACTCTTTTTTGTCTTCCTGTCTCTGTTCTCCTGCTCTCGAAAGTCAGCTATTCCGGTGGTTACAGAACAAAATAAGCAGGTTGATAAACGAGTTCAAGTTGATTTAAAAAACTTGACGGTAGTTAAAACGCAGGAATTTCTCGGGGATGAGGTAGTGTTAGTGGGTGCACTTGGAATTTTGGAAGGGGATAAAATAAGGCCAGTTCAGGTTTTTTCGACTTACCTAGGTAAAGTGAAGAATGGGCAGGTCATTCGATTAGATACAATAAAAAAAGTGGAGGTTCGTTTAAAACAAGGCCAAAAAGCTAGTTTTCAGCTCTCTCTCTTCGAAATTGAAGATTACCAGCCAGCAAAAAAATGGGTGAATCGCTTTTATTCAGTGAGCGGGGTATTAGCGATACCTTTAGCATTAAGTTCAGCCGAAAATCCTGTTTCATGGTTTTTATGGGGAATGAAAGCTAGTTCCTTTGGTTTAGATTGGGTAAGTGAATTGGATAAGCAAGATCTACTCGGTGTTTCAGAAACACAATGGGCATACGAAACGGTGAATTCGTCTATTCGATCAGGGAAATGGATAGGAGGTCGTAAATTAGTAGACGCTTATGAATATCAATACACTATTCAAATAAATGTAGAATAACCGTGTTTGTCAGGGATTATTTGTAATTTTATTCGCTTAATTAGCCAGTATGAAAGAATTTAAATTATTTAGTATAGTATTATTGATGGCACCCTTTGCTTTGTTTTCTCAAAGCAATTCGCCTATTCAACTAGGCAGCAAAAAAATCTCAACAGAAGAATTCCTAAAAACTTACACGTCTTTAGTGGAATCTGATAGTGTTACGAAAGAAAATCAAGCTGCATTTTTGTCTGATTACATTGATTATCAATTAAAAGTTTTAGCAGCTGAGAATGCGAAAATTGCTGATGAAACAGAATTCAAAGAAGAATATGCTAGTTTTCGTAAGGAATTAGCGACTCCCTATTTGATCGATATGCCTACGGCTGATAATTTAGTGAAAGAGGCTTATCAGCGAATGAAAGAGGAGAAAAAAATAAGTCAAATTCTCGTCAAACTGGGTGAAAATCCAAGCCCTTCCGATACCATTATTGCGTATCAAAAAATTGAAAATATCTATCAGAAGCTCAAGTCAGGTGGTGATTTTGCTGATTTAGCGTCTAAATTTTCGGAGGATGAATTATCCGCTCCTAAAGGGGGTGCCTTAGGCTATATTACCTCGCTTCAGACAACGTATGATTTTGAGAATGCTATTTATTCCATTGGAATTGGGGAATATTCGAAGCCATTTAGAACCGCTAGCGGATACCACATTGTTAAAGTAAATAATCAACGTCCTAACTCAGGGAAAATTCGTTTAGCGCATATTATTATTTCTGCTGCGGTGGATGCACCTACTAGCTTACAAGTAGATGCAAAAAAGAAGATTGAACAAGTCGAAGCGTATTTGAAAGCGGGGGAATCATTTGAATTAGTTTGTAAGAATTATTCAGATGATCCATATTCTCGGAGTCGTGGTGGTGAAATTAGACGTTGGTATTTCTCGTCTGATTTAAGTGAAGAGTTGCAAGATGCTCTTTTTGGATTAGAGCGATTAGGGGATGTTTCTAAACCAATTCGTACGAATCTAGGTTGGCAAATATTTAAATTATTGGATAAGAAGCCATTGTTGACATTCGAAGATATGTCTGAGTTTATTAAACAGAAGGTTTTAACCGATCCAGATAGAAAAGAGCTGATTAAAAATGCCTTCATGAAGCGGGTTCGCGTGGAGAATAAGGTAACGGTGAATGAGGCTGTAAAAAAGGCTGCATTTGAGCGTATTGGTGTCGAAAGAACAGGGGAGGAGCCCTTTTTAAAAGAATCTATATTTACTGTTCTTGATAAATCTTACACGGTAGGCGACTATTATTCATTTGTTCAAAATGAAAAAAGAAGACGCATCAAAGCCTTGGGTTATTTGCCTGCTAAAACCGAGCAGAAATACTTAGATGAATTGATTGAAAAAGAGACATTGCAATTAGAAGAAGGCAATTTAGAAAGTAAATATCCCGCCTTTAAGGAGCAGATGTCTGAATTTTACATCGGTAGTTTGTATAGTAAAATGATTGACCGGGAGGTAATAAACAAGTCTTTGGATTCACTAGGACAGCAAAATTACTTTATCGGGCACCGTACTTCTTTTGTCCTGCCAGCTAGATTAGAGGCTAAATTAATTGTAGCAGATTCTAAGAAAACCTTAACTGATGTAGTGGACCAATTAAAGCACGCGCCGTTTGCGATGAATAAAAAATTAGCTGATTTAGGCTTTACTTTGGGATCAGCTCAATACAAGGAGCCATCAGGTCAAATTTTGGATGAAATATATGCTACTCTCGCTAAAAACTCAGATTATCTGGTAGAAATAGCTGGTCATAGGGATGTGACAGAGGCTGATAGCTTATCGGAGCTTCGTTCCACTCAAGTAGTGAAGTATTTGACCAAAAAAGGGATTGCGTCTTTCCGAATCATTCAGAAAGATGAGGCTAATTTAAAGCCACTTTCTAAAACGGTTAAAGACAAAAATGCCCGCGTTTCGTTCCGTTTTTTATCCTCAAGTACGGAAGATTTGGTCAAAAAGTTTAATGCTTTAAAACCGAAAAGTGTGGAAGTGAAGGAAGGATATTTTAAGAAAGGGGATTCGCCTATCATTGACGCTATTGATTGGTCCATCGGAACGAAGCCTTGGGAAACGACAGGTAAATTTGCGGTGGTCGAGGTTAAGAAAATTGAGCCAGAAAGATTACGTAGTTTTGAAGAAGCACGTGGATTAGTGATTAGAGGGTTTCAAGAAAAATTAGAAAAAGAGTGGGTAGTTAAATTAAGGCAACAATATCCAGTAGTCGTGAATAATGCCGAATTAGAAAAAATACTGAAAAATTAAATTTATGAAATTGACTCGTTGGGTTTTAGGGTTGTGTTTAGTGGTAGGGAGTTTGTCTTCTTTCGCACAAGAGGTGGACAATAAAATGGTTTTAGATCGCATTATTGTAAAAGTGGATAATTACTTCATTTTAAAGTCTGAAGTAGAAAATCAGTACCAACAATACATTACGAGTGGTCAAGGAAATACACCTAATCGCTGCCAAATTTTAGAGGGCTTAGTTGTCAATAAATTGATGTTAGCTAAAGCTGAAATTGACTCTGTTATTGTCGATGATAAGCGGATTGAGGCTGAACTAAATAGCCGGATGGAACAGATGGAAGGCCAATATGGATCTGCTAAAAACATCGTTGAAGCCTATGGTAAATCGATCGCAACCTTAAAAGAAGATTTACGTTCTTCTCTAAAGGAACAATTGACTGGCCGCAAAATGCAAGATAAAATTACGGATGAGGTAAAGATTACACCCAAAGAGGTGGCAGCCTTTTACAATGGAATTCCACGTGATTCCTTACCTTATTTACCTGCTGAGGTAGAAATTAGTCATATTATTCGCATTGCGAAACCGAATAAAAATCAAAAGGAAGAGTTATATACGAAGCTGATGGATTTCCGCCGTCGGGTAGATAAGGGGGAGAGTTTTGAAGAATTAGCGAAGGTCTATTCAGAAGATTTGGGTTCAGGTAAACGCGGTGGTGATTTAGGATTTGCGAAGCGTGGTGCCATGGTAGCTCCGTTCGAAGCAGCTGCCTTACGTTTAAAGCCTAACCAAATGTCTGAAGTAGTGGAGTCTGAATTTGGATTTCACTTAATCCAATTATTGGAGATAAGAGGTCAGGAATACCATGCTCGCCATATTTTATTAAGACCTGATTACCAAAAACTAGATCTGACTGAACCGACAAAATACCTAGATAGCATTCGGGTATTAATTCAACGTGATTCTACTACCTTTGAAAAAGCAGCAAAGGAATTCTCTGAGGATAAAACAACACAAGATGCCGGCGGTGTCATCATGGATGCAGAAACAGGGGGCAATCGTTTGCCCTACGATAGTTCAATGGATCCAGCTCTCTTTTTTGCTTTAGATTCAATGAAGGTGGGTACTATTTCTGTTCCTATTCCTTTCCGTACGGATGATGGTCGTTCTGCAGTCCGTATTTTGTATTTTAAGGCAAAACACCCACCTCACTTCGCTAACCTAAAAGATGATTACCAAAGGTTATCCCAGATCACTTTATCTCGTAAAAAGAACAACGCGATCGAAAAGTGGTTCATGAAAGCGAAGGATGATGTCTTTATCTTTATTGAAGATGAATACAAGGATTGTAGGATATTGCAGGATGTTCAGCCAGAGTAGTTGGGATTAGATTATAGAGTAGAGAGTAGAGAGTAGAGAGTAGAGATAAGAGAGTATAGAGTAAAGCACAAAGAATAAAGAATAATGGTGGTATTAAAAAAGGGAGCGAAGCTCCCTTTTTTAATGAGTATGGATTCAGTGAACAGTGGACAGTTTTCTGTGGACAGTTCGGTGTTTCTACTCTCTACTCTACAATCTCTACTCTCTTATTTATTTGGCAGTATAATTTAAAAGAAAATTATACCGCTACAGGCGCCTTAATCCCCGGATGGGGGTCATAGCCCTCTAAGGTGAAGTCTTCGTATTTGAAATCTAGAATGTCCCTTACATTTGGATTAATCTTCATGGTAGGTAAAGCGCGAGGGGTTCTCGTTAACTGTAAGTCTACCTGCTCCATGTGATTGCTGTAAAGGTGTGTGTCTCCCCCTATCCACACAAAATCACCTAATCCAAGGTCACAAACTTGCGCCATCATCATGGTTAATAGGGCATAAGACGCGATGTTGAAGGGAACGCCTAAGAATACGTCTGCAGAGCGTTGGTATAATTGGCAAGAAAGCTTGCCGTTTGCTACATAGAATTGAAAGAACGCATGGCATGGCATTAGAGCCATTTTAGGCAAGTCTGCTACGTTCCAAGCGCTAACGATGATACGACGGGAATCTGGGTTTGTTTTAAGCGTGTGAACGGCCTCTTTGATTTGGTCGATCACGACACCATTTGCGCCTTCCCAGCTTCTCCATTGTTTTCCATAGACTGGGCCTAGGTCACCGTTTGAATCTGCCC